>CBFGPE010000064.1:0-37066 GCA_965650625.1 uncultured Azospirillum sp. | reverse complement strand
TGAAGCCGATCGTCGAGTTCATGACCTTCAACTTCGCCATGCAGGCGATCGACCACATCATCAACTCCGCCGCCAAGACGCTCTACATGTCCGGCGGCCAGATGGGCAGCCCGATCGTCTTCCGCGGCCCGAACGGCGCCGCCGCTCGCGTCGCCGCTCAGCACTCGCAGTGCTATGCCTCGTGGTACGCCCACTGCCCGGGTCTGAAGGTGGTCTCGCCGTGGTCGGCGGCCGACGCCAAGGGCCTGCTGAAGGCGGCGATCCGTGATCCGAACCCGGTCGTCTTCCTGGAGAACGAGATTCTCTACGGCCAGAGCTTCGAGGTTCCGGAGGACGAGGAATTCGTCCTGCCGATCGGCAAGGCCAAGATCGAGCGCGCCGGCAAGGACGTGACGATCACCGCCTTCTCGATCATGGTCGGCCATGCCCTGGCCGCCGCCGAGGAACTGGCGAAGGAAGGCATCGACGCGGAGGTCATCAACCTGCGCACGATCCGTCCGCTGGACACCGCCACCATCGTCAACAGCGTCAAGAAGACCAACCGCCTCGTCTCCGTCGAGGAAGGCTGGCCCTTCGCCGGCATCGGTTCGGAAATGTGCGCGCTGATGATGGAGCAGGCGTTCGACTATCTCGACGCCCCGGTGGCCCGCGTGGCCGGCCTGGACGTGCCGATGCCCTACGCCGCCAACCTGGAAAAGCTGGCGCTGCCGCAGGTCGCCGACATCGTCAAGGCCGCCAAGCAAGCCTGCTACCGCTGAGAGGAGGGCTGATAGGATGACCGTTCAGATTCTGATGCCCGCCCTCTCGCCCACGATGACCGAGGGCAACCTCGCCAAGTGGCTGAAGAAGGAAGGCGATACGGTGAAGTCCGGCGACGTGCTCGCCGAGATCGAAACCGACAAGGCCACCATGGAAGTCGAAGCGGTCGATGAAGGCCGCATCGGCAAGATCCTGATCCCGGCCGGCAGCCAGGGCGTCGCGGTGAACACCCTGATCGCCATCCTGCTGGAAGAGGGCGAGGACGAGAGCGCGCTGGCGTCGGCCGGCTCCGCTCCGGCTCCGGCCCCGGCGCCCGCTGCTGCCGCGCCGGCCGCAGCACCGGCGCCGTCGGCCGTCCCGGCAGCTGCTCCGGCTCCGGCCGCCGCTCCGGCGGCTGCCACCGGGGAGCGCGTGTTCGCCAGTCCGCTGGCGCGCCGCATCGCCGAACAGGCCGGCGTCGACCTGAAGTCCGTCAAGGGCACCGGCCCGCACGGCCGCATCGTCAAGGCCGACGTGGAGGCCGCCAAGGCCGCCGGTCCGGCCAAAGCCGCTGCCGCTCCGGCGGCTGCCCCGGCTCCGGCCGCCGCCGCTCCGGCTCCCGCCGCTGCTCCGGCCCCGGCGAAGGCAGAGGGTGTGGATGCCAAGTCGCTGGCCGACAAGCTGGGCATGGCCTACACCGCCGTGCCGAACAGCGGCATGCGCAAGACCATCGCCAAGCGTCTTGGCGAGGTGAAGCGCACGGTTCCCGACTATTACCTGACGGTGGATGTCGAGATCGACGCGCTGATGAAGGTCCGCGCCGAGCTGAACGGCCGGTCCGACGCCTACAAGCTGTCGGTGAACGACTTCATCATCCGCGCCGTGGCGCTGGCGCTGAAGAAGGTCCCGGCGCTGAACGCCGCCTGGACCGACGAGGCGATGCTGCAGTTCCAGCACGCCGACATCTCGGTCGCCGTCGCCACCCCGACCGGGCTGATCACCCCGATCGTCAAGAAGGCGGAGACCAAGGGTCTGGCCGACATCTCCAACGAGATGAAGGCTCTGGCCAAGAAGGCGCGCGACAACGCGCTGAAGCCGGAAGAGTATCAGGGCGGCACCATCTCCATCTCCAACCTGGGCATGATGGGGATCAAGCAGTTCGCGGCGATCATCAACCCGCCGCAGGCCTGCATCCTGGCGGTCGGCGCCAGCGAGCAGCGCCCGGTGGTGAAGGACGGTGCGCTGGCCATCGCCACGGTGATGAGCCTGACAGGCACCTTCGATCACCGCGTCGCCGATGGCGCCGTCGGTGCGGAATTCCTTGCGGCGGTGAAGAAGCTGCTCGAGGATCCGCTCTCGATGCTGCTCTGATGGTTTGAGGATCCGGTTCCATGTCGAAAAGCCTTGCCCCGCTCCGCGCCGAAATCGACGCCATCGACGACGAACTTGTCGCGTTGCTGGGCAAGCGCCTGTCCGTCGTCCACCGCGTCGCCGCGGTCAAGATGGCGGAGAACCTGCCGGCCGTGCTGCCTGACCGCGTCGAAGCGGTGAAACAGCGGGCAGCCGAGGCGGGGCTGGCGTACGGCCTGGATCCGAACTTCATGGCCACCCTGTACCAGACGATCATCGACGAGGCGTGCCGGGTCGAGGAAGGCATCTTTGCCGCCGGCCGCGAGGATGCGCCTCGCTCCTGAATGGGGAGAACACCCTTGGCCGACATGAATTACGACGTCATCGTCATCGGCGGCGGGCCGGGCGGTTACGTGGCGGCGATCCGCGCCGCGCAGCTTGGCCTGCACACCGCGGTCATCGAGCGTGAAAACCTGGGCGGCATCTGCCTGAACTGGGGCTGCATCCCGACCAAGGCGCTGCTGCGCTCGGCCGAGGTGCTGCATCTCGCCAAGCATGCCGCCGACTACGGCCTGGTCATCCAGAACCCGTCCTTCGACCTCGACAAGGTCGTCGCCCGCTCGCGGAAGGTCGCAGGGCAGCTGAACGGCGGCGTCAAGCACCTGCTGAAGAAGAACAAGGTCGCGGTGATCGAGGGCTCCGCCAAGCTGCTCGGCAAGGGGCAGGTCGCGGTGACCAAGGGCGAGGCCCCGGTCGGCACCTTCGGCGCCAAGCACATCATCATCGCCACCGGTGCCCGCGCCCGCACGCTGCCGGGGCTGGAGGATGACGGCAAGCTGGTCTGGACCTATCGCAAGGCGATGACGCCCGACAGCATGCCGAAGTCGCTGCTGGTGATCGGGTCCGGTGCCATCGGCATCGAATTCGCCAGCTTCTACAACGCCCTGGGCGCCAAGGTTACCGTGGTCGAGGTGATGGACCGCATCCTTCCGGTGGAGGATGAGGAAATCTCCGCAATGGCCCGGAAAGCCTTCGAAAAGCAGGGCATGCGCATCATCACCGGCGGTAAGGCCGGCAACCTGCGCAAGGCCGCCGACAGCGTGACCGTGGCCGTCGAGGCCGGCGGCAAGACCGAGGACATCACGGTCGACCGCGTCATCGTCGCCGTCGGCATCAGCCCGAACACCGAGGGCCTGGGCCTGGAGAACACCAAGGTCAAGACCGACCGCGGCCACATCCAGACCAACGGCATGTGCGAGACCGACGAGCCGGGCGTGTACGCCATCGGCGACGTGACCGGCGCCCCCTGGCTCGCCCACAAGGCCAGCCACGAGGGCGTGATCGTCGCCGAGCACATCGCCGGCAAGCATCCGCATGCGCTGAACGTCCGCAACATCCCGGGCTGCACCTACTCGCACCCGCAGATCGCGTCGGTCGGCCTGACGGAGAAGAAGGCGAAGGAAGCCGGTTACGAGATCAAGGTCGGCCGCTTCCCCTTCGTCGGCAACGGCAAGGCCATCGCGCTCGGCGAGCCGGAAGGCCTGATCAAGACCATCTTCGACGCTAAGACCGGCGAGATGCTGGGCGCCCACATGATCGGCGCGGAAGTGACCGAGCTGATCCAGGGCTATGGCATCGCCAAGTCGTCGGAGCTGACCGAGGCCGAACTGATGCACACGGTGTTCCCGCACCCGACCCTGTCGGAAATGATGCATGAGTCGGTCCTTGATGCCTATGGCCGGGCGATCCACTTTTAACTAGGATTTTCCGCAAGGGATTTCTGGGGTGACGTTTTTCCCCTTTGGACGGAGCCATGGACCGCAGCAGCGCCGCCTATGACGAGGATTTCTACGCCTGGACGCAAGCCCAGGCGCAGGAGCTTCGCCGTGCCGGCGCCGAGCGGAACAACGCCCCGGTCGACTGGGAGAACGTCGCCGAGGAGATCGAGAGCATGGGCCGCAGCCAGAAATCCGAGATCGACAATCGCCTTGGCGTTCTGCTGGTCCATTTGCTGAAATGGATGTTCTGTCCTGATCTGCGGGAACGATGCGAGCGAGGCTGGCGCCTAACCGTCCGGGAGCAGCGCAAGAAGCTGATCCGGGAGATCAAGGACAGCCCCAGCCTCCGACCCTACATCGCCGAGGTCTTCGCCGACGTTTACTCGGACGCCCGGCTGCGGGCCGCCGTCGAGGCGGATGTCCCCGACGGGCATTTCCCGGTCTTGCCGCCTTTCACGCTTGACCAGGCGCTCGATCCGGCCTATCCGGCCGAACTGTTTCCGCCGGAATGGCGGGTTTGACATCCTCATCGCACCTATTGTCGGGGCCGGGGCATCGCGTCGGCCATCGGGAGCTTTAGACCATGACCCTCGTCGACCAGACCGAGAAGCTGCGCCACCCCGAAAAGGCCCATAAGCCCGACAACCCCATCCAGCGCAAACCGGCCTGGATCCGGGTCAAGGCGCCGATGAGCCAGGAATACAACGAGACCCGCCAGCTGATGCGCGGGCTGAAGCTGAACACCGTGTGCGAGGAGGCCGCCTGCCCGAACATCGGGGAGTGCTGGAAGCACAAGCACGCCACCTTCATGATCCTGGGCTCCATCTGCACGCGCGGCTGCGCCTTCTGCAATGTCGAGACCGGGCGGCCGGACCAGCTGGACCCGCATGAGCCGGACAATGTGGCCGAGGCGGTCGGAAAGCTGAAGCTCAGCCACGTCGTCATCACCTCGGTCGACCGCGACGATCTGGCCGACGGCGGCGCCGAGCATTTCGCCCGCACCATCCGCGCCATCCGCGCCGCATCGCCGGAAACGACCATCGAGATCCTGACCCCCGACTTCCAGAAGAAGAAGGGTGCGGTCGAGGTGGTGGTGGAGGCCAAGCCCGACGTCTTCAACCACAATCTGGAGACCGTTCCGCGCCTGTACCCCAACATCCGCCCCGGTGCGCGCTATTTCGCCTCGCTGCAGCTGCTGGCGCGGGTGAAGGAACTGGACCCGACGATCTTCACAAAGTCCGGCCTGATGGTCGGGTTGGGAGAGACGAAGGAGGAGATCGGGCAGGTGATGGACGATCTGCGCTCCGCCGATGTGGACTTTCTGACGATTGGGCAGTATCTCCAGCCCACGCCCAAGCATGCGGCGGTGGATCGTTTCGTGACTCCTGAGGAGTTCGACGGTTATTCCACTGTCGGCCGCGGCAAGGGCTTCCTGCTGGTGGCCTCGTCGCCGCTGACGCGCTCGTCCTACCATGCGGGCGCCGATTTCGAGAAGTTGCGCGAAGCCCGGCTGCGCAAGCTGGGGGTCGCGGCCGCCTGATCCAAGGCGGTTCAATAGAAGGACACGGGTACGGGCATGCCGACGCACGCGGAAAAGAAGGTTCTTCCCTACACGCCCCAGCAGATGTACGACCTGGTCGCCGATGTGGAGAAGTATCCGGAGTTTCTGCCCTGGTGCCTGGCGGCCCGCATCCGCAAGCGCGAAGGCAATGTCATGTTCGCGGACCTGATCATCGGGTTCAAGATGGTCCGCGAACGCTTCACCTCGCGGGTGGAGTTGAGCGCGCCGGCCTGCCGGATCGACGTGCAGTACACCGACGGGCCGTTCCAGTACCTGAACAACCACTGGATCTTCAACGATCATCCCGGCGGCTGCTGCGTCGACTTCTTCGTCGATTTCGAGTTCCGTTCGAAGATGCTGCAGAAGATCATGGGCCTGCTGTTCAACGAGGCGGTGCGCCGGATGGTGCAGGCCTTCGAAACGCGTGCGGCCCAGCTTTATGGGCCGGGCCGGGTGACGCAGCCGGCCTGACGCCGGCTTGCAGGCAGATGTGGGAGTGGTCGGTCAGCTCTTGTCCGACCACAACTCCCCGCCGCTGGCCCAATCGCTTTTCTTCACATCCTGAAAGATGATGTCCACCGCCGAGGGCGAGCAGCCGAGGACTTTGACGGTCGCCTCGGTCAGCGCCTTGGCGTATTCGCGCTTCTGTTCGACGGTGCGGCCTTCGAACAGCTGGATGTTGATGGTCGGCATCGGGTCATTTCCCTTGTTGGTGAAGAGTTTGCCGGCGAATCTTCAGCGCAGGCTTCCGGTCGGACGGGCCAGCCGCAGCCGCTCCAGCGCCGCCTGGACGGTCGCCATCCGCACGGCGTCGCGGTCGCCGGGAAAGGTGTATTCCTTGGCCTTGGCCGCTCCGCCGCGCACGGCGGTGGCGACATAGACGCGACCCACCGGCTTGGTCTCGGTCGCGCCGCCGGGGCCGGCGATGCCGGTCACCGCCACCGTCACGTCGGCCCGCGACTTGGCCAGCGCACCGACGGCCATGGCGACCGCCACCTCCGGACTGACCGCGCCGTGGGCGTGCAGCAGACTGGCGGGGACGCCCAACAACTCGGTCTTGGCGATGTTGGTGTAGGTGACGAAGCCGCGGTCGACCACCTTCGACGAACCGGCGATGTCGGTCAGCGCGCCGGCGATCAGGCCGCCGGTGCAGGATTCGGCGGTCGCCAGCATGAAGCCGGCGAGGCCGTATTCGGCCAGCACCTGGGCGGACAGCTCGCGGATGATCTCGGGAAACATGACGGCCTCTCCCGGTTCGGAACGTTGAATAGGATGTTAGCCGGGGAGCCGGATGGTCGCCACCGCCTGCGCGGCGATGCCCTCGCGCCGGCCGGCGAAGCCCAGCTGCTCGGTGGTGGTCGCCTTGACGCTGACCCGACCGACCTCGATGCCCAGGATTTGGGCAATGCGTTCGGCCATCGCGGCGCGGTGGGGGCCGACCTTCGGCCGTTCGCAGATGATCGTCACGTCGGCATGGGCAATGACGCCGCCGCGCTCCGCCACCAGATCGGCGGCATGGCGCAGGAACTTGGCGCTGTCGGCCCCGCGCCAGCGCGGGTCTGTCGGTGGGAAGTGGCTGCCGATGTCGCCGGCGGCCAGCGCGCCGAGGATGGCGTCGGTCAGGGCATGCAGACCGACATCGGCATCGGAATGACCCTCCAGCCCGTGGTCGTGCGGGATGCGCAGGCCGCAGAGCGTCACGTAATCGCCGTCGGTGAAGCGGTGGACGTCGAAGCCGCTGCCGGTCCGCACATCCCACAGGTTGCTCATGATCGCGCGGGTGGCGCGGGTCAGGTCGTCGGGGGTGGTCACCTTGAAATTGTCCTCCTTGGACGGCACCAGCGCCACGGCCAGACCGGCACGCTCGGTCACCGCCGCGTCGTCGGTCAGCGACAGGCTGGCGGCGGCGCGGTGCGCCTCCAGAATGGCGGGGAAGCGGAAGCCCTGCGGGGTCTGCGCCCGCCACAACCCTTCGCGGTCCACCGTACCGGCGATGGCGCCGGAACCGGCGCGCTTGAGGGTATCGGCGACCTGTACCGCAGCGATGGCGCCGGGCGTGGCGTCGAGCGCCGCAATCACCGCACCGATGGTGGCCGCGTCGATCAGCGGCCGGGCGGCGTCGTGGATCAGCACGAGGTCGGGGGCGCCGTCGGCGGCCAGCGCCTCCAGCCCGTTGCGCACCGAGTCCTGACGGCTGGCGCCGCCGGCCACCGGATCGGGCAGGCCGAGGCCGGCGACAGCGGCGTCATAGGCGTCGCGCCACGCCGGGTCGATGACCACGCGCACACCGGTGACCTGGGGGTGGTTGAGGAAGGCCTCCACCGTCCGGCGCAGCACCGGCTTGCCGGCGAGGTCGAGATACTGCTTCGGCCGTTCGGCGCCGAACCGCTGACCGGATCCGCCGGCGACGATTAGGGCGATACAGGTGGGCGCGATGCAGGTGGGCATGAGGCAAACCGTAAGATATGATAGCCACTTGACGGAAACGTCGCGGAGCCTAGCCTGTCGCCGTGGTTCCGCCAAGTGCCGAGCCTTGCCGCCTGTTACCCTCCGGACGATCTCCGGGGGCGGGCGGCATGACATGGCAGCATCATGGCGGAAGGACGGGAGTGCATTCGGGTCCATGTCGCAGAACATTTTCTTGAGCCTGACGGCGCTGGTAGCCCTGTTGCCTGCCGCCTTCTATCCCTACCGGCGCATCGCGGGGCAGGGGGTGGAGGGCCGCGGCTGGTCTTTCTGGGGCGCCCTGCTGCTCGCCGCCGCCGGGCCGGGCATGTGGGCGATCCTGCAGGTGGCCGGCCAGTGGCAGACCGGATTCTCCACCGCGCTGTGGGTGACGACCGCCGCCTGCATGGCTCTGTTCATCGGGCTCAGCCTGCTCCATGACACGGCCTGGAGACTGGCGCCGCTGCTGCTGCCCTATCTGCTCGCGGTCTGCCTGCTGGCGACGCTGACGGAGGATGCGCCGGCCCCGGTCCTGCGCGGCAATGCGCCGGGCGTGTGGATCGATCTGCACATCGCGGTGTCGGTCTTCACCTATGCCCTGCTGACGCTCAGTGCCGTGGCGTCCTTTGCGGCGGTGATTCAGACGCGGGCGCTGAAGAGCAAGCGGCCGACTCCGCTCAGCCGCTTCCTGCCGCCGGTGGCGGAGAGCGAGCGGCTGCAGCTGCGCCTTCTGATCGCGTCGGAGGTGGTGCTGGGCGCCGGCCTCGCCACCGGTATGGCGGTGCTCTATTTCGAGCAGGGGCTGCTGTTCCGCACCGATCACAAGACGCTGCTGTCGCTGGCGACCTTCATCGTCATCGGCATCCTGCTGCTGGCGGAATACCGGACCGGCGTGCGCGGGCGGACGGCGGCGCGGACCATGCTGATCGTCTATCTGCTGGCGACGCTTGCCTATCCCGGTGTCAAGTTCGTGTCGAACGTGCTGATCGGACAATGGGCCTGGAGTTGACGGCGCATCCACTGCAAGTCGGTGGAACAGCATAGCTTTTACCCAGAGCTTGAGTATGGCCATTGGGCTTCGCGCTTGCACACATCCGCAGCAGCGTGATAACTTGCCCAAAATGGTGGCACTTTGTTGATTTGCCCATCAATCGGGCAGGTGAGAATGACCATACAAATCGGACCCATCACGCTCGCCGGACCGGTGATCCTGGCGCCCATGTCGGGTGTCTCCGACCTGCCGTTCCGCCGTCTGGTGAAACGCGCGGGCTGCGGCCTCGTCGTGTCGGAGATGATCGCCAGCCAGGCGATGATCCGCGAGAACCGCCAGACCCTGCGCATGGTGGAGACCGAGCCGGAAGAGTTTCCGATGGCGGTCCAACTCGCCGGCTGCGAGCCCGAGGTGATGGCGGAAGCGGCGAAGCTGAACGAGGATCGCGGCGCCGCCGTCGTCGACATCAATTTCGGCTGCCCGGTCAAGAAGGTGGTCAACGGCCATGCCGGCTCCTCCCTGATGCGGGACGAGGCGTTGGCCGGCCGCATCCTGGAGGCGGTGGTGAAGGCCGTCAGCATCCCGGTGACGCTGAAGATGCGGCTGGGCTGGGACGAGACCAACCTCAACGCCCCGAACCTCGCCCGCATCGCCGAGCAGTGCGGGATCAAAATGGTGACGGTCCACGGCCGCACCCGCATGCAGTTCTACACCGGCACCGCCGACTGGACCTACGTCCGCCATGTGAAGGAGGCGGTGAAGATCCCCATCGTCGTCAACGGCGACATCACCAGTTTCGAGGCGGTGGACCGCGCGCTTGCCGAATCCGGCGCCGACGGTGTGATGATCGGGCGCGGCAGCTACGGCCGGCCCTGGTTCCCGTCCCAGGTCATGCATTACCTGCGCACCGGCGAAAAGCTGCCCGACCCGCCGCTGCACGAGCAGATGAGCACGCTGCTGGAGCATTTCGACAGCATGCTCAGCCATTACGGCACGGACGGCGGCATCAAGGTCGCCCGCAAGCATGTGTCCTGGTATTCGACCGGTCTGCGCGATTCCAACGAGTTCCGCCAGGAGGTCAACCGGCTGGGCGACCCCGAGGCGGTGCGTGACCGCATCCGTGCCTTCTACGAACCGGCAATCGAAAGGATGGCCGCCTGATGGATCCCGTACCGATGACCGCCCCGGGCCAGCGTGGCCGCAACCGGTCGGGTGCCTCGCGGGCGCCCCGGCTGGAGTCCCTGGTGGTGCTGAACAGCCTGCCCGATCCGGTGCTGGTGGTGGACGGCAACGGCGACATTCGCTTCGTCAATCTGGAGGGGCAGGAGTTCTTCGATCTGTCCGCCAACGCGATGGAAGGCATGCCGCTGCCCGACCTGCTGCCGCCGGACAGCCCGGTGATGGGCCTGATCGAACAGGTGCGCCGCGGCAGCCGCCGGGTGTCGCAGGACGGGGTCATCATCGACACCCCGCGCATCGGCCCGCACTATGTCACCGTGCAGGTGGCGACCATGGGCGACCCGCCCGACCATGTGGTGCTGACCATCCACGAGCGGTCGCTGGCCCGCAAGATCGACCATTCGCTGACCCACCGCCATGCCGCGCGCTCCGTCACCGCCATGGCGGCGATGTTGGCGCATGAGGTGAAGAACCCGCTGTCGGGCATCCGCGGCGCGGCGCAGCTGCTGGAGGAGAATGCCAGCGACCAGGACCGGGTGCTGACCCGCCTGATCTGCGACGAGGCCGACCGCATCGTGGCGCTGGTCAACCGGATGGAGGTGTTTTCCGACGAACGGCCGCTGGAACGCGCCGCGGTGAACATCCACACCGTGCTGGAGCATGTGCGCAAGGTCGCCCAGAGCGGATTTGCCCGAAAAATACGCTTTGTCGAGCGTTACGACCCGTCACTGCCTTCTGTTTACGGCAACCGCGACCAACTTGTGCAGGTTTTCCTGAATCTGGTGAAAAATGCGGCAGAGGCTGCACCTGAATCAGGCGGCGAGATCACCCTGACCACCTCTTATCAGCATGGCGTGCGCATGGCGCTGCCGGGCGGCGATGTGCGCCGGCATCTGCCCTTGCTGGTAACGGTGCAGGATAATGGCGACGGCATTCCGGAAGACCTGCAGTCGAACCTGTTCGATCCCTTCGTGACCAGCAAAGTGAACGGCACTGGCCTTGGTCTTGCATTGGTGGCGAAACTCATAGGCGATCATGGCGGAACCATCGAGTTCGACAGCCAGCCTCGCCGGACCGTCTTCAAGGTGTCGCTGCCGATGTACGATGATTCGAAATACGATGACTCGAAACTTTCCGGAGAGTCGAAGATTTCAGACGCTGGCTTGCAGTCCAAGGGCGGCCGGGGGACTCGTTGATGAGCGCGGCGACCATTCTCGTCGCGGATGACGATCGCGCCATCCGCACCGTCCTGACGCAGGCCCTCGCCCGGCTGGGGCACGAGGTCCGCACCACCGGCAACGCCGCCACCCTGTGGCGCTGGGTGGCGGACGGGCAGGGGGATCTGGTCATCACCGACGTGGTGATGCCGGACGAAAACGGCCTGGACCTGATCCCGCGCATCAAGAAGCTGCGGCCCGAACTGCGCGTCATCGTCATGAGCGCGCAGAACACGCTGATCACCGCGGTGAAGGCGGCGGAGCGCGGGGCCTTCGAATATCTGCCCAAGCCCTTCGATCTGAAGGAGCTGGTGTCGGTCGTCGAACGGGCGCTGAACACCAGCAACCCGCCGGCCGCCATGCCCGGCGGCGACCTGGAGGGCGAGGAACAGCTGCCGCTGATCGGCCGCTCGCCCGCCATGCAGGAAATCTACCGGGTCCTGGCCCGCCTGATGGGCACCGACCTGACGGTGATGATCACCGGCGAGTCCGGCACCGGCAAGGAGCTGGTCGCCCGCGCGCTGCACGATTACGGCAAGCGCCGCAACGGCGCCTTCGTAGCCATCAATATGGCGGCCATCCCGCGCGAGCTGATCGAGTCCGAGCTGTTCGGCCACGAGAAGGGCGCCTTCACCGGCGCCACCAACCGGTCGACCGGCCGGTTCGAACAGGCGCAGGGCGGCACCCTGTTCCTGGACGAGATCGGCGATATGCCGCTGGAGGCGCAGACGCGCCTGCTGCGCGTGTTGCAGGAGGGCGAATACACCACGGTCGGCGGCCGCACCGCGATCAAGACCGACGTGCGCATCATCGCCGCGACCCACCGCGACCTGCGCACCCTGATCCGCCAGGGCCTGTTCCGCGAGGATCTGTTCTACCGCCTGTGCGTGGTGCCGATCCGCCTGCCGCCGCTGCGCGAGCGGACGGAGGACATTCCGCTGCTGGTCCGCCATTTCCTGAATCTTGGCATCAGCCAGGGACTTCCGGCCAAGAGCATCGATCAGGCGGCGATGGACCGGCTGAAGCGCTATCGCTGGCCCGGCAATGTCCGCGAGTTGGAGAATCTCGTCCGCCGTCTGGCCGCCCTCTATTCGCAGGAGGTCATCGGGCTGGACGTGGTCGAGGCGGAGCTTGCCGACGCCACCCCGGCGGCCCAGCCGGTGGAGGAGCCGCAGAGCGAAGGCCTGTCCTCCGCGGTCGAACGCCACCTGAAGGACTATTTCGCCGCGCACAAGGACGGCATGCCGTCCAACGGCCTGTATGACCGGGTGCTGCGCGAGATCGAACGGCCGCTGATCTCGCTCAGCCTGTCTGCAACCCGCGGCAACCAGATCAAGGCGGCGCAGCTGCTGGGTCTGAACCGCAACACGCTTCGCAAGAAGATCCGCGACCTGGATATCCAGGTGATGCGCGGCATCAAATAGGCTGCTGTCGAAAATAGGCTGCTGCCGGCCGATTGACGTCCTGCCGCCGCCGCAACCGACCCGTGCCAAAATTGTGACACAGCGTCGGTGCGGACGGCGCTGGACGAAAGACCAGCAACCGCCCGATGGCGCGCTGCGCCGGCTGGCCTAAGCGGTCCTGTCCGAAAGGCAGATCCATTGCGGCTTGGCAGGACCGCAACAGAGGTGTATCTTTCCGGCAACAGATTAGCGCCGGACGATGCCACCCAATTCCGACACCGCAGCAGCCGGCCAAAGGCCGGTCTGGCAGAAGATTCTCCACTGGTCCCGGCGGGTAGGCCTGGGCAAGCGGCTGGCTTTCGCCCTGTCGCTGGCAGCCCTGGCCGCCGGCTTCGCCACCTATGCGGCGATGACGGAAAGCGCGCCGTTCGGGCAGGCCAACCCGCGCACCGTCACGCTTCTGCTGACGCTCGACCTCGCGATCCTGCTGACGCTGGGCGTGTTGATCGCGCGGCGGATCGTCGCGATCCTGATCGGGCGGCGGCGCGGACTGGCGGGATCGCGGCTGCACACCCGGCTGGTTCTGGTGTTCAGCGTGCTGGCGGTGGCGCCGGCCATCATCATGACCGTCTTCTCCACCCTGTTCTTCTATGTCGGGGTGCAGAGCTGGTTCAGCGACCGCGTGCGCACGGCGGTGAACGAATCCCTGGTGGTCGCCAGCGCCTATCTGCACGAGCACCAGCAGAACATCCGCGCAGATGCCCTGGCAATGGCCAACGACCTGTCGCAGGAAGCGCGGCTTTCCAGTGATCCGGAGCGGTTCGAGCAGGTCGTCGCCACCCAGGCGATGCTGCGCGCCCTGTCGGAAGCCATCGTCTTCAACGGCACCACCGGCGCCATCGTCGCGCGGGCCGGCTATACCTTCACCCTGGAATTCGAACCGATCCCGGAAGACAAGATCCAGCAGGCCCGCAATGGCGAGGTCGCGCTGATCGTCAAGGAATCCGACGACCGCGTCCGCGCCCTGGTCAGCCTGGACCGTGTATCCGACACCTTCCTCTATGTCGGCCGCATGGTGGAGCCTCGGGTTCTGCAGCACATGGCCTCGGCCGAGGGGGCAGTGAAGGAATACACGGCGCTGGAGAACCAGCGCGGCAGCCTGCAGATCACCTTCACCCTGATCTTCCTGGTGGTGGCGATGCTGCTGCTGCTGGCGGCGGTGTGGGCCGGGCTGAATTTCGCAACCCGTCTGGTCCGCCCGATCAGCGCGCTGATCGGCGCCGCCGAGCGGGTGCGTGCCGGCGACCTGACCGTCCGCGTTTCCGAACCGCCGGGCGAGGACGAGTTCGTGCTGCTGTCCCGCGCCTTCAACCGCATGACCACCGAGATCGAGGGGCAGCGCCGGGAACTGCTGTCGACCAACCGGCTGCTGGACGAGCGGCGCCGCTTCACCGAAACGGTGCTGTCCGGCGTGTCGGCCGGCGTGCTGGGCGTGGATGCCGACGGCGTCATCAACCTGCCGAACCTGTCCGCCGCCCGTCTGGTGGGCGAGGAGGATCTGGAGCGTCTGGTCGGCATGTCGCTGGTCGAACTGCTGCCGGACATCGGCGACCTGCTGGAGAATGCGCCGAAGAAGCCCGGCCGCGTCGTGCAGGACCAGATCCAGATCCGCCGTCCGGGCAAGCCGACGCTGACCCTGCTGGTCCGCATCGCGGCGGAAGTGCGCAGCGGCGAGGTGCGCGGCTATGTCGTCACCTTCGACGACATCACCGAACTGGTGTCGGCGCAGCGCAAGGCGGCCTGGGCCGATGTGGCGCGCCGCATCGCGCATGAGATCAAGAATCCGCTGACGCCGATCCAGCTGTCGGCCGAACGGCTGCGCCGGAAATACCTGAAGGAGATCTCCAGCGATACGGAGGTCTTCACCATGTGCACCGACACCATCGTCCGGCAGGTCGACGACATCCGCCGCATGGTGGACGAATTCTCCGCCTTCGCACGAATGCCGCAGCCGGTGATGAAGCCGGTCAACATCAACGATCTGGTGCGGCAGGCGGTGTTCCTGCAATCCAGCGCCCATAGCGGCAAAATCCGCTTCGACACCCGGCTGCCCTCGGGGCCGCTGACGGTGGCGTGCGACAGCCGGCAGATTTCCCAGGCGCTGACCAACTTGCTGCAGAACGCGGCGGACGCCATCGAGGGCCGCCCGCCGCCCGCCGACGGGGCCGAGTTGCCGCCCGGCGAGGTGGCGATCGCGCTGGAGGACGACGGCGAGAAGGTCGTCGTCACCGTCGAGGACAACGGCAAGGGCCTGCCCGGCGGCGAACAGCGCGACCGGCTGACCGAACCCTATGTGACGACGCGGGCCAAGGGCACCGGGCTGGGGCTCGCCATCGTCAAGAAGATCATGGAGGACCATGGCGGCGTGCTGACCCTGGAGGACCGCGAAGGCGGGTCCGGGGCGCGCGTGACCCTGGTCATTCCACACCCGGTTGCGGTCGCGAATGACGCGGGCGGCCGTGACGACAGGCCGGCGGAGACCGGCGGAGAGATGAGGCACGAAGCCCATGGCGCATGACATTCTGATCGTCGACGACGAAGCCGATATCCGGATGCTGATAGCCGGCATCCTGAACGACGAAGGCATCAAGACCCGCGAGGCCGCCGACGCCGATCAGGCCTTCGCCCAGGTGGCGGCGCGCCGGCCGAGCCTCGTCGTGCTTGACATCTGGCTGCAGGGCAGCAGGCTGGACGGCCTGCAGATCCTGGAACAGCTGATGCGGGACCATGGCAACCTTCCGGTCATCATGATCTCCGGCCACGGCAACATCGAAACCGCGGTCCAGGCGATCAAGGTCGGCGCCTACGACTTCATCGAGAAGCCGTTCAAGGCCGACCGGCTGCTGCTGATGGTGGACCGCGCCATCGAGGCGGCGCGGCTGAAGCGCGAGAACCAGGAACTGAAGCTGCGCGCCGGCGGCGACGTGGAGCTGATCGGCCGCTCCTCGGCGGTCAATCAGGTGCGCCAGTCCATCGACAAGGTGGCGCCGACCGGCAGCCGTGTGCTGATCTCCGGCCCGCCCGGCGCCGGCAAGGAGGTGGTCGCCCGCCTGATCCATGCCCGCTCGCGCCGTGCCAGCGGCCCCTTCGTCGGGCTGAACTGCGCCACCATGCGGCCGGAGCGGCTGGAGATGGAGCTGTTCGGCACCGAGGCGGGCGTCGACGGTCCCGGCCGCAAGATCGGCACCTTCGAGCAGGCCCATGGCGGCACGCTGCTGCTGGACGAGGTCGCCGACATGCCGCTGGAAACCCAGGGCAAGATCGTTCGCGCCCTGCAGGAGCAGGTGTTCGAGCGCGTCGGCGGCGGCCAGCGGGTCGAGGTCGATGTGCGCGTGATCGCGACCTCCAACCGCGACCTTCAGGCGGAGATCGAACAGGGACGCTTCCGCCAGGACCTGTTCTACCGCCTGTCGGTGGTGCCGATCCGCGTGCCGTCGCTGGCCGAACGGCGCGAGGACATCCCGGTGCTGGCCCGCCATTTCATGCAGCGCTCCGCCGAGGCCTCGGGCCTGCCGGTCCGTGAGTTCGGCGAAGATGCGATGGCGGCGCTCCAGGCCTATGACTGGCCGGGCAACGTGCGCCAGCTGCGCAACGTGGTGGACTGGCTGCTGATTATGGCGCAGGGCGACCCGAAGGAGCCGATCCGTGCCGACACCCTTCCGCCGGAAATCGGCGCCATCACGCCGACCGTCCTGAAATGGGACAAGGGTGGCGAGATCATGGGCCTGCCGCTGCGCGAGGCGCGCGAGGTGTTCGAGCGCGAATATCTGCTGGCCCAGGTCACCCGCTTCGGCGGCAACATCTCCCGCACCGCATCCTTCGTCGGCATGGAGCGTTCGGCCCTTCACCGCAAGCTGAAGTCGCTGGGCGTCCATGGCAGCGAGAAGGGGAAGATGTTCATCGAGTGAGGCCGCTTGTACGGGACCGCCGGAGTGGTCATATTGAATTGACCATTTTGGCGGAGGCTTCCATGGGATTGCCGGTGGTGACGGTCAGCGTGACCGAGTTCAAGGCGAAATGCCTGTCGCTGTTCGACGATCTGGAGGATCATCGCGTCGCCAAGATCGTGGTGACCCGGCACGGTCGCCCGGTGGCTGAATTGAACCCGCCGGATCGGACGTTGTCTCCGCTGTTCGGCGCCCATCCCGGCTCCGTCGAGGTGGTCGGCGACTATGACCTGACCCAGCCCACCTTCGACGACGACGCCTTCGACGCCGAAAGCGGGATCCTTCACCGATGACCGCCGAATGATCCTTCTCGATACCCATGCGATCCTGTGGCTTGACGCCGGGATCGAGCTTTCCGCCGATGCACGCGAGCGCATAGAGCAGGAAAGGTCGACCGGAGGGATCCTGGTCTCGACCGTCTCGGCGTGGGAAATCGGCACGTTGGTGCGCAAAGGCCGGATTCGTCTGGATCTGGAGCCGTCTGCCTGGATGCAGCGTTTTCTCGCCGCGGCCGGGCTGCGCTGCCTGCCTCTGTCGCTCGAAGCGGCGCTGGGGGCGTCGAGCCTGCCGGAGCCGCTCCATAACGATCCGGCCGACCGAATGCTGATCGCCACCGCCCGCGAACTCGGCGTTCCTCTCATGACCCGGGACCGCCTGATCCATGAGTATGCAGCCACATCGGGGACGATCCGGGTGCACTCCTGCTAACCCATGCCCGCCCTTTCTGACTAGACCGGAGCATCTCCTTGTCCGCCCCCATCACCCTGCCGCGTGCCGTCATCTATGACTGGGACAACACCCTGGTCAGCAACTGGGACACGGTGCGTGAGGCGCTGAACCATGCGCTGGTATCCTTCGGTCTCGACCCCTGGAGTGCGGAGGAGGCGCGCGAGCGGATCAAGGCGTCGCTGCGCGACAGCTTTCCCCGCATCTTCGGCGAGCGCTGGACTGATGCGCGCGATCTCTTCTACGCCTATTTCGCTGCCCACCATCTGGACGGGCTGAAGCCGCTGCCGGGTGCGGAGACTCTGCTGCGCCATTTCCACGAGCGCGGCGTCTATCAGGCCGTCGTCTCCAACAAGAACGGCAGGTTCCTGCGGGCGGAGGCCGAGACGCTGGGCTGGAGCCGGTATTTCGGCAAGCTGGTCGGCGCCCAGGATGCCGAGTTCGACAAGCCGCACATCGCCCCGGTGCGGATGGCGCTTGAGCCGGCAGGGATCGCGCCCGGCGCCGATGTCTGGTTTCTTGGCGATGCCGACATCGACATGGAATGCGCCCATGGCGCCGGACTTGTTCCGGTGCTAATAGGGCTGGGCGAGGGGAGCGGCTTCGACCGTTTCCCGCCCGCCCATCGCCACACCGACTGTACGGCGCTGCACAGCGTCCTGTATGGCTTGGTGGAAGGCAATGGTGATACCATATCCCTGCAAACGGCTGTCGAGACGGTACCAGCGCGCACCATACCTACACCGTGAAACGGGGAGCGGACCACCTGAAGAAGGGGTCCCAAGAACATTGAAGAAGGGGGCATGAAAAATGTCTGAAAAAAGCCAAAACGTGCAGGACGTGTTTCTCAATCACGTCCGTAAGAACAAGACTCCCGTAACCGTCTTTCTCGTGAACGGCGTGAAACTCCAGGGCATTATTACTTGGTTCGACAACTTCTCGGTACTTCTGCGGCGCGACGCGCATTCCCAGCTCGTCTACAAGCACGCAATCTCGACGGTCATGCCGGCCCATCCCATTCAACTTTTCGAGCCGCCCAAGGAAGGTGAAAGCGTCTGATCCCTTGACCAATGGTAACGGCGCGGCCCCTGAAGGCGCCGCGCGGGCCATCGTGGTCCACCCTGTCCTCCGCATCGAGGCGGACGGGGACATGCGCCCTCCCGAATCCCGGCTCGAGGAGGCGGTCGGTCTTGCCCAGGCCATTCAGCTGGACGTCGTCCATGCCGAATGCGCCAAGGTGAACCGGCCGCAGCCATCGACCCTGCTTGGCTCTGGCACGGTGGAGCAACTGGCACAAGTGGTGGAGGAGACCGAGGCGACGCTGGTCATCCTCGACCATGCCCTGTCGCCGGTGCAGCAGCGCAACCTGGAACGGGCGCTGAAGGCAAAGGTCATCGACCGCACCGGCCTGATCCTGGAGATCTTCGGCGCCCGCGCCCGCACCCATGAAGGCCAGCTTCAGGTCGAACTGGCGTCGCTGAGTTACCAGAAATCGCGGCTGGTGCGGTCCTGGACCCACTTGGAACGCCAGCGCGGCGGCTTCGGCTTCCTCGGCGGCCCCGGTGAATCGCAGCTGGAGCTTGACCGCCGCCTGATCGGCGACCGGATCATCAAGATCAAGAAGGAACTGGAGGAGGTGCGGCGCACCCGCGGTCTGCACCGAAAGGCGCGCGCCAAGGTGCCCTACCCGGTGGTGGCGCTGGTCGGCTACACCAACGCCGGCAAATCGACGCTGTTCAACCGTCTGGCGAACGCCGACGTCTTTGCCCAGAACCTGCTGTTCGCCACGCTCGATCCCACCATGCGGCAGGTGACGCTGCCGTCTGGGCGCAAGGTGATCCTGTCCGACACGGTCGGCTTCATCTCCGACCTGCCGCACGGCCTCGTCGCCGCTTTCCGCGCCACGCTGGAGGAGGTGGACGCCGCCGACATCATCCTCCATGTCCGCGACATCGCCCACATCGACAGCGAGGCCCAGAAGGCCGACGTCCATGAGGTGCTGTCCGACATGGGCATCGACCCGGAAACGGACGACCGGGTGATCGAGGTGCTGAACAAGATCGACGCCCTGGACGAGGAAAGCCGCGCGGCGGTCCTGGCCCAGACCGGGCGCAATCCGCGCGCGGTGGCGGTCTCCGCCCTGTCGGGCGAGGGGATCGACGACCTCGATCGCCTGCTCGACCAGCGGATGAACGTCAACCGGCAGGTCGTCGACCTGACTGTCGGCCTTGGCGACGGGGCGGCGCTCGCCTGGCTCTATGCCAGGAGCGAGGTTCTGGACCGGCGCGACGACGAGGAGCATGCGCATCTGCAGGTCTCCATCGACCCCGTCGATCTCGCCCGTTTCGAGAAGCGCTTCCAGCCGACCGAGCAGGTCCAGCCGCAACCTTAGGCGGCGCAGGCTTGTACCCTTGGCCGAAGGAAGGGGGTGCGACACCGTGTCTATGACCTGTTGCACCCCACTCCGGTCTTACGACGAATGCGGCGTGGTTATTTCCCCGTTGGGGTCCGATTATGGGAACGGAGCGGTGCGCTCCCCCATCAGGAGGACTGCCAATGCGGTTGCAAACCGATCCGTCGTGCTTTTCGATCACGGCTTTCCTCGCCGATCAGGTTGCTCTCGTCGCCCGTCAGGAGAAGCTGCCGCCTGGTGCCGCATTGCTGCGGTTGCAGGAGCTTTCGCGCACGCCCGAAGGCCGTGCGACCCTGATGCGTCTGATCGAATCCGCCGCCCAGCGGGAGCCGAATGCCGATGAAGCCGCAAAGATCGAAGCGATCTGCCGTGAGCTGACTGCCTGGGGCTATGGTGGTTTCACCGGTGGAACCCGCCACGACCCCCATCACGACCACCGCGCCGCAGCCTGACGGTGATTTGACACATGCTTGAGGGATGACGGCACAGGCGATGGCGGGCCATAATGGGCCGTTCGCCATCGCTGCGGTCCCGTCGTGCTCCGTTCTCCTTCCCGTATCGTCCTGACCGGCGCCCGCCGCCTGATTCCGGCGCTGCCGCTGTTCGTGGCGTTGGTGCAGTCCGTGTCGGCCGAACCGGTGCGTTACGGAATGCCGCTGCCGCCCGGCTATGTCGAGGAGCCGGCGGTGCCGCCCGAGGATCCGCTTCCCCCGCCGCCGAAACCCTTGCCGCTGGCGCCCGACGAACCACTGGTCGTCGCGCCGGACGCTGCGGAGCTGTTGAAGGATTGCAAGCAGCAGGCCTTCACCGACTGCTTCCGCCTGTGGCAACCGCCGCCTCCGCCCCCTCCGCCACCTCCGGAACCGGAGAAGGAAACCGCGGGTCCCCCGCCATTGCCCCCGCCGCCGGATCCCAAAGCGCCGCGTGAGCCGGCACAGGGTGGCCCGGTGCCGCCCCCGCCGCCCGATCCCGCCAAGGAGGCCGCCGCTGCCGCCGCCGACCGCGCCACCTTCGATGCGCTGTCGAAGGCGCTGAAGGACAGCGGGTTGGACGGCAGGGTTCTGCTGACCGATCCGAAGGGCGGCGATCCCACGTTGAAACTGGACAGCGTGCCCGGCAAACAGCCGGCGGCAAAGCGCTGAACCGCCATCACCTCAAGCCATCAGGAACCTTCCGACCATGACGGGTTTCCCGCTTCCCGACATCGACCAGGTTTCCGACCTGATCCGCTCCGTCGCACGGACGGAGATCATGCCCTATTTCCAGAAGCTGGACGCTTCGGGCATCCGGCAGAAGACCGGCCCGACCGACCTCGTCACTCTGGCGGACGAGGCGGCGGAGCGGGCCTTGACCCCGTCGCTGTCCGCCCTGCTGCCGGGCAGCCGCGTCATCGGCGAGGAGGCCGCGTCGGAGGACGAGCGCGTGCTCGACCGCATCCATGGCGACGATCCGGTGTGGATCATCGATCCGGTGGACGGCACCATCAATTTCGCCCAGGGCCGGCCGATGTTCGCGGTGATCGTGGCGCTTGCCTGGAAGGGCGAGACGGTCGCCGGCTGGATCCATGACCCCGTCGATGGCCGGATGGCGACGGCGGTGAAGGGGCAGGGCGCCCGGCTGAACGGCAGCCGCGTCCATGTGGCGCCGGCGGTGCCGCTGCCGCGGATGGTCGGTGCGCTGTCGACGCGCTTCTGCGCCGAGGAGATGGGCCGGCAATTGGAAGAGCGCAGCGCCGGGCTGGGCGAGCGTGCCTGCCTGTCGAGTGCCGCGCAGGAGTATCTGCGACTGCTGGAAGGGCGGGCGCATTACTCGCTCTATCACCGGCTGATGCCGTGGGATCATGCGGCAGGCGTGCTGATGCATGCGGAGGCCGGCGGCTATTCGGCGCTGATCGACGGCACGCCCTACCGGCCGGGTCTGCTCAACGGCAGCATTCTGCTGGCGCCCGACCGCGAAAGCTGGCAGGCGCTGCACGGGCAGCTGTTCGGGTGAGTTGATTGGGGAGGGGGCATCCGCCGCACCCCCTCCCCTCAATACCTCAATGGGTCAGCAGTGCCGGCAGCGTCAGCCCTTCCAGTACCGTGCGGGTGGCGCCGCCCAGCACCAGTTCGCGCAGGCGGGAATGGCCATAGGCGCCCATCACCAGCAGATCGGCGCCTTGGTCGCCGCAGCAGGACAGGATCATGTCGCCGACCTCGCCGCCCGACGCGATGACCGACTGCGGGCGGGCGGCGATGCCGTGGCGGTGCAGCCAGTCGACCAGATCGGCGGCATCGTTGCTGTGCTGGCCCGGCGGCTCGACCGACAGGACGGTGACGGAGTCCGCCGCTTCCAGGAAGGGCATGGCGGCGCGGACGGCGCGGGCCGATTCCGGGCTGTTCTTCCAGGCGACCAGCACATGGCGGCCGATGGGGGCTGCGGCCGGCTGCTTCGGTGGCAGAACCAGCACGGGGGTGGGGGTCTCCAGCGGCAGGCGGTCGGGGATATGGTGCAGCGAAACCCGTTCGCCGGCCCGCACCGCGGCCGACTGCACCACCACGACCAGATCGGCGTAGGAGGCCCGCTCCGCCAGCAGATCGACATGGTCGCCCTCCTCGATCGTCCAGTCGAAGGACAGGCCGTCGAGCGCCTGACGCACCTCCCGCTCGATGCGTTCGGCATTCTCGTGGGCGATGGCGGTGGCCTCCGCCATGTAGCCGTAGGACGCGGCGCGGCCGGTGGCGCCCGCCGGCATCGACACCGGGGTGGCGATGTAGAGAGCCTGGATATGGGCGGAGAAGCGCTTGGCCAGGGCAGCGGCCACCGCCAGACGGCTGGCGTGGGCGTCGTCGTTGGCCATGTGCAGCAGGATGGTCTTGATCGGCATGCCCTCGCGTCTCCCATTCTTATGCTTTGGCCCGCCATCGGCCCGACAGTCGGCCGGCGGAGCGCTTTCCTTTCAGATAACGCTCCGCCGCGACAAATGGCAATGACTGCAAGCAGATGGGGTTACTTGACCACCACAGCATAATGGTCGAGCGGCGCCACCGCCTTGATCAGGCCGCGCGCCTTCAGGAACTCGGCGAAGCGGGTGTAGCGTTCGCCATCCAGGGCGGCCGGGCTGTGGGAGAATCGCGGCAGCGTGTCGGCCCAGGCGCGGCGGTTCAGTTCGTCGTTCAGCTCCGGACGGCCCTTGACGAAGGCGGCCTGCGATTCCTCCGGATGGTTCAGGATGTAGAGCGTCGCCCGCTCCACTGCCGCCAGGAAGCGCTTAAAGCGCGGGTCGTTCGCCTTGTCCTTGCGGGCGACCAGGATCAGTTCGTCATAGGGCGGCACCCCTTCCTCCTCCGGGTAGAAGGCACGGCCGGGATGCTTCTCGATCTCCATCTGGTTCAGTTCGAAGTTGCGGAAGGCGCCGATCACGGCATCGACCTGCCCCGACAGCAGCGACGGCGAGAGCGAGAAGTTGACGTTCACCAGCTCGACGTCCTTCAGCGTCAGCCCCTGCTTCTCCAGCATGGCGCCGAGCAGGGCGTCCTCGAATCCGGCGATGGAGTAGCCGACCTTGCGGCCCTTCAAATCCTTCAGCGTCTTCACCGGCCCGTCGCGCAGCACGACGACGGAGTTCAGCGGCGTCGACACCAGCGTGCCGATACGGACCAGCGGCAGACCCTCGTCCACCTGTAGGATCAGCTGCGGCTGGTAGGAGACGGCGATGTCGGTGCCGCCGGCGGCGACCAGCTTCGGCGGGTCGTTGGGGTCGGCCGGGGCGGTCAGCGTCACGTCCAGCCCGGCGTCCTTGAAGAAGCCCTTCTCCTGCGCCACCACCAGCGGGGCGTGGTCGGGGTTGACGAACCAGTCCAGCATCACGGACAGCTTGTCCTGGGCCAGGGCGGGAAGCGAGGTCATCAGGCTGGCGGCCACCAGGCCGGCGGTGAGCAGGTGCTTCATCGGGTGTCTCTTCCCCTTTAAGGGTTGGCGTCTTCGGCAGGTTGGGTATCGGGTTGCCAGGGCAGGGCGCGGCGGGCCAGCGCATCGACGGCGGCGTAGAGCGTCACCGCGAACAGCCCCAGCACCAGCACGGCGGCGAACAGAAGGTCGATCTGCATGCGAGCATTGGCGTGCAGCATCAGATAGCCGAGGCCGGAGGACGACCCCACCCACTCACCGATCACCGCGCCGATGGGCGCCACCGCAGCGGCGACGCGCACGCCGGACCAGAAGGCGGGCAGGGCGGCCGGAAGACGGATGCTCCACAGGATGGCGGCGGGCGAGGCGCCCATGGTGCGGGCAAGGTCGAGCCAGCCGGGATCGGTGCGGCGCAGCCCGTCGAACAGCGCGGTCGTCACCGGGAAATAGATGACCAGCACCGCCATGGCGATCTTGGAGGCCATGCCGTAGCCCAGCCACAGGACCAGCAGCGGGGCCAGGGCGAAGACCGGAATCGCCTGGCTGACCAACAGCAGCGGCATCAGCCAGCGCCTTGCGGTGCGGAAGCGCGCCAGGAGAAGGGCGCTGACCCCGCCCAACGCCACGCCGGCCACCAGCCCGATCAGGATCTCCGACAGGGTGGTCAGGCCGTGGGTCAGCAACAGGGGGGCCTGCCGCTGCATCGCGTCGGCCACCGCCAGCGGGCTGGGCAGCAGGTAGCGCGGCAGGCCGGTGGCCCAGACCAACGCCTGCCAGCCGGCGACCAGCACCAGCAGGGTGACCAGGGCGCGCAGCAGCGCCTTCATTCCGCCAGCCTCCGCAGCAGCTCCGCTTGATGCGCCAGCAGGCCGGGATCGTCGACGCGGCGCGGCACCGGGCCGGACGGCTCCAGCGCCGGCCCCATCACGGCGGGACGGCCGGTCATCACATGCAGACGATCGCCGATGCGCAGCGCCTCCAGCGGGTCGTGGGTGACCATCAGCACAGTGCGGCCGGCCAGCGTCTCCGCCGCGGTTTCCTGCAGCCGCAGCCGGGTGATGGCGTCGAGCGCGGAGAAGGGCTCGTCCATCAGGACCAGCGGCTTGTCCTCCATCAGCGTGCGGGCCAGCGCCACCCGCTGCCGCTGGCCGCCGGACAGGGCGGCTGGGCGGTCGCGCTCCCGCCCCGCCAAGCCGACGCGGTCCAGCAATGCACGGGCCTGCTCCACCCGTGCCGGGCCGGGACGGCGATGGCGCAGCCGGTCGCCGAGCAGGACATTGTCGAGGACGGTCAGCCAGGGCAGCAGAAGGTCCTGCTGTGCCATGTAGGCGATGCGGCTGGCCAGCGGTTGGCCGTCGCCGGTGACGACCTGCGTCGGCGGTTCGGGTTCGGCCAGACCGGCGAGGATGCGCAGCAGGGTGGTCTTGCCGACGCCGCTCGGTCCCAGCAGGCAGGTGGTCCGGCCGGCCGGCAGTTCCAGCGTCAGGTCGGAGAACAGCAGCGTGCCGCCATAGGTCAGCCGGGCGCGCGAGATCGTCACCGAAAGTGGCGTCATCGCTAGCATGTCGTTCTGGCGGAAAAGGAGTGGGTGCGGTCCCGCATCACTGATCCCTACGCCGGCATGAACCGGATCAGGTTCCAGGGGTCGTCCCGCAACGGGACCTCTCAGCCGCCCATCGGCTCCCCCCAGTGAAGGCGGCGACTATAGGCGCGGACGATCCGTGACCGCAAGCATTGCCGGATCGGACTTCCGGCCCATGGAAGTCCGACTTCGGAAGCGGGCGCTTGACCGGCGCGTGGCCGCGCCTAGTTTCTGGCGGGCATCATGGAGTGCCAGCCCTGACCACGCCCTTTCGTACCCCGCTGTTCATCGGCGGCGAGATCTATCGCGGCTCGACCTATGGGCCGAAACATCCGCTGGCGATCCCGCGCGTCTCGACCGCCATCGACCTCAGCCGTGCCATGGGCTGGCTGCCGGACGAGGTCTATCTCGACACCCATGTGGCGAGCGAACGGGAACTGGCGCGCTTCCACACCGCCGACTACATCGCGGCACTGAAACGGGCGGAAGCCGAACAGCGGGTGGATGAAGCCACCGCCGCCCGGCACAATCTCGGCAAGCTGGAGAATCCGGTCTTCGCCGAGATGTACCGGCGGCCGGCCCACAGCAGTGGGTCGGCGTTGCAGGCCGCAAGGATCCTGGGCGACCGGCCGGCCGGACTGGTCTACGCCCCGGCGGCGGGGACCCACCATGCGCGGCGCGACCGGGCCAGCGGCTTCTGCTATTTCAACGCGCCGGTGCTGGGCATCCTGGAACTGCTGGATCATGGGCTGGAGCGGGTACTCTACGTCGATCTCGACGCCCACCATGGCGACGGGGTGGAGGAGGCTTTCGCCGACGACGACCGGGTTCTGACGATCTCCATCCATGAGGACGGCCGCTGGCCCTACACCGGCAAGGCGGATGACCGCGCCGGAGGCATGGCCCGCAACCTGCCGGTGCCGCCGGGCTTCAACGACAGCGAGATGGAGCATGTGATGGAGGCGGCGGTGCTGCCGATGGCCCGTGCCTTCCGTCCGCAGGCGATGGTGATCCAGACCGGTGCCGACGCGTTGGCCGAAGACCCGCTGAGCCGGCTGGAGCTGTCCAACCGCGCGCTGTGGGATGCGGTGGCGACGCTGCTGCCGCTGGCGCCGCGGGTGCTGGTGGTGGGGGGCGGCGGCTATAACCCCTGGTCGGTTGGGCGCTGCTGGGCCGGGATCTGGGCGGTGATGAACGGCATCGACCCGGCGATCAGACCGACGGCGGAGGCGGAAGCGGTGCTGCGCGCCCTGACATGGAGCCGCGCCGCCGGTCGCAATCCGCCGGAACACTGGTTCACCACGCTGGGTGACGAACGCCGGCCGGGGCCGGTGCGCGACGCAGTGAAGCGGGTGGCGGAGATGGCGCTGTCCTGAAGCGCAGCTGATCGTTTCATTTCCAACGAATTTCGAACCAAGCCGTGACGATTCGTTGACGGACCTGGATTGTTCGGTGATCCTCGTTCCACTGCGCCGGTGCAGCTTCCGTGTCGGCTGATGCGGACATTGGTAGGAGAACGGGCGGGCGGATGTCGAACACGACGCTGTTCCTGATCGCCATCGTCATCATCATGCTGGCCGCCGTTCCGGTCGCCATGATGCTGAAGGATTTCCTGCCGAACATCATGGAAAAGAGCAGCGGTCTGGAGCAGATCGAGAACCGCGTCTATGTGCTTCATGCGGAAGCGCAGGAGCTTCAGAACCGGGTCAACCAGCTGGTTCAGCGCCGCAACAGCCAGTCATCCGACCGCAGCCGGCTGGAAAGCGACATCCGCAAGGCGGAGAAGCAGATCCGCGAATTGGCCGAGCAGCCGCCGCTGTTCGTGCATGAGGTCGGCGATCCACAGGCCGGCCTGATGAAGTTCGTCGCCACCGTCACGCAGGAAAAGGCATCGGCCGCCGCTCGGGCTGCCGGCGACCGCGGGCCCGTGAATCCGATCTGGCGCTGTGCCAACGTGGCGGAGGTCTGGGCCTCCAGCCTCGACGAGGCGAAGCAGATGTGCGACGTCGCTTTCCCGTTCAAGCTCGGATTCCAGAAGTCCTTCCTGCGCGGCGATGCGAGGTCCGGCGGCAAGGGGGGCGTACCGGTGCCGCCGGCCACCAACCGCTCCAGGGCCGGTGCCGTCCCATGATGATCAACTTCATCATCGTCCTGGCGATCGTCGCCATCGGCGCGTGGCTCGGCAATGTGCTGATGACGGTGGAACAGCGGGTGTCACAGGCGCGCCAGCGCGTGCGTGGCGTGCGCAACAGGCTGGACAAGCTGGAGTCCACCATCCACCGCCTGCACCGCGAGGAGGAAAACCTCCATGCCGAGATCGAGGAACTGACGCGGGACATCGTGGAACTGCGCAAGAAGCAGGTCGAGGTGCAGCAACGCCTGACCGAAGCACAGTCGAAGCGCCGCCCGCAGATCCTGATCCTGACCGACCGGCGCAATCCCGGCGACAAGGAATGGCTGGTGACCGTGGTGAACCAGCAGATCGGCGAGATCGACGGCACCCACCCCCTGGCCGTCGAATGGGCACGCGGGCGCGATTATCTGGTGTGGGCCGAATCAGAACGCGAGGCGGCCGAACGCGCCAACCGCCGGTTCAGCGCGCGTCCCGGTTATCAGGTGCGGTCGGTGGCGCCGGTCAAGGAAGACCTTTACAGTCCCAGTGCCGCCCGCAACGCCGCGTAGACATAAAAAACCCTTCTCCCCACCGGGGGAGAAGGGCTTTCGGCAACCGTCCTTACAGATCTCAGCGCGCCTTGGCGGTGGCCGGGGTCTGGCGGAAGGCGTCGTGCAGGTAGGGCGACAGCGCCTGACGCATGTTGCGCAGCCACTCGTGGATGATGATCAGCGAGCGGGAGGCGACCGGCGGGGTCATGCCCAGCTTCACCAGATCCTCGCGGGTCATCGTCGCCACCTGATCCAGGCGGTGGCCGGTAAGGCGCGCCCAGGCCGGAGCGGTGCAAGGCTGCATGGAGATGACCTGCAGGCCCTCGCGCTCCACCATCTCCGCCTTGCGGCGGGCATACTGGCTGTCCTCAAGCTGCGAGAAGGGACCGGAGAAGCCGTTCTCGACCAGGACGCGCTTGGCCTTCGGGGCGATGGTCGCCACCCGCTCCAGCGTCGTCATGCCGGTGGAGAGCGAGGCGAGGTCGACGGTCACCGGAACCATGAAGGTCAGCCGTTCGCCGTCGCCCACGTAATAGTCGAAGCCCGACACCTCGGCCCAGTTGAAGAACCACTGCGAGATGTTGCCGCCGAAATCGTACAGACGGCCGCCGCGCTGCAGCTCCGGACCGATCAGATCCCAGAACTCGTAGAAGCCGTCGCCCGACCCCATCATGTTCATGAAGTCCTGGGTGATGCGGCGATGTTCGACCACGTCCGGGCCGAACAGGCGGGCGAGACGCTCGTTCACCTCGTACTCGACGACCTTCAGCTGCAGGCCTTCCAGCATGGCGGTCGCCATCAGGTGATGGGACAGCAGCGTCTTGCCGACGCCGCCGCGGTCATTGAGGACGAAGATCGTGCCCAGCATGCGATCGCCTTTCCAGTATGCGTTCGTTGATTCGTCTTGGGTCGTCGTGGGAGGCGCAGGCGGGGACGCCGGCGAACCGGTGTCCCGCACAGCCGCCGCGGGGGTCTGGTGGGAGGCCGGCTGTGGTTCCGGCTTGGAGATCTTGGTTTCGGAAGAGACGTCCTGCGCCACGCTGTCGTCGGCGCCGTCTTCTTCCGCCGGCCCCTCGTCGGCAACCGTCGTCGCCGGGGCGAGCAGGTCCGGGGCAGGGGAGGCGGGTTCGGGTTCGGTCTCGTCCGCCTGCGGTGCGGATTCGGCGACATCGGGCTCCGGTGCAGCCGACTCAGGTTCTTCCGTTTCCGTCTCATCCTCCGCCACGTCATCCACGGCGGCGTCCTGAACGGCGTCTTCCGCAGGAGGTTCCGGCTCGGGAGCCGGCGCCTTGTCCGCAGCTTCCGCGTCGGAGTCGGCTTTCACTTCCTCCTCCGCGTCGTCGGACAAGCCGGCGGACAGCGCGGCTTCGTGAACGGCGGCCAGCGTTTCCGCCGGCATGACGGAGCCGCCTGCATGGTCGTCGGCAGCCTCGCCGCGCCCCTCGTTCCCGACAAGGAAGAAGGCGGAGCGCAGGGTGACGGGCGAAATCGGCTGATTGTCGCGGGCGGTCACGCCCAGCTTCGCCAGCAGATCGGAGATCTCGGCCCAGGACAGGCCGCGTTCGCGCATCAGCCCGATGTCGGCGTAGCTTTCGCGCACCGCCTGCATGGCGCTACGGTTGCCAGCCGGGCGATCGGCAAGGAGCCGTTCAAGTTCCGAGCGATCGATCGACACCGTATGGGATTCCGGCAAGATGAAATGGCGGCGGGGAGACGCCTGGACGTTGGATCACAAGGAATCCATTCCCCTGGGGCCGAAAAAATAGTACAAGCGGCCATCACGCGCAAACGGTTTCCAAACGACATCAACGGCGCTAAACATCGTTGCCCGATTACGGGGCGACCGTGACTGGTGCAACATCGCCGACGTTCCGGCAGTGGGCGCCATCATGTCGACTTTTGGAACCGGCCGTCGATTGCGCGGGTTGCCATACGGGGGCACCGCCGTTTCAGGCCGGTCGCGTGCCTTCATCGGGCTGGGCTTGGAACCGGGGTAAGGCCAAGATGCCTCACGATTTTGGTTCATCACGGGACCGGCGATCCGCATCCCCTCTGGGGGCGGGTATCGGCTTCCACGAGTTGCGGCAGGCGTGCGAAATCTCCGCCCTGCGCGAGGATTTGGAGCGGCTGGCGCATGAGGCCGGCGCGCTCCGCGACGGCGTGGAAAATGCGGTCGAGAGCGTGCGCGACCGTTTCGCCGCGCTGAGTGCGGAGGAGATGGCCGATCCCATGGTTCTGGCCCCGCTGCTGCAGCTGGCGGTGACCACCCTGCTGGATATCCGCGAGCAGGCGCGGCAGCTCAACACACAGACCGGACCATTGTCGGACGACGAACGCCCGTCCTGGCTGGGTGCCGCCGATGCGCCACGCCTGCGACAGCCGGCCGCAGCGGTTTGGGACGACCATGCCGACGCCGGATGGGACGGCGGCGCGATGGATGAGGAGATCGACCCGGCTCCGGTCACGCTCAATCCGGTGCCGCCACGTTCGGCAGAACCGCCGATTCCTGCGGTGCGGCCAGCGCTGACCGCACCGCTTTCGCCGGAACTCCGTTCGCCTGCGCCGGTCGCGGAGCCGTTCCAGATCGCGCCGGCGGAGCCCCGGCCGTCGACTAGGCCCGAGGCCCAGGTATCGGAAGGACACGCCTCCTGGCTGGCTGGCGAACCGGCGCCTCCGCCGCCACCCTCGCGTGCCGCAACAGTACGGGCAAGTGGTGGCGGGCAGCGCAGTTCCGGCGGTATCGACTGGCTCGGACCTGCTGGACGCTGACCTTTTTCCGATGACTGGAAAATCTTCGGCCGGGTTGCGACTCGGGACGATGACTCTCGTGCTTGGATCGGCGCAAAAGGTCAGATTCTGAACGATTGAGCTTGCAAATTCGGGTGAGCCCTAGTACAAATGGCGTAGCGGTAAACGCAAATTTACCAAAATTCGCCGCTTATTGCGCAACGCTGGGAACGCCCGAGGTCGGTCGCATGCTCAGGATCGACTCCATCGCCAAGCAGAATATGCCTCAGCGCGTCCGTTCGCCCGGGCAACCGCTTCGCGTTCTGGTGCTTGAACATGACGATGCCGTTTCCGACGCCTTGTCCGTCCTGGTGGCGGATTTGGGCCACACCGTCTGCGGCGTCGCGCGAACGGAGATTGAAGCGGCGGAATTGGCGCGGCGTGAACGGCCGGATCTGGCCCTGACCGACGTGCGGTTCGGCGGCGGGGACGGCATCGCCACGGCGCGGCGGTTGAATCTGGACCATGGCCTGCGGTCCATCTACCTGTCGGGCAACAGCGACCATGGCACCATGGCCCGCATCACCGAGACCTATCCGCTCGGCGTCGTGCACAAGCCGTTTTCCCATGCCCAATTGAAGATCGCCCTGGATCTGGCTGCCCGCCGCCTCCGTTGAACCCGACCTTCCTTGAATGCCGTCCGCGGTGATGCCGTCCGGGCGGCGGGAATCCTACGCTAAGGCGAAGGAATCGGTTTCCCGGCGCCTGCCGCTCTGCTATATTTGTTCTTGGAGTGTTCTGGTGCGGAACGGCTGGGCGAGTGCGCCGGTCCGGGCATTGCCGGGGCATTTCCGACGGCGGTTGACCGGCGTCGGTCCCTCGTGCTTCGTTGCGCGGGACCGGGGGGATGGTCGCCATTGAACAGCCGGCCCTGCGAATGGGAACCCTCGGCATCTGGGTGCCTCCGCCGGGCATCCTGACGGGTCGGCATGGATGCTGGGACACTCGCGCTTAGGAGCAACGAGCGATGAATGTTTGGACGTTTACGGGACGCCTGGGCGCGGACGGCGAATTGCGCACGACCCAGAGCGGCGAGAAGGTGCTGGGCTTCCGCGTCGCCAACGATGTCGGTTTCGGTGATCGCAAGACGACCCAGTGGGTCGATTGCTCGATCTGGGGCCGCCGCGCTGAGTCGCTCGCTCCGCACCTGACCAAGGGCAAGAGCGTCGTCGTGTCGGGCGAGGTGACCCTGCGCGAGTATGAAAAGCGCGACGGCACCCGCGGCGCCGGCCTGTCGGTCCGCGTGGCCGAAATCGACTTCACCGGCGGCGCCCGCGAAGAAGGCGGCGGCGGCAGCTTCGGCGGCGGTGGCGGCGGCTACGAATCGCGTGGCGGCGGCAGCGGTGGCGGCAGCGGCTATGGTGGTGGCGGCGGCAACTACGGCGGCGGTTCGTCGGGCGGCGGTCGCAGCGGCGGCGGCGCTCCGCCCCGTCACGAGGACCTCGACGACGAAATCCCGTTCTGAGGCGCCACGTCGCAGCAGTAAGAACAATCGGCCGGATGCCCGTCGTCCGGCCGATTTCTTTGTCGGACCTTCAATCCGCGAGCATCGCCCGCAAGCGCGGCGCCATGTGGTCGAGGAAGGCGCGTACGCGGCGCGGCGCACGGTCGCGGCCGGTATAGACGGCGTGGATTTCCTCGGTGTCGACCAGCGTGTCGTCCAGAACCGACACCAGCCGGCCCTCGCGCAGATCGGCGCGGACGTGATAATCGGCTAGCCGCGCCAGCCCCAGGCCGAGCAATGCCATATGGCGGACCGTCTCGCCATTGTTCGCCAGGATGCGGGTCGGCACCTCGCGGTCGACCAGACGGCCGCCGGACTTCAGCGGCCAGACCGCGGCAGCACGGCGGAAATTGAATCCCAGGCAGTCGTGGGTCTCAAGATCGGCGGCAGTCATCGGCACGCCCTTGCGCTCCAGATAGGCGGGCGAGGCGACGATCCGGCGCCGGACGACGCCAAGCCGTTGAGCCATCAGAGCCGAATCGCTCATAGGCCCGGCGCGGAAGGCGACATCGACACGGGCGGCATAGAGGTCGACCACCTCGTCCGTCATCGTCATGTCCAGCGTGATGCCGGGATGGTCGCGCAGGAATTCCGGCAGCAGCGGCAGCAGACAGTGCTGGCCGAAGGGAACGGAAGCATTGGCGCGGATCAGACCGGTCGGCGCGCGGGCCCCGCCGCCGATTTCCGCATCAAGTGCGTCCATCTCCCCCAGCAGCGTCTCCGCCCGTTCGCGGTAGAGTTCCCCTTCGGCGGTCAGCCGCAGCTTGCGGGTGGAGCGTTCGACCAGCCGCACGCCCAGCCTCTCTTCCAGCCGGCCGATCAGCTTCGCCGTGGATGACGGCGTCATTCCGACATCGCGGCCGCCGGCGCTGAAGCTGCCACGGGCGGCAACCCGCAGGAACACCCGCATCTCCCAGGCGCGTGGATCGCTCATGCCGGCATCTCCGCTCTCATCTTGTCCCTGAATGACAAAATCATGGGAATGGCGTGGGCATTCCCGTTCCCGACCTTATGGCGCACATCGTCTCTCCAGCACAGACCTTCTTGGAATGGAGAGTTTTGAAATGCCTCTCGCACTGCTGGCGCTGGCGATCAGCGCCTATGCGATCGGGACGACGGAGTTCGTTGTCGTCGGATTGCTTCCTACCGTGGCGAACGATCTGGACGTCAGCCTGCCGATGGCCGGCATGGTGGTCAGCGTCTATGCGCTGGGCGTCACCTTCGGGGCGCCGGTGCTGACCGCGCTGACCGGCCGGGTGCCGCGCAAGCCGCTGCTGCTCGGGCTGATGGGGGTGTTCGTCGCCGGCAACCTGCTGGCCGGCGTCAGTCCCAATTACGAGACGCTGCTCGTGGCGCGGGTGCTGAGCGCCTTCGCCCATGGCGTCTTTTTCTCGGTCGGGTCGACCATCGCCGCCGATCTGGTGCCGGAGGACAAGCGCGCCTCGGCCATCGCCATGATGTTCTCCGGCCTGACCATCGCCATCGTCACCGGCGTGCCGTTGGGCACCTGGATCGGGCAGACCTTCGGCTGGCGCGCCACCTTCCTGGCGGTATCGGCGCTGGGCGTCGTCGGCGGGGTGGGCGTCGCGGCGCTGGTTCCGGCCCGGCTCAGCCAGCCGCCGGCCGCCGGTCTGGGGGTGCAGGTCGGCGTGCTGGCGAAGCCGCGGCTTCTGCTGGCCTTCGCGATCACGGCGCTGGGCTATGGCGGCACCTTCGTCGCCTTCACCTTCCTGGCGCCGATCCTGGAAACGATCACCGGATTCTCCAACTCCACCGTCAGCCTCGTGCTGGTGCTGTATGGGGCCGCCATCGCGGTCGGCAATCTCGTCGGCGGCAAGCTGGCCAACCGCAGGCCGGTGCGGGCGCTGGCCTGGCTGTTCGCCCTGCAGGCGCTGGTCCTGATCGTCTTCACCTTCACCGCGGACGCCAAGATCCCGGCGCTTGTCACGCTGGCCGGCATGGGGGCGCTGGCCTTCGCCAATGTCCCCGGGCTTCAGCTCTATGTCGTCCAGCTGGCGCAGCGCCATGCGCCGGGGGCGGTCGATGTGGCGTCGGCGCTGAACATCGCCGCCTTCAACCTGGGCATCGCGGCGGGCGCCTTCTTCGGCGGGCAGGTGGTGTCCTCCCCGCTCGGTCTCGGCGCCACGCCCTGGGTCGGTGGTCTGTTCGTGCTGGGCGGTCTGGTCCTGACGCTGGCGAGCGGGGCGCTCGACCGGCGGGAACAGGCCGTTCCGGCGGCTTGCTAGACCGCATCAACCTCCAGCGTCAGCGTGTCGAGCAGGAAGCTGCCGTCGTCGATGATGTCGAAATGGCTGCGGACCTCAGCGGACGCGATGCGCTGGAGCGAGCGGATGGCCTGGGCATGGAGGTCCGGCGTGCGGGTGCGGGCGGTCCAGACCGCGAACTCCATGCGCAGGCGGCGCGGAGTCAGCGACCGGACGGCGAAGCCCGCCCGCGCCAGAGCCGCCATCCACTCCGCCGCCGTATAGTTGCGGACGTGGGAGGGATCGCGCAGCACCTCCACCACCTGCAGATGGGTGTCCAGCACGGCGGCGGCCGGGGCGACGCAATCGATGAAGATCGCGGTGCCGCCGGGCGCCAGCACACGCCGCGCCTCACGCAGGCCCGCCTCGAAATCACGCCAATGGTGGGCGGTGAAGCGGCAGAGCACCACGTCGAAGCGGCCGTCGTCGAAGGGCAGCCGCTCGGCGGCGGCCTGCCGGGTGGCGATGTTGGTCAGGCCACGCTCCGCCGCATTGTGGGCCACCGCCTCCAGCATCTCCGGCGTCAGGTCGACGGCCACGACCTCCGCCACATGGGGAGCTGCGCGGTAGCTGACATGGCCGCCGCCGCAACCCAGATCCAGCACCCGCGCATCGGATCGGCCGCGCAGAAACTGTTCGATCTGGTCCAGGTCGGCACCGCCGGCATGGACGGCGCTGGACACATAAGCGTCGGCGCGCGGGCCGTAGTTCTCGGCGACGACGCCATGGTGGTTTGGGGTCATGGGGGCTTCCTTGTGACGGGGTGGCTGATGGGGCAAGCGTCGCGCCGATTTCAACCGGGTACAAGGCGGGTGGTTATCCTGGTATAAACACTGCCACCATGACCTCTGCGACCTCTGAAATCACTGCCGCCGCCGACCCGTCCGCCGAGCGGCGGCGCCTGCTCGGCGCCTTTCTGCGGCGCCATCGCGAGCGGCTGACGCCGGCGGAGGCTGGCTTGCAGGGCGGCTCCACCCGGCGCCGTACACCCGGCCTGCGGCGGGAGGAACTGGCGCAGCTCTGCGGCATCAGCCCGACTTGGTACAGCTGGCTGGAACAGGGGCGCGACGTGTCGGTTTCGCCCCAAGCGCTGGCCCGGTTGGCCGAGGCGTTGCGTCTGACGGCGGCCGAACGAAGCTATCTGTTCGAAATGACGCGCAAGCGCGATCCGGACGCGCCGCCGGCCGGTTTGAGGGATCAGCCGCCGCCGTCGCTGCTGGCGGCGCTCGCGGCGATGACGGCGCCGGCCTATCTGCTCGACCGACTATGGACTGCGGTCGGCTGGAACCCGGCGGCGGAGCGGCTGTTCGGAGGCTGGCTGGGGCAGGGGCATTCGGAACGCAATCTACTGCGCTACGTCTTCCTCGACCCGACAGCCCAAAGCTTCATCCTGGATTGGGAGAATCGCGCCCGCCGTCTGCTGGCGGAGTTCCGTGCCGAAACAGCCCGTCATCCCGAAGACCCAGCGGCGCAGGCGATGGTCGCAGGGTTGCGACGGGAGAGCCCGCTTTTCTCACGGATGTGGGACGACCATGGCGTGCTGGAGCGGGAAGGGGGCCTGCGCCGCTTCGACCATCCGCTGGATGGTCCGCTGACATTGGAACAGCTGACTCTTCGCCCCGGGGGGCGATCCGCCTACACGCTGGTCATGCTGCTCGACCCGGCGGAAGGCGCGGCGTAGGGAAATTGGCTGTTTTTTGCTTGGGAAAGTTGGCTGGGGCGCCAGGATTCGAACCTGGGAATGGCGGTACCAAAAACCGCTGCCTTACCACTTGGCGACGCCCCAACCGGCGCGGCGATCGCTCGTATCGCCGGAAGGAGCGGCACCATAATCGGAAGCCCGGCTGAACGCAACAGGCTGTTTTCAGAAAATTTTCACTGCTAAATCAGGCTTCCGGAGGGTCGCTCAACGGCCCTCCCGGCGCCATGCCATCAGCAGTCCGCCCAGCGCCAGGGCCAGTACCGCCCCCACCGGCAGCAGCGGCACGTCGGTCACTCCGGTCACCGTGTAGTCGCCGTTGGCACGCAGGCCGATCCAGCCGGAGCCGGTCTGGCTGCGGTCGGGCTGGGTGAGGCGCACATCGATTCCGGGGTTGGGGCCGCTGTCGGTGTCGGTCACCCAGTGGATGCCGCCGCCGGTCGCCTCGGCCACCGGCTTCATGCGGTCACCGGTGGAACGGACATCGGCCAGCTCCGGCGTGTTCACCGCACCGACAACGGCGAGGGTCGTCCGTTCCCCGTCGGAGATGCGGTAGATGCCGGGGGCGGCGGCGGTCACGGTGGCAACGGCGCGGCCGGTGCGGTCGTCGGTCAGCTGCAGCGTGCTCGTCTGGTCGGACGGGTCGGTGATGGTGACCGAGCGCGGATCGGGGGTGAGGGAGCGGCGTTCGACCGTGATGCGGTTGCCGTCGACATGGGCGCGCAGGTCGTTCTCCTCCAGCTCCGGTTCCTTCATCAGCCAGTGGGCGAGGCGGCGCAGAAGCTCCGCCTGCGGGCCGCCGCCTTCAAAGCCGCGGCTCCACAGCCAGATCTGGTCGGAGGCGAGCTGAGCCACCCGGCCCTTGCCGAC
>CBFGPE010000063.1:0-37159 GCA_965650625.1 uncultured Azospirillum sp. | reverse complement strand
CTGTGATTACAAGAAAGTTGCACTTCAGAATAGAACCTACCCCGCCTACAGACGAAAAACACATAAGTTAGATTATGGAAATATTGCCGGTCACCACGCCAGGGGTGATCCCTTGAGGCGGCCCGCCGGTGCCCGGCTAACCCGGACTGGAAGTTCCCCGCCGAACCCGCCACACTGTGGGGCATGCAGCTCAAGCATCTTCGAACCTTCGCAACGGTGGCGTCGACGCTCAACGTCACGCGGGCTGGCGAGCGACTCCATCTTGCCCAGTCGAGTGTGACCGAGCAGATCCAGGCTCTGGAAGCCGACCTCGGCGTCGTTCTCTTCGACCGGTCGAAACGCCGCCTGCGCCTGACGGAGGCCGGGCGGCGCCTGCTGGACCATGCCGCCGACCTTCTCTCCCTCGCCGACGAAGCCCGGTCGGCGATTGCCGACGTCGCCGGCCAGCCGACGGGCAACCTCACGGTTGGCGGGCTGGAGACGCTGTGCAGCAGCTTTCTCCCACCGTTGCTGATGACCTTCTGCACCGCGCACCCCGCAGTAGCGGTAAGGATGACGGCTGCCGGCAGCGGTGAACTGCGCAACGGCATCCGGAGCGGGGACGTCGACGTGGCCTTCGTTTTCGGCGAAGGGCCGCCAGAGGACGGTGTTGAGCGCGAAACCGTCGCTTGGGATCGCCTGTCCGTCATTGCGCCGGCAGGGCACCGGCTTGCGGGGCGCAGTGCCGTGGACCGGGACGACCTCAAAGACGAGCCCTTTCTGGTGACCGCGACCGGCTGCGTGTACCGCCGGATGTTCGACACCGCCTTTCTGCCCGCCGGTGCCGGCCGGCCGCGCATCGCCGGAGAGTTCGGCAGCATCGGTGCCATCCGTGCGCTCGTCGCGGCGGGGCTCGGCTGCGCGCTCGTCCCGACGTTGGCGGTTACACCAGTCGCCGGGCTCGCGGTCCTGCCCTGGGTCGGGGATTCCGACGGTGTTCCGGTGTCCATGCTGTGGCGCCGCCGGCGCGTACAACCGCCGGGCCTGCGCCTGTTCCTGACCTCCGCGCGGAACGGCTTCTGTGCCGTCAGACCAGACGATGACCGCCGTCCACATGCAGAACGGTGCCGGTGACGAAGCCGTTGCGCATCAGAAAACGGATGGCGGAGGCGATGTCGTCCGGCTGCCCGATCCGGCCGACCGGCAGCCTCTTGGCCATGGCCTCCAGCGTCGCCGCCTTGGCGTCGCCGGCAACATGCTGCCAGATCGGTGAATCGACCCAGCCCGGCGAGACCGCGTTGACCCGGATCGGGCCCAGTTCCACCGCGAGCGCGTAGGCGAGCGACTCAAGAGCTCCGTTGATCGCCGCGACCACCGATCCCCGCGCAGCCGGCCGATAGGCCGCTATCCCCGATGTGAAGGTGATAGAACCCTGTGGCGACAGAACCGGCGCGCCATGCTTGGCGAGCAGCAGCGGGCCGATGAACTTCGAATCGACGACCCGCAGCGCCGCGGCGACATCCAGCGATGGCAGAAGCTGATAAGCGCCCCCGATATCCGCCGCCGTGGTGACGATGTGGTCCAGCGGCCCGACCCGCCCGAACAGGCGTGCGACCTGCTCCTCCCGTGTGATGTCCGCGACCCCGATAGCCAACCGGGCCGCCAGCGGGCCCGCCACGGGTGAGAGGCTCGCCCGCGCCTCTTCCAGCCGGGCCTCGGACCGGCCGGCGATGGTCACTCTGGCACCCTCGGACAGCAGAATCCGCGCCAGCGCCAACCCCATCCCCGAACTGCCCCCAACGATCAGGACATGCTCGTTCTTCGTCTCAACCCCTGTATTCATGATGTTACTGCCCTATTCCCCGAAATGATGGGCAAGGAATTTGCCTCGGCGACAGTGTCGTTTTTCTTCGAAGAGACGGGAAACGGGAATGCACGATTCCAACCATCGGCGCTTCCGATGACGGAGCCAGTCGGCTTTGCCGCATCGGGGGTCCGGCAACGGGCCGGACAGGGTCTATTGCCGCCCCTCCGCCTCGGAAATCGATCGCAGCTTCTGGTAGAGGTCCGGCTCTTCGCTGGTGCAGACGCAGATCGCACGGGCCGGTTCGTCCCCGGCGTTCAGATAGGCATGGCCCATGCTGCTGTCGAGATAGATGCCGTCGCCCACGCCAAGCACCGCCGGTTCGTAGAATTCGGTGTGGACGACGACGCGGCCGGACGTGACATAAAAATACTCCTCGCCGGTATGCCGCAGGAGCGATCCGAACTCCTCCAGCGTACGCGCCCGGATCTCGGCCAGGATCGGCACCATCTGCTTTCCAACCAGGTCGGTGCATTGATACCGGTAGGAATAGAAATTTGTGTCCACCAGATGCCCCTGTCCGGCCCGGCTGATGCTGCGACGGGCGGTGATGACCTGCCGGCGCTCCGGCCGGGAGCCGGCAGGTTCGAACAGTTCGGCGATCTCGATCTTCAGGCCGGCTGTCAGCTGCAGCAGCTTGTCGTAGGTCAGCGACATCTGGCCGTTCTCCACCTTCGACAAAGTCGACAGGGCCATTCCCGTGCGTTCCGCCACCTGCTTCAATGTCAAGCCGCGCACCTTGCGGGCGGCTTTCAGGCAAACGCCCAGCCGCGAGGTGGTGTTGGCCAGCTCATCCTGATCCTGCATCGACTTTTCCCGTTCCACCGTCACTGCCGCTGCCAATTTTGCAGGCAGAATTTATTGTATACGCTAAATGGTTTTCACGAACCGATTCGGCAGCATCGCCGACGAAATCCTTTTCTGCCATATGCTTGTGCAGCGCAGCAAGATGGCGCCCAATCGCTGACCACATAAACAATTTGACCGATGCGCTAAACTCTGTGACGATGCGACAAATTGAAGCCGGACGGATACCGCCGCCATGCCCGATTTGACCGCTCCCGCTGCCGCCAATCTCTCCGTGGCCGATCTCTCCCTGCTGGACATGCGCCGCCGGATCGCCGGAAAGACCCTGTCTCCCGTCGAACTGCTGGAAGCCTGCCTCGCCCGGATCGATCTCGTCAATCCGGCCGTCAACGCCGTGGTGGCCCTCGACACCGACAACGCCCGCAAGGCCGCGGAACAGGCCGAAGCTGCGATCCAGCGTGGCGACGATGTCGGGCCGTTGCATGGCATTCCGCTTCTGGTCAAGGATACGCAGGACACCGCCGGTCTTTGCACCACCTATGGCAGTCCTCTGTTCGCAAACCATGTGCCGGCCGCCGACCAGGGATCGGTCGCCCGGCTGCGCGCCGCCGGCGCGATCATCCTCGGCAAGACCAACACGCCGGAATGGGCGGCCGGCGGCAACACCCGGAACCCGGTCTATGGGGCGACGGGCAATCCGTTCGACCCGTCGCGGTCGGCGGCAGGTTCGTCGGGTGGATCGGCGGTGGCGCTCGCCTGCGGGATGGCGCCGCTGGCCACCGGATCGGACACCGGCGGCAGCCTGCGCAATCCCGCCGGATATGCGGGGATCGTCGGCATGCGCCCCTCCTATGGGCTGGTCGCCAGCGAGCGCCGCGCCATCGGCTGGTCGAACCTGTCGACCGACGGGCCGATGGCCCGCAACGTGGCGGATCTGGCCCTAATGCTGTCGGTGATGGCCAGCGACGACGTCCGCGATCCGCTCGCCTACAGCCTGCCGGGCGAGCCGGTGCGCGGCCGGCCTGAGCGCTGGTTCCCGGTCGCCGCCGCGGACCTGTCCCGGATGCGCATCGCCGTGACCGAGGATTTCGGCTTCGCCCCGACGGCCCAGGATATCCGCCGCGTCTTCCGCGACCGCGTCGAACATATCGCGCCGCTCGTCGGAACCTGTGTCGAGGCGACGCCGGACTGCACCGGTGCCGACGATGCCTTCGCGGTGCTGCGCGCCTCGCTGTTCCTGGCGATGCATGCCAAGACCTTCCGCGAGCGTCCCGACATGCTCGGCCCCAACGTCCGCGCCAACATCGAGGAGGGGCTGGGTTACAGCCTGGAGGACTACACCCGCGCCGCGACGACCCAGACGCGCATCTACCGATCCTTCCAGTCCTTCTTCGAAACACACGATCTGCTGATCAGCCCGACCATCACCGTCAGCCCGCGCCCGTGGAGCGAACTGTACCCGCGGGAGATCGATGGCCGGCCCACCCGCTCCTACTTCCACTGGCTGGCACTGGCCTATGGCGTGACGCTGGCCGGCCATCCGGCCCTGAGCCTGCCGGTCGGCCTGGACGACTCCGGACTGCCCTTCGGGCTGCAGATCGTCGGCCCGCGCGGCGGCGATACGCTGGTGCTCTCCACCGCCGCCGTGCTGGAGGCGGCCTTCGCCGGCAATCCGGCCCTGTGCCGGCCGGTGCCGGACCTGAGCCGACTGGCCGCGGCACCGCCCCTGTCGCAAACCCCCGGCTTCCGCGCCTGGGACTGACCGGCCCTTCCGGTCCCATTCCAATTTGAATCGACGATCCGGCCGCCGGCGACCTCCGGCGCGCCGGCAACGCCACCATTTTGCCCGCCGCTCCGGTGAAGCCCGCCGAAACCGTTGGAGCCGACGCCCCTATAGCTGACGGAGACACCTGCATGTCCGCCCTAAAGACGCACAAGACCAGCATCATCGGGTTTTCACTTCTCTATCTGGCCTTCTGTATTTCCTATATCGACCGGGCGGCGATTTCGATCGCGCTGGGCCAGATCGGCAAAGATTTCAATCTTCAGGCCTCGGAACTCGGCATCGTCATCAGCGTCTTCTTCCTCGGCTATTCGTTGATGCAGATCCCCGGCGGCTGGCTGGCCGACCACTTCGGTTCCAAATACGTGATCGTCGTCTCGATCGCCCTGTGGTCGGTCTTCACGGTGTCGACCAGCTTCGCCTGGTCCCTGGGGTCGCTGATCGCCATCCGGCTGGTGTTCGGCATCGCCGAGGGCAGCTTTCCGCCAGCCGCCATCAAGGCGGTGGCGGAGATGTTCAGCAAGGACAACAAGCCGAAGATGACGGCCTTCCTGACCTCGTCGAACTATGCCGGCAGCATGATCGCGCCGCTGGTGATGGCGCCGCTGATCCTCGGGCTTGGCTGGCGCCATGCTTTCGAGGTCATCGGCATCGCCGGGGTCGCCTTCGCCGTCGCTTATATGCTGCTGGTCGCCGGCAACCCGAAGCCGGCATCCGGGCAGGGCGAGCGGCAGGGCGCCTCGAACCGCATCGACTGGGCCACCACCCGCATGCTGCTGAAGACCCCGTTCCTGTGGCAGCTGGTCGTCGTCTGGTTCGGGTTGAGCTGCGTGAACAAGGGGCTGGATTCCTGGATGCCGCTCTATCTGCTGCAGCAGCGCGGCCTGGATCTGAAGTCGGTCGGCGTTCTCGTGCCGATCCCCTTCCTGCTCGCCACCATCGCCACCGCCATCGGTGGCTGGGTGATGACGCGCTTTTTCCCCGACCGGGAGAAGTATCTTCTGGTCGGCAGTGCTTCGCTGACCGGCCTCTTCGTGTTCGCCATGTACAGGTCGGACAGCATCGCCACGCTGATCGTCTTCCAGTCGCTCGCCTATTTCTTCAAGTCCTTCGTCCTGGCGACGGTCATCGCCCTACCGACCAAGGTGCTGCACGAGAGCCAGCTGGGCACCGGCATCGGCATCGTCAACATGGGCGGACAGATCGCCGGCTTCATCGCGCCGATGGTGATGGGTTTCCTGGTGTCGGCCAGCGGGTCCTTCGATACCGCCTTCGGCTTCCTGATCGTCATGACCGCCGTCGCGGTGGTTGCCGGCAGCACGCTACGCACCGGACGGCAGCGCCTTGCCGCCCGCATCGCCTGAGGCACGGCCCTTTCAAATACAAGGATTCCGCCATGTCCATCCCCACCCTGCCCTTCTCCAAGCTGCGCCGCGCCGACGGTTTGGTCTTCCTGTCCGGCGAACTGCCCTTCGGCCCCGACGGCAGCATTCCCGACGGCATCGGTCCACAGACCGAGCTTGCGCTCGACCGCATCGCCGCGACGCTGGAGGGCGAAGGCCTGTCGCTGGCGGATGTGGTGTCCTGTCTCGTCCACCTGACCGACAAGACCGATTTCGCCGCCTTCAACGAGGCCTATGCCCGGCGATTCCCGGAACCGCGTCCGGTGCGCACCACCGTCGTGGCGGGGTTGCTGGTCGATGCCCGCGTCGAGATCACGGTGACCGCCAAGGCCCGGGCGTGAAATCATGAAGCAGGCACTCGTTCTCGGCGCCGGCATGGTGGGCATCGCCACCGCCCTGCAGCTCCAAAAGCGGGGCTGGTCGGTGGCGGTGGTGGACCGCCGCGGGCCGGGCGAAGAGACAAGCTACGGCAATGCCGGCATCATCCAATGCGAGGCGGTCAGCCCCTATCCGATGCCGCGCGACATCGGCACCCTGGCCGCCGTGGCCCTGGGACGGACGAACGACGTCCATTATCGCACCGCCGCTTTGCCGAACCATGCGGAGGCGCTCGCCCGCTACTGGTGGAATTCCGCGGAAAAGCGGCACGCCGGCATTTCCGACGCCTATGCGCGGCTGATCGTCGAGGCGACGGCCGAGCATGACGAGCTGATGCGCGACTGCCCGGTGGACGGGCTGGTGCGGCGCGACGGCTACCGTGTCCTGTTCCGGCGCCGGGAGCTGTTCGACAAGGCGCTGGCCGCCGCCGAGAACCACCGCAGGCGCTGGGGCGTCCGGTTCGAGTCCCTGACGCCCGACGCGCTGGCACAGGCGGAACCGGCGCTCAAGCAGACGGGCGTCGGCGCGATCCACTGGCTCGATCCGTGGACGGTGTCCGATCCCGGCGCGCTGGTCGCAGCCTATGGCCGCCGCTTCGTCGAGGCCGGCGGACGGTTGCTGACAGGCGACGCCCGCAGCCTGAAGGCCCGCCCGCGGGGCGGATGGTCGGTCGAAACCGCCGACGGCCGGCTGGAGGCGGAGGTGGCGGTCGTGGCGCTCGGCCCCTGGTCGCCGGAGGCGCTGCGGCCGTTCGGCTACCGCTTCCCGATGGTCCGCAAGCGGGGCTATCACCGCCATTACAGCGGCGGCGGCCTGTCGCTTCCGCTGATGGACAGCGGCTTCGGCTATGTGCTGGCCCCGATGGCGCGGGGGTTGCGGATCACGACGGGCGCGCAATTCACCCATGCCGAGGCGCCCGCCGACCCGGTCCAGCTCGACCGGGCGGAAGAGGCGGTCAGGTCCCTCATCGATCTCGGCGCGCCGGTCGAGGCGGAGCCCTGGCACGGCACCCGCCCCTGCCTGCCCGACATGCTGCCAGTCATCGGCGAGGCGCCGGGCCATCCCGGCCTCTGGATGAATTTCGGCCATGGCCACCAGGGCTTCACGCTGGGGCCGGTGGCCGGCCGGCTTCTGGCGGAGATGATGGACGGCGCCCCACCCTTCACCGACCCCGCCGCCTTCCGGCCAAATCGCCGTTAAAAATCCGGCCGAAGCCGTCCGGTGAAAACGCAACGGCTCCCGCCACCTCAAAGCGACGGGAGCCGTTTCGTTGCCCCAAGTTCGACGAATGCCTCAGCCGAAGCGACCGGTGATGTATTCGGACGTCTTTTCCTTGGTCGGGTTGGTGAAGATCTCTTCCGTGTTCCCGAATTCGATCAGCTCGCCCAGATACATGAAGGCGGTGAAGTTGGAGATGCGGGCTGCCTGCTGCATGTTGTGGGTGACGATGGCAATGCAGTAGTCGGAGCGCAGCTCGTCGATCAGCTCCTCGCACTTGGCGGTGGAGATGGGGTCGAGCGCCGAGGTCGGCTCGTCCAGCAGCAGGACCGACGGCTTCACCGCGATGGCGCGGGCGATGCACAGGCGCTGCTGCTGGCCGCCGGACAGGCTCATGCCGTTCTGGCGCAGCTTGTCCTTCACCTCGTCCCACAAGGCGGCGCGGCGCAGCGAGAACTCCACCCGCTCGTCCATGTCGGCGCGGGACAGCTTCTCGTACAGCTTCACGCCGAAGGCGATGTTGTCGTAGATCGACATCGGAAACGGCGTCGGCTTCTGGAACACCATGCCGACGCGGGCGCGCAGCAGGTTCAGGTCCTGCTTGGGCGACAGGATGTTGTGGCCGTCCAGCAGCACCTCGCCGGTGGCGACCTGCTTGGGATAGAGGTCGTACATCCGGTTCAGGATGCGCAGCAGGGTCGACTTGCCGCAGCCCGACGGGCCGATGAAGGCGGTGACCTGACGGTCGTACAGCGGCAGCGAGATGCTCTTCAGCGCCCGGTAGCCGTCATAGAAGAAGTCCAGGTTGCGGACGCTGATCTTCTCGGGCAGGCCGGCACCGGCGATTGCACGATCGGCGGCGGTTCCGGACATCATGCCGTGGGGCATCTGGCGGCTGCCGTGGGCGGGGCTGTTGGCGTCCATGTGGGTCATCGTCATGGTTACTTTCTCGTCGTGCCGAGACCGGCCAGCAGCCGGGCGCCGATGTTGAGGAGCAGGATGGCGACCGTGATCAGCAGCGCGCCACCCCAGGCCAGCTGGCGCCAGTCCTCGTAGGGCGACATGGCGTATTGGAAGATGACCACCGGCAGGTTGGCCATCGGCGCGTTCATGTCCGCGCTCCAGAACTGGTTGTTGAGAGCGGTGAACAGCAGCGGCGCGGTCTCGCCGCTGATGCGGGCGATGGCCAGCAGCACGCCGGTGATCATTCCGTTGCGGGCGGCACGGTAGGCCACCATGGTGATGACCTTCCACTGCGGCGCGCCAAGGGCGGCGGCGGCCTCGCGCAGGCTGTTCGGCACCAGCTTCAGCATGTCCTCGGTCGTGCGGACGACGACCGGGATGACCAGAACCGCCAGAGCCATGGCGCCGGCCCAGGCCGAGAAATGGCCCATGCGGACGACCAGGACCTCGTAGACGAACAGACCGACCATGATCGACGGCGCGCTCAGCAGCACGTCGTTGATGAAGCGCACCACCTCGGCCAGCTTGGTGCCGCGGCCGAACTCGGCCAGATAGGTGCCGGCCATCACGCCGACCGGCGTGCCGACCAGCGTGGCGACCGTGGTCATGATGACGCTGCCGAAGATGGCGTTCAGCAGACCGCCCTCCCCGCCCGGCGGCGGCGTGTTCTCGGTGAACAGGCTGAGATTGATCGCCGACAGCCCGTTGTAGAGCAGCGTCCACAGGATGGCGACCAGCCAGAACAGGCCGAAGCCGGCGGCGCCAAGCGCCAGGGTCAGCGCCAGCTTGTTGGCGATGCGCCGGCGGTGATACAGCCCCCCGATGGGGGTTGCCAGCGTCGCGGAATTGGACATCGTCATGGGCCTCAGACTCCGGCCTTGCGCTGCAGGCGCAGCAGCATCAGCTTGGCGATCGACAGCACGGTGAAGGTGATCAGGAACAGGATCAGGCCCAGCGCCACCAGCGAGGAGGTGTAGACGTCGCCGACCGCCTCGGTGAATTCGTTGGCGATGGAGGCCGAGATCGTCGTGCCCGGCGCCATGATCGAGGAGCTGATGCGGTGGGCGTTGCCGATGACGAAGGTCACCGCCATCGTCTCGCCCAGCGCGCGGCCAAGGCCGAGCATGACGCCGCCGACCACGCCGGTGCGGGTGTAGGGCAGCACCACGTTCCACACCACCTCCCAGGTGGTGGCGCCCAGCCCGTAGGCGGACTCGCGCACCATCGGCGGCACCGTCTCGAAGACGTCGCGGGTGATGGAGGTGATGAAGGGCAGCACCATGATGCCCAGGATCAGGCCGGCGGTCAGGATGCCGATGCCGTAGGGCGGGCCCATGAACAGGTTGCCGATGCCGGGGATCTGGCCCAGCGTGTTGATCAGGAAGGGCTGAATCGTCGACTGCATGAAGGGGGCGAAGACGAACAGGCCCCAGATGCCGTAGATGATGCTGGGAATGCCGGCGAGCAGCTCGATGGCGACGCCGAGCGGGCGCTTCAGCCAGGCCGGGCACATCTCGGTGATGAAGAGCGCGATGCCGAAGCTGACGGGAATGCCGACGGCCATGGCGATGATGGAGGTGACCAGCGTCCCGTAAATGGGGGCGAGCGCGCCGAACTGCTCGGACACCGGGTTCCAGACTTCGGTCGCGACGAAGCCGAAGCCGAACGTGCGCAGTGCCGGAAGCGCGCCGTCGATCAGGGAAACCGTGACGCCGCCCAGGATCAGCAGGACGAGCAGCGCGAATGCGAGGGTGGCGTTGCGGAAGGCCGCATCCTGCAGGCGCTGGCGGCGGGCCCGTCGGGCGGTGGAGGCGTGTGCGTCGGTCAAGGTCAGCGCGATCTCGGTCATGGCCGCTCCGTGAGGCGTGCGGTGGGAACGGCGCAATTTCCGTTCCCACCGGCGATCATGCCCTCGGGCGAGCCGGCCGGCGGCCCGCCCGAGGTCGGTTGGCCGTGGTTACTTGGCCGACGCGGTCCAGACCGGCTTGCCGTCGGCCTGGATGGTCTGCGCCCAGGTCTTCTGGACCAGCGACACCACCGAGTCCGGCATCGGGACGTAGTCCAGATCGGTCGCCATCTTGTCGCCGCTCTTATAGGCCCAGTCGAAGAACTTCAGCGCTTCGGCCGAGGCCGAGGCGTCCTGCGGGTTCTTGTACATCAGGATGAAGCTGGCGCCGGTGATCGGCCAGCTCTCCGCACCCGGCTCGTCCGTCAGCAGGACGTAGTAGCCCTTGGAGTTGGCCCAGTCGGCGTTGGCGGCGGCAGCCTGGAAGGCCTCGATCTTCGGCGTGACGGTCTTGCCGTCCTTGTTCTGCAGGTCGAGGTACGTGATGTTGTTCTGCTTGGCGTAGGCGTATTCGACGTAGCCGACGGAGCCGTCCGTCTGCTTGACCATGTTGGCCACGCCTTCGTTGCCCTTGGCGCCGATGCCGGCCGGCCACTGGACGGAGGTGTTGGCGCCGATCTGGGTCTTGAACTTCGGGCTGGTCTTCGACAGGTAGTCGGTGAACAGGAAGTTGGTGCCCGACCCGTCAGAGCGGTAGACCGGGGCGATGGCGGTGTTCGGCAGGTTGACGTTGGGGTTCAGCGCCTTGATCTGCGGGTCGTTCCACTTGGTGATCTCGCCCATGTAGATGTTGGCGAGAACGGTGCCCGACAGCTTCACTTCGCCGGACTTGATGCCCTTCAGGTTCACGACCGGAACGACGCCGCCCATGATCATCGGGAACTGGATCAGACCGGCCTGCTCCAGATCCTCCGGCTTCAGCGGCATGTCCGAAGCGCCGAAGGTGACCGTCTTGGCCTTGATCTGCTTGATGCCGCCGCCCGAACCGATCGACTGGTAGTTCAGGCCCGTGCCCGTCTCCTTCTTGTAGGCGTCGGCCCACTTGGCATAGATCGGATACGGGAAGGTGGCACCGGCGCCGGAGATGTCGGCGGCCGAGGCGACCGACAGCGGGGCGACCGACACGGACAGAGCGGCCAGGGCACCGAAGGCGGCGCAGCGAACGAACGCCGAAGTCATGGTTTTCACGGCAAAACTCCCGATAGGTTTGGACGGTGTCGTTGGGTTGGAGAAAGACCCGGCCTTGGCCGGACGTCGTAACCCGCCTTCTTCGTCGCGGTGACCATAGCCGCCGCCAGTGACGGGTTTGTTTTGTTTACGTGTCAGTTTTATGAAACCGACCCGTTCTTGCCCGAAGCCGCACGCTCATCGCGCGGCCCGGATTTCCTGGAGGAACAGATGCACGGCGGAGCCGAGGCTGGTCGCCTCGTGCGACAGGCTTTCCGCCACCTGCAGGACGTCGCCGGCCTGGGTGCGCACCTTGGCTGCGGCCTCCGACAGGCCGGCGACATGGTCCGAGGCCGCCTGGGTGCCGACCGCCACGCGGTGGGAGCTGTCGACGATGCTCGACGTGATGGTCGCCTGTTCCTCCACCGCCGCGGCGATGGCCGAGGCGTTGGATTCGATGCGCTGGACGCTGCCGGTCATGGTCGCCACCACTTCCGCCGTCTGGCGGCTGGCCGCCTGGGTCGCGGCGATCTGGCGGGCGATCTCGGCGGTGGCCTGTGCGGTCTGGCCGGCAAGGGCCTTCACCTCCCCCGCGACCACCGCGAAACCGCGGCCCATCTCCCCAGCCCTTGCGGCTTCGATGGTGGCGTTCAGCGCCAGCAGGTTGGTCTGGCCGGCGATCTCGTCGATCAGGCCGACGACCGTGCCGATCTCCCCCGCCGTGCTCGACAGGTCGGCGACGGTGGCCTTCACCTGCTCCGCCCCGGCGGCGGTGTCGCCGATGATGCGAGCCGATTCGCCGGTGCGCTTGCTGATCTCGGCGATCGACTGAGAGATTTCCGACGCGGCGGTCGCCACCTGCTGGATTCCCGCCGCCATCTCGCCGGACAACTGCATGGCGGCTTCGGCGCGATCGTTGGCGTTGGCGGCGATGTCGGTCAGTGAACGGGCGCGGGCGGCCATGACGCTCGCGGCCTCGGCCAGGGTCTCGACGCTGCTCAGCACGTTGCGTTCGAACTGGTCTGCGATCTCCAGCATGCTGGTCCGGCGGGCCGAAGCGGCGTTGCGGCGCTCGACCTCCACCTTCTCATGCGCCTCTTCCATGGCGCGGGCATTGGCGATGAAGACGAACAGGGCGCGGGCCATGTCGGTTATCTCGTCGTTGCCGTCGGCCTTCTGCTCCACCGTCAGGTCGCCGTCGGCGACCCGGCGCATGGCGTCGGCCAACGCCTCCATCCGGCCGACGACGCGGCGCCCGACATAGAGCGAGACGATCAGCCCGGCCAGCAGCACGCCGGCTGTCGCCAGCAGGAACTGGATCTCGTTGGTGCGCTCCAGCGCGTCATGGGCGGCGGCGGCCCCGTCGGCGGTCGCCCGCTCGGCCGATTGGACCAGCCCGTCGACCATGGCGGTCAGGGCGGCCCCGGTGCTGCGGTTGCTGTCGATCAGCGTGGCGTTCTCGGCATAGGCGGCAAGTTCGCCGCTACGCAGAGCCAGAATGCCGTCGTCGCCAAAGCCAAGCGCCAGCAGCCGCTCCGCCAGCCGGCGGGTCTCCGCGCCCAAATCGTCGCCCGAGTCCGTCAAGGTGCCGCGAATCGTCGCCGCCAGCGGATCGAGCGTCCGGCGGGCTGCCGTCAGCCGGGCCGGCGTTTCCGCATTGCCGGCTTCCGCCAGCTTACCGGCCAGCAGGTTGGCGTCGGCCATCAGGCCGCTCAGCACGGTGTAGCGGTGCTGAGCCGCCGGCACGACGTTGGTCGACAGGTCCTGCATCCGCTCGGCAATCGCATTGCCCGCCTCGGCGATTCGGCCGCGCGAGTTCAGCATCAGCGGCAGCATGCGGGCGTTGGCATCGCGGTCCAGCCGGACGATGTCGTCGACGCCGGCCGCCAGCGACTCGGTCAGCTTCTGTGCCTCGGCCTCGGGAACGCCAGGGGTGAGCTGGCGGACGCGGCTGGTATAGACGCTCTTGTCGCCGTCGCCGTACGCCGCCAGTTCGTTGATCGTCGCCACAACCGGGGCCGCCGCCTCGCTCTTCGCCAGCGGACGCAGCGCGCCCTGCAGGTCGGACAGGGCGGAGTCGAAGTCGGTGGACAGCGACATCACCTTCGACCGGTCGGTCTCGAAGGCGCCGATCAGCAGCGATTTCGCCAGGGCGGCTTCCGCCCCGCGCAGCTGGAACAGCGGGATCACCGTCTGCCCCAGCTCCGCGCCGATCACCGCGGAGGATTGCGAAGTCGCCTCCACCATCGCGGCGATCGCCTGGGCCAGCTGCTCGCGCGAAGCCTGCATGTGCGGCTTCAGTGCGGCGAGCAGCTTGGTGTGGGTGTCGCTCAGTTCAGCCAGCCGGCCGCTGCGCTGTTCCTGCAGTGTGAGCCGCCGGCCGGTGGCCGTCCCCAGCGCGTCGATGGTGCCGAGCAGCGAGCGGGCGGTGCCGGTCAGTTCCGCGACGTGGTTCGCATCGCCCCCGGTATGACCATGCCCGTCCGCCAGCCTGGCGAGCTGCCCATCCAGCGCCCCGCGCTGCGCCTCCACGGCGCTGCGAAGCCGGGCCAGATCCTCCTCGGAGGTCGCGGCGTCGATCAGCGGTCCCAACGCCAGCACCCGTGCCGTCGTGGTGGCAAGGCCATGGGCGGCGCTGAGCACCGGCACCTGCGTGCCCGTGATGTCGGCGACATGGCCGCGGACGGCGCCGTACGACATCCAACCCACGACCGCCGCGATACAGGGAAGTGCCGCCACGGTGCCGAAGGCGATCAGCATCTTCGACTTGATGCCCGACCGCCGGCGCTGGTCGACTGGCTTTGCCATATGGGCCACCCGTGGCTTGGAGGTTGTCCGTGCCGCGCCTGCGGTTCTCCGCAAGCCGGCCGGCGCCATGGGTAGCCCTTCTGGTTGGATGAATCGGTGACGCTTCGATGAAGTTTTCGCGACGCACAATCGAAAGAGCGCCGCAGGGGCGAGATCTTCCGTCGACCAGCCGGTCATGGTGAATCGAATGTAAACGGCGGCGAATAGAAAAGCGGCGCCCGACCCTGCCGGACGCCGCTCTACTGCACGTATGCCGCGTAAAAGCTTGGGCCCGCGGCCGGCATTACACCGGCGGGGCCGTCCGCCGCAGGCTGTCGCGGTCGGAGGCCTTGGCGAACCAGGCGGTCAACGCCGGCCGCCCTTCTCGCCAATCCTCATTCCCGAAGCGGAAATCGAGGTAGCCGAGCGCCACCAGCACCGCCAAGCTGCCAATGGTCAGCTCACCCTCCAGCGAAGCGGCCTCGGCCTCCAGCAGATCGAGCGAGCGGGCGACCGCCTTGCGCTGGCGTTCCATCCAGTTGGCGGATTTCTCGCCGTCCGGACGCATGGATTCCAGCCGGCGCAGGATGGCGGCGTCGCAGATGCCGTCGGCGGCGGCCTGCAACCGCAGCGCGGTCCAGCGCGCCGGGCCGGCCGGCGGGAACAGCGGCGCCCGGTCGCCCAGCGAATCGAGATACTCGACGATCACCGGGCTGTCGAACAGGGTGGTGCCGTCCTCCAGCGTCAGGGCCGGCACCTTTCCCAGCGGGTTGTCGTTGCCCAGGTCGGTGTCGGCCGACCAGGGATCGGTCGTCACCCGCTCCACCCGATCCTCAAGGCCGCGTTCGATCAGCACCATCATCACCTTGCGCACATAGGGCGAGGTGGGGCTCCAGCGCAGCTTCAACATGGATGCTCCTTCCGATCCTGATTGGCCGCTTCGGTTTGGTTGACGACAGGCTAGCGGCAGGCCGGATCGCCGGTCCACCGCCGGGCCGGCAACCCTCATCCCCGGAAATGATCCTTGCGCCGGCGCAATTCGGCGAACACCTCCACCGACGGAGCGCCGGACATGCCGATGGCGGACTGGACGCCGGGATCGTCGGCGCGCAGGAAGGGATTGGTGCGGCGTTCCATCCCGATGGTGGTGGGAATCGTCGGCTGGTTCCGCTCGCGCAGAGCCGCGACCTCCTCCATTCGCTGGTGCAGGGCGGCGTTGTCCGGATCGACCGTCAGGGCGAAGCGGCCGTTCGACTGGGTGTATTCGTGGCCGCAATAGACGCGGGTCTGGTCGGTCAGCGCACGCAGGCTCTGCAGCGAGTCCCACATCTGGGCCGGCGTGCCTTCGAACAGACGGCCGCAGCCGAGCGAGAACAGCGTGTCGCCGCTGAACAGGGTCTCCGCCGCCTCGAACCAGAAGGCGATGTGGCCGCTGGTGTGGCCGGGCACCGTGAAGACGCGGGCGGTCTGCTCGCCGAACACCGTGCGGTCACCGTCGCTGAGCATCACGTCGAGGCCGGGAATGCGGTGGGCGTCGGCGCGGGCGCCGACCACGCTGGCGCGATAGCGGGCCTTCAGCGCCTGGGCGCCGCCGATATGGTCGTCATGGTGGTGGGTCAGGAAGATGTGGGTGAGGGACCAGCCCCGCCGCTCCAACTCGGCCTGCACCGGCGCGGCATCGCCGGGATCGACCACGCCGACCTTGCCGGATGCCGCGTCGCGCAGCACATAGATATAGTTGTCGGCGAAAGCCGGAACGAGAATGACCTCCACGGCAGCGGACTCCCTGCTGTTGCGATACGAAACCCGTGTTACGCTTGGGATACCATGTACACAGATATCGTCGATCTGAGGGAGTTCTACGAGTCCGGATTGGGGCGCACCGCCCAGCGGATGATCCGCCGGCGTATCCGCACCATCTGGCCGGATGTCCGCAACCAGATCGTGCTCGGCGTCGGCTACACCACGCCCTACCTGCGTCCCTTCATGGGCGAGGCCGACCGCGTGGTTGCGGTGATGCCGGCCAGCCAGGGTGTCAGCTTCTGGCCGGCGGAAGGACCGGGCATGGTGGCGCTGGGCGACGAGGCCGACCTGCCCTTCGGCGACAACACCATCGACCGCGTGCTTCTGGTCCACGGCCTGGAAGGCACCGAACAGCTGCGGCCGATGATGCGCGAGATCTGGCGGGTGCTGGCCGGCGGCGGCCGGGTGCTGGCGGTGGTGCCGAACCGCCGCGGCCTCTGGGCGCGCGCCGACTGGACCCCCTTCGGCCACGGCTTTCCCTATTCCGCCTCGCAGCTGAAGCAGGTGCTGCGCGACACCATGTTCGTGCCGGAACGCACCCGCCACGCCCTGTTCATGCCGCCCTTGCGCTCGCACTTCCTGCAGAAGACCGCTCCGGCCTGGGAAGAGGTCGGCGGGCGCTGGTTCAAGGCCTTCGCCGGGGTGACGATGATCGAGGCGTCGAAGCAGATCTTCGCCGGCGTGTCACGCCGCGCGGCGCAGCAGCCGGTGAAGCGCCGGCTGATCGTGCCGCTGCCCGGTGGTGCGGCGCCTGCCGCCCGCAGCGGCAGCGCCCGCACCACCATCGCCGGAGCCACCATCCCCGGCGGCGACTCCGTCGACTGCCAGCAGCCCTACCCGCGCACCTGACGCAGCACATCGGCGATCCGGCCGCTGATGCCGCTGCCAAGGCCGCCGGCCCGTTCCGCGATGGTGCGGCTCAGCGCCGTCAGTTCCTCCAGCGTGCGCGTCACCCCGCCAAGCGTCTGTTCGGCATCGCCGATCCGCTGTTCCGCCGCCATGGCGTCCTGTCGCGACTGGTCGAGCGAGCGTGCGACATCCGAAGTCAGGGCCGCCTGCTCGTCGATGGCCGCAGCCACCGTGCCGTTGATCATCTGGATCGAGCCGATGGTGGAGTGGATGCGGCCCAGCGCCTCGTCCACCGCGGCGGTTTCCTTCTGCAGATTGGCGACCTGATCGGCGATCTGCTTGGTGGCGTCGGCGGTCTGGCGCGACAGCGCCTTCACCTCGTTGGCGACGACGGCGAATCCGCGCCCGGCCTCGCCCGCCCGGGCCGCCTCGATGGTCGCGTTCAGCGCCAGCAGGTTGGTCTGGCTGGCGATGGCGTTGATCAGCTTCACCACACTGGCGATCTGTTCGGCGGCGGACCGCAGCGAGTTCATCACCGTGGTGGCGCGATCGCTGTCCGACGCCGCGGCCAGGCTGATCTCCCGCGCCTTGCTGGTGTCGCCGGAGATCTGGTCGGAGGTGGAAGCCAGCCGGTCGAGCATGCCGGCGATGGCACTGACCGATCCGTCGACGGCGCGCGCCGCACCGGCGGCATCGGCGGCCTGCCGCAGCCCCTCCGTCCCGGCGGAGCGAACGGCGGCCACCGCCGATTCCAGCTTGCGTCCGGCCTCTGCCAGCTCTGCAGCGTATCCGCCGATTTCGCGCTCCACCCGCTCGGACAGGTCACGCGTCAGGGCGAGGCGGCGCGTCTCCGCCGTTTCGGCCCGCAGGGTCGCCACCACCCAGTGACGGGCGAGGCGGGCGAAGCGGCGCGCCTGATCCGCCGGGCCGGCGACGGCGAGTGCGCCGACCCGGTCGCCATCAAGATCGATGGCGATTGCATAGCCTTCCCGCATGGTACCGCCGGACTTGGCCGCCTCATCCCGGCTGACGGCGCGCTCGTCCAGGCGGCGGGCCATGATGTCGGCGCCGAGCGGATGGGTGGTGCCGATCCGCTCCCGCGCGGTGGAGGCGATGACGCTGCCGCCCGTACCGACGAAGGACACGACGGAATCCAGTTCCCGCCCGATGGACTCGCAGAGGTCCTGTGCGATGGTGGCGCTGATGTCCAAGACGTTTCTCCCCTTCTTCCCGTTTATGGTTTTCCGTCATCATCCCATGACGACGCCCAATGCTCTCCCCACGGTCCCGCTTAAGGAGCCCCCGCTCACGCTGCCCTGGAATGCCGATCCACTGAATGGAGAAAAGCCTCCGGTTCGCAGGTAACCTTCCGACACTACACGCAACATTTACGAACGGAGAGTTGAAAGAATGACGCAGCCGACTATTCTGGTGCTTCCCGGCCTCGGCAACTCCGGTCCCGACCATTGGCAGACCTGGCTGGAAGGCCGGCTGCCGGCCCTGACCCGCGTCGATCTCGGTGATTGGGACGCTCCAGAGCCCGACCGGTGGGTGGAACGGCTCGACCATGCGGTCCGCTCGGCCCCCGGTCCGGTGGTGCTGGTCGCACACAGCCTGTCCTGCATTCTGGTGGCCCGCTGGGCGATGGCCGGCGAAGCGACGGACAAGATCGTCGCCGCCCTGCTGGTCGCCCCGCCCGACGTCGAGTCGCCGGGAACGGTGCCGGCAGAGGCCTGCCGCTTCGCCCCGGTGCCGGCCGATCCCCTGCCCTTCCCGGCGGTGGTGGTCGGCAGCCGCAACGATCCCTACTGCAGCGCCGCCCGCGCCTGCGGGTTCGCCGCGCTGTGGGGCGCCGACTTCATCGATGCCGGCGAGGCAGGCCACATCAACACTGAAAGCGGCCACGGCCCCTGGCCGATGGGCGAGACGCTGCTGAAGGACCTGCTCGCCCAGATCTGAACCAAGCCTCTGAACCGCACCCTTGCCGCTGCGGGCGAAAGGGTGCGACACAGGGGGCGTCATCGCGCCCGCCACCGGATTTGGAGCTTATGACCGGCACTTCCATCGTCGAGGCCGCCCCGGCCAAGCTGAACCTCTACCTGCATGTCACCGGCCGCCGCGCCGACGGCTATCACGAGCTGGACAGCCTCGTCGCCTTCGCCGAGTTCGGCGACAGCATCGCCCTGACGCCGGCCACCGCGCACGTGGCGCTGCGCGGAGCCGACCTGCCGCCGGCCGGCCCGCGTCTGGCCATTTCCGGCCCCTTCGGTCCGGCTTTGATGGGCGAGAATCCGGCCAGCAATCTGGTGATGCGCGCGGCCCATGCTCTGGCTAGCCGGCTGGGCCGCGAGGCCGACGTTATGATCGCGCTGACCAAGGCGCTGCCGGTCGCATCGGGGATTGGTGGCGGATCGGCCGACGCCGCCGCCTGCCTGCGGGCGCTCGCCCGGCTGTGGGGAGTGCCGCCCGACGACTCGGCGCTGTTCGCGGTGGCGGCCGGGCTGGGTGCCGATGTGCCGGTCTGCGTCGCCGGGCGCAGCTGCTATTTCGGCGGCATCGGCGATGTGCTGGCCGAGGCGCCGGAGCTGCCGGAAACCCATGCGGTGCTGGTCAACCCGAACGTGCCGGTGCCGACGCCTGCGGTGTTCAAGGCGATGGCCGCCGCCCACGCCAAAAGCGGTGCCGCCTTCTCCGCCCCCGCCCGCTTCACCCGTAAGCCGGCCGACGCGGCCGACCTCGCAGCACTGCTGCTGGAACGGAGCAACGACCTGACCGCCCCGGCCCTGACGGTGGCGCCGGTGATCGCCGATATGCTGGCGGCGCTGGAGCGCAGCGCTGGTTGTCTGCTTCCCCGCCTGTCCGGCAGCGGCGCCACCTGCTTCGGCCTCTACGCCACGGCGGCGGCGGCGGAGTCCGCGGCCAAGGTCATCGCGGCCGCCGCGCCCGGTTGGTGGGTGAAGCCGACCCGCCTGCTCCCCACCCCACCCGGCGCCCCCGCCCTGCCGCGCGGCATCGTCGCCGATCCGGTCGCCTCCGTCCCGCCGCCCGCCGCGCCCTTCCCCGACACGGGCGGCTGGGGCGTCGGCTGAAGCAGGCTCACGCCCGCATATAGCCCCAGCCGTCCGCCTGCGCCTCGGCGATGTCGAGGACGCCGGCGGCGACCACCGTCAGCCCCTCGGCGGTCCGGCCGGTCTTCGCCAGCGTGTTGCCGCAGACGCGCAGGTGCCGGTCGGTTTCCGCATCCGGGCTGTCGAGCGCCGCGGCGACGGCGCCCGCATTGACGACGATGCGCACCTCCGCGTCGGGCCGCGCCTTCAGCAGGTTGCGGGCATTGTTCCGCGCCCGCTCCAGCGCGGCTGGCGTCGGGGCATGGATGACCAGCCGCAGGTTAGGGGTCATGGCGGTCACTTCCCCGTCGCCGCGTCATGGAAGGAGAAGTCGAACAGCGTGTCGACATCCACCGGCTCGGTGATCTGGTTCAGCGACTGCTGGAAAGCCTGCATCTTCTTGGTGGAGTCGAGGATCACCCGCGGGTCGTCGACGAAGGTCGTCGCATCGGAGGTCAGCGCCGCCCGCATCACGTCGCGCTCGACCAGACCCTTGCCGATGATGTCCGTCACCAGTTCCGCCGTGCGGTCAGGGTTGGACTTGGCGAAGGCGGTCGCGCGGATGTGCAGCTTGACCAGTTCGGCCACCGCCTCGCGGTCCTTGGCGATGGCGTCCTCGGTCACCGCCAGCACGGCGCCCGGCTGCTTGGGGAACATGCTGCCAGCCTTGGCGATGATGGCAGCCTCCGGCAGGCGCGACTTCACCAGAGTCAGAATCGGTTCCAGGATCGAGGCGCCGTCGATGGCGCCGGTCAGCAGCGCCTGCTGCAGGGGCTGCTCGCCCATGCCGACGATCTCGACATCGTCGGGGGCGATGTGGGCGACCTCCGCCATCCAGTAGCGCAGGACGGTGTCCGGCACCGATCCGGCCGGCAGCGAGCCGATCTTCGGCCGCCGGCCGTTGGCGTCGCGGAAGGCCTTGACCCCCTCGGCCGGATTGGCGGCGCCGGCCATCGCCTTGACCAGCGGACCGCGGCCGATCAGCGCCACCTGATCGATGACGTTGGCGGCGACGACCTTCAGCTTCACCCCCTTCGACCGGGCGATCAGCGCCGGGCCGATGCCGACATAGGCGACATCCAGGGTGCCGGAGGCGAGCGCCTGGATCATCGCCGGCCCCGACTGGAAGCTGGTGGTCTGCAGGGTCAACCCGGCATCCTTGGTCCATCCCTCGCCCGTGATCACGTAAAGCTGGGTCATCGGAATGATCGGGATGTAGCCGACACGCAGGGTCGTCGCGGCGAAGGCCGGCAGCGGCAGCGACGCAGTGGCGGCGGCGATGCCGAATGCTGCGGCACCCACCAGCAGATCGCGGCGTGCCACGGGGCGGGCCATGGGGCGGACGGAGTTGAAAAGCGGCTTCGGCGGCGGGGTCTGCGGCATGTCGGGTCTCCTTTTGCCGCGAGAGCCTAGTCTGCCCGACCGCGAAATTCAATTCACGGCGAGCACTGACAAGAGCGACCCGTAAATTACAGGATATCTCTGTTCTTACACATTCGTCGGCAACCGGCGGCGGAACGGGCGGATCAGCCACAGATTCAGCGCCAGGCTGACCAGCGCCGCACCGCCGATCACCGCAGCCATCGGCATGGCGGTGCCGTCGGCCATCAGCCCGACCGCCCAGCCCGAAACCGCGCCGCTGCTGAACTGCAGCATGCCGGCGAGCGCCGATGCGGTGCCGGCCATCTGCGGGAAGGACTGCAGCGCGCCGGCCATGGAGTTGGCGAAGCAGAATCCGGTCAGCGACATGAACAGGAACAGGCAGCCGACCAGCCCCCACAATCCGCCCCAGCCGCCAAGGACGCAGGCGACCAGCAGGATGCCGCTGGCGGCCGACAGCCAGACGCCGATCCGCAGCATCATGTCAGAGCCGAAGCGCATCACCGCCCGGCTGTTCAGCGTGTTGACGATGATCATCCCGACGATGTTCAGCCCGAACAGGAAACCGTAATTCTCGGGCCGGACGCCGAACAGCTCGATGTAGACGAAGGGCGAGCCGGAGATGAAGGCGAACATCCCCGCATAGATGAAGGACGAACCGATCGCATAGCCGAGATACCGGCGGTCGGTCAGCAGCTTGCGGTAGGACTCGACCAGCACCATCGGGCGCAGGCTGGTGCGCCGCGATTCCGGGTGGGTTTCCGGCAGGCTGGCGAGCGCCAGCATCGCAATGACGCCGAAGGCCGCCTGGGCTCCGAAGATCCAGCGCCAATTGGCCCAGACCAGGATCTGGCCGCCGATCAGCGGCGCGATGATCGGGGCGGCGCCCATCACCAGCATCATCATCGACAAAACGCTGGCCGCTCGGTCGCGCTCGAACACGTCGCGGATCATGGCACGGACCAGCACCGGCCCGGCACAGGCCCCCACCGCCTGCACGAAGCGCCAGGCCGCCAGATGGCCGACATCGACGGTCAGCGAACAGCCGACGCAACCGACGGCATAGAGCAGGATGCCGGTCGCCACCGGGATTCGGCGGCCGAACCGGTCGCTCAACGCCCCCCACAGCAACTGCCCGACGCCGAAGCCCAGGAAGAAGGCCGACAGGGTCCATTGCACCTGATCCTGCGCCGCATGCAGCTCGCGGCCGATCGCCGGCATGCCGGGCAGATACATGTCGGTGCCCATCGGCCCGAACGACATCAGCACGCCCAGCGCCGCAATGAAGAACGGGCTTTCGGCAGGCGAACGGGAACGAACGGCGGCAAGGCGCGCGAACATCAGCGAATCCAAATGTGACACGGGGGAGGGGAAAGCGGCCGGACGGAGTCCGCAGCCTTTAAGCTGCGCCGTCCCCTGCCCGACGCAAAGTCCCGTCTCGGCATGGCTGCCTTGAGTAACCTGCGATGGAATGTCACCGCGACAATCCGCGCGTTGACTGGTTGTCGCCGGCTTTGTCAATCGGCTTTTTGCCACGATTGGCTGCAGCGCAACAAAATTCTGGTTCCGGCCGCAAATCCATGCCTAAAATTGAATCCGGATGAAGGGCTTCCACCCTGCCAGAGGCCGCGCCATGCCGCACCCCACCCGCCGATCGATCCTCTCCTTCGGTGCCGCCGGAACCGCTCTGGCGCTGCTTCCACAACCCGCCCATGCTGCGGCGATTCAGCCCGGACTGGTCTATGCGGCGGGGCAGAAGTTCGACAAGAGCTTCAACGAGGGGGCCTTCGCCGGGGCGGAGCGGTTCAGGTCGGTCACAGGCATTCCCGTCCTCGAATACCTGCCCTCCACCCCCGCCCAATTTGATCAGGCTGCGGCATCGCTGCTGCGGCGCGGGGTGACCGATCTGGTCGCCATCGGCTTCTATTACGCCACGCCGCTGGCCCGGCTGGCGCCGGCGCACCCGGCGGTGCGCTTTACGCTGATCGATGCGGTGGCGGAGGGGCCGAACATCCGCAGCGTCATCTTCAAGGAGCAGGAGGGATCCTTCCTGGTTGGCGTGCTGGCGGCGCTGGCGTCGAAAAGCGGAACCGTCGGCTTTATCGGCGCGCTCGATATCCCGTTGATCCGCAAATTCATCGCCGGCTTCGAACAGGGCGCCCGCCATGCCCGCGGCGACGTCAAGGTGCTGGTGAATTTCGTCGGCACCACGCCGGCCGCCTTCAATGATCCCGCCAGCGGGGCGGAGGTGGCGCGCAGTCAGTTCCAGCGCGGGGCCGATGTGGTGTTCGCCGGGGCCGGGGTTTCGAACTTCGGCATCTTCGCCGCGGCGAGCGAAGGCAAGCGGCTCGCCATCGGCGTCGACAGCAATCAGAACTACCTCTATCCCGGCACCATCCTGACCTCGATGCTGAAGCGGGTCGATCTTGCGGTGTCCTCAAGCCTCGAGGCAGCACGCCAGGGCACCTGGAGCGCCGGCACGGTGGCGCTGGGGCTCGCCGAAGGGGCGGTCGATTACGCGGTGGACGAAAACAACCGCGACCTCATCACCCCGGCCATGGTGGAGGCGGTGGAAACCGCCCGCCGCAGCATCGTCGCCGGCCGCATCCCCGTCGCCGATGGAAGTTGAGCCGCCCTTACGCCGGTGCCCCTACGCCAGTGCCTCGGCCGGCTGCCACCCGCGGGCGGCGGACAGGTCGGCACCCTTCAGCGTGGCGAAGCTGGTCTTGATCGCCGTCAGGTCGGTGCCGCGCAGCACCACGCCGGCAAGGCTGGCGTCGCGCAGGTCGGCGCCGTTCAGCCGGGCCTTGGCGAAGCTGGTCGGCCACAGCCGGCTGCCGTCGCCACTGAGATCGACCTTGCGGAACTTGGCCCGCCACAGCTTAGCCCCGGCCAGATTGGCGCCTTCCAGGTTGCAGCCGGACAGGTCGGCGCTGGTGAAGTCGGCGTCGCGCAGATCGCTGTAGGACAAATCCGCCATCATCAGCTTGGCGCCGGAGAAATCCGCCCCGCGCAGACCGCAGAAGCGCATCACCGCCCCGCACAGCAGCTGGTTGGCGAAGTTGTAGCCGCGCAGGTCGATCCGCTGCAGTTGGATGCGGTCGCCCCCCTTGCCCAGCTTGTCGACCCAGATCTGGTGCTCGGCGATCAGCTCGCTCATCCGGGCCGCTGTGGTGGTCAGGCCGGTGCCGTCCACGTCGACGCCGTGCCGCTCCAGCGCCGTACGCAGCTCGTCGTTCAGCCGGGCGCCGCACATCAGCACGCCGTCCAGCGTCGTCTTGCGCATGGTGGCGCCGGTCAGGTCCGCCCCGATCAGGATGGCGCCGCTGAGATCGCTGCCGCTGAAATCGACGCCGGACAGGTCGCTGCCACTGAAATCGCACTGGGCCATCCGGCAATCGGTCAAAATCGCCTTGGACAGGCTACAGCCGACGAAGGTGGTGGTGCCGTCGCTGTTCCCCGCCGCCCGGAATTCGCCGGCGTCCAGCACCATGCCGCGGCGCAGGTCCGCCCCCTGCAGATTGGCGTTCTGCAGCTTGGCCCCGTCGACCCTGGCCCCGCGCAGGTCGGCGCCCTGCAGCTGCGCACCGGTCAGGTCGGCCTTCGACAGGTCGGCACCGTAGAGATCCGCCTTGGACAGCAGCGTGCCGACCAGACGCGCCCGCGCAAGGTTCGCCCCGGTCAGCTTGGCACCCGACAGGTTGACGCGGTTCAGGCCCAGTCCGCCCAGTTCGTAGAAGCTGAGATTGGCGCGACGCCCCTTCCCTGCCGGGTCGCGCAGCAGCCATTGCTGGTGCCGAACCAGCGCATCGCGAACCGCCCGGAGGTAGCGTTCATCCATCATGCGGCGCGTCGTTGCCCCGGCATTGCCGTCCCGGACACGCTGTCCCGGACTGTTGGCGTCCAGGATGTTACCGAAACCGATTCAATTTCGGAAGGTCTCAGCCCTCGAACCTTCGCCTGATCGGCAAGATTCTTTTGTCGCAGACACAATTCCGGTCCGATATAGGCCGACCCTCCGGTCACGACCGCGTGATGATCGCCTTGCCCGGCTTGGGTAGGCGGGATTGCGGACCAATATTAGGTGGCTCAGGACATCGACCATCAGCATGGGAGACCGGCGGCATGCCCGAATCGGACAAGACGCAATCGGCAAAAAGCGAACAGGAGTGGAAACGGGAGCTGTCGCCCAACCAATACAAGGTGCTGCGTGAACACGCGACCGAATATCCGGGTACCAGCCCGCTGAACAACGAGAAGCGCCACGGCGTCTACCGATGCGCCGGCTGTGGCCAGCCGCTCTACGCCAGCGACACAAAGTACGAGAGCGGATCGGGCTGGCCCAGCTTTTGGGAGCCGCTGCCCGGCGCCGTCGAGACCTCCACCGACTTTAAGCTGGCCTATCCGCGTACCGAGGTGCATTGCGCCGCCTGCAAAGGCCATCTCGGCCATGTCTTCGATGACGGGCCGCAGCCGACCGGCAAGCGTTATTGCATGAATGGCGTCGCCATGAGCTTCGAGCCGGCAGAAAAACCCGACTGACCGACAGGACTATGACCGGGTGCCGGGCTTACCACGCCTGTTCGGCATCCGGTCATAAACCCTCCCAAAAAAGGTGGGTTTACCCTTATTTCGGCTAAAAATGACAACCTCGACATGGAGCGCGATGGTATGATCCGCCCCGTGCGACGGGTTGTCGCGAGGGCATCGCGGCCCTTCGCCCGCCGTGGCACGATGCGTCGGTACACCGGCGCAGGCATTCGGTGCGGCTGGCGGAGGGCGAATGGTCATTTCGGCCGAATTCCTGGGGATGCTGCTTCTGATCGCCAGCGCCGCCGCGCTCGGACTGTCCATCGTCGTCGATGTCGGCCGCGTCAGCGCCGAGAAAACGCGCGAGGCGATGAACCAGCGCCAGTACGACAAGAAGCGCGCCGCGCTCGCCGAATGGCGCCAGAAGACGGAGCGCAAGCGCGTCGACCTGACCACGCTGCAGGCCCGTCTGACCGAATTCAACGGCCGGCGCCAGAAGGCCCTGACCGAATTGCGGGCGCTGGAATATTCAAAGATCGAGCTGGTCCATGAACTGGGCGACCAGGACGGCGACGGCGACGTCTATTGGGCGCAGCTGGCCACCGGGCCCAATTTCAACGAGCTGGACCGCAAGGACATCGTCTTCTCCCGCCAGATCTGGGAATACCGCAACGTCGCCCACATCACCGCCCCATCCGCCGAACAGGCCCACGGGACGGTCCGGACCAGCTTTTCCCAGCGCAACGGCGTGATCTGCTCGCCGGTGGTTCCGCTGGCGCTCGCCCCCGACCCCGAGGCGGAGGCGTCCGCCGCATGAGGAGGGCAGCATGAAGAGGACAGCCGTATGACCGGCATGATGCTGTATTTCGCGCTGGGCCTGATGGTGCTGACCGTCCTGTCCAACCGCTACTGGCGCCGCCAGCTGGTGGTGACACGGATCGCCATGTCCAAGCTGAAGGAGAAGGTGGACGATGTGACCAAGGAGGTCGCCGACGTCGCGTCCGAATACGCTCAATTGGCGCACCACCATGCGGAGATGGAAAAGCGTGTGCAGAAGGCGGAGATCGACATGCAGGCCGCCATCCTGGAGCTTGACCAAAAGAAATCGTCGGCGATGCAGCGGTATTTCGTGTTCGACCGCAACGAACCGCGGCCCGGCCGCTTCTGGGAGGTCGCTGTCCGCTGCCACCCCACCGGCGTCAGCCTGTCCGACCAGCGCGGCTATCGCGGCTGGACGGGGGTCCGCCGTTACCTGCTGATCGCCGATGGCGACCGCGAGGCGCGCGAGCGGGTCGCCGCCCGCTATCCCCGCAAGGCCGGCTTCGAGATCGTCGAGGTCGCCGGCTGCCGCCTGAACGGCCTGACCGTCAACCGCATCTCCGAACTCAGCACCTTCCGCAAGCCCGGAAAGCCGGAGGAAGAGGGCACGACCGCCCGCCCGCAGCGCCGGGCCACCTCGGCGCAATCCTGACCGCGCAATCCTGATCGACATCCCAATCGTGGACGGAAACCACGTCCGCACCCCCTTTCTTGGCGGCCGCCGCGCCCTATCTGCTGTCGGGCCATGCCAAGACGCGCCCTGAAACGCTGGGTCCTCGCCCCTCTCCTGATTGCGCCGCTGCTGTCCGCCTGTTCCGGTCCGCAGATTGTCGACGCCCTCACCCCCCATTCGGGCTACGCGGTCACGACCGGGATTCCCTTTGCCGACGACCCGCGCCTGCGGCTCGACCTCTACCGGCCCGACCGGCCGGTGCAGGGAGCGCCGACGGTGGTGTTCTTCTATGGCGGCAATTGGGAAACCGGCGACAGGGGCATGTACCGGTTCGTCGCCCAAGCGCTGACCAGCCGCGGCTACAGCGTCGCCATCCCCGATTACCGGCTTTATCCGCGGGTGCGCTATCCGGAGTTCCTGCGCGATTCCGCCGCCGCGGTCGCCTGGGTCCGCCGCCATGGTGCGGAGCATGGCGCCCAGCCGGGGCCGGTGGCGGTGATGGGCCACTCGGCCGGCGCCTACAATGCGCTGATGCTGGCGGTTGACCGGCGCTGGCTCGCCGAACAGGGGTTGGACCCCGCCCGCGACCTGCGCGCCGCGGTGGGGCTGTCCGGCCCCTACGACTTCCTGCCCCTGCAAAGCGACATGCTGAAGGACCTGTTCGGCCCGGTGGAGCGAAGGCCGGACACCCAGCCGATCAACCATGTCGCCGCCCCGCTGCCGCCCCTGTTGCTCGCCACCGGCACCGCCGACGAAACCGTCCTGCCGCGCAACAGCCGCAATCTGGCGGCACGGGTGCGCGAGGCCGGAGGAACCGTGCGCACCGCGGACTATGAGGGCATGGGCCACATCCGCACCGTCGCCGCCCTGGCGGCACCGCTGCGCTGGTTGGGGCCGGTGCTGGACGATGTCGACGCGTTCCTGAAATCGCTGTCGGATGCCGGAAGCTGATCTATCTGTTTGATCAGGCTGTCCGATCAGTCCACCGCAGCCTGGAACATGTATCCCATGCCGTGCACGGTGACGATGCGGCTGGGATCGGCCGGATCGGGCTCCACCACCCGGCGCAGGCGACGGACCAGCCGGTCGATGGAACGGTCGTAGGGCACCGAATCGCCGCGCAAGGTGAGGTCGAGCAGATCGTCCCGGCTCAGCACCCGCCCCGGATTCTCGACGAAGGCGGCGAGCAGTTCGAACTCGGCGGAGGTCAGGCGCGCATCCTCGCCATGGGGATCGCGCAGGCGGCGCTTGTCCAGATGCAGTTCCCACCCGTCGAACCGCTTCACCCGCCCACCGGCCGGCCGGGTCGGCTTGGCGATGCGGCGCAGCAGGCTGCGGGTGCGCGCCAGGATTTCGCGCGGCTCGAACGGCTTGGTGATGTAGTCGTCGGCTCCCAGCTCCAGCCCGATCAGCCGGTCCATCCGGTCGGACCGTCCGGTGATCAGGATGATGCCGATGTTGGAGGTCGCCCGCAGTTCCCGCGTCACCGCCAGACCGTCCTTTCCCGGTAGCCGGATGTCCAGCAGCAGCAGATCGATCCTTCCGCGCGCCAGCAATGCCGACAGCTGATCGCCGTCCCGTGCCAGCATCACCCGATAGCCCTCCCCTTCCAGGTAGGCCTTCAGGGTCTCGCGGGTGATAGGATCGTCGTCGACCACCGCGATGGTGTGCATTGTCCCCCGTGCCGGACTGCGATGGGTGGCGGATTGTCTGCCACGCCCCATACCGAAGCTATCGGTTCCTCAGACGTGTTACAAGATGGTGCGTAACGGACTTGCACAAGGCGTTTCCGGATTGTTCGGCTGCTTCCTGCCCTGCCGACAGGGACAATTGCGCGGACCTTGCCATCAGGTCGGGACAATGCCACATTTGTACTCATGACAAATTGGACCCCGAACCTGGAGGGCCGTCCCGGCCCACTCTATCGTGTCATCGCCGACGCGCTGGCCGACGACATCTCCGACGGCGTGCTGCCGGTCGGCACCCGGCTGCCGACCCACCGCGACCTCGCCTTCCGCCTGGGCGTGACGGTCGGCACGGTGACGCGCGCCTACACCGAAGCGGAGAAGCGCGGGCTGATCGGTGGCGAGGTCGGGCGCGGCACCTTCGTCCAGGGCCAACGGACGCCGGCCACACCGCTGCCACTCGGCTGGCCGCCGGCCGGTGAGACGTCCGCCGGCCCGGCCATCGTCAACATGACGACGGTCCACCCCGAACATGCGGTCGCGGTACAGACATTCGGCCAGACGCTGACGGCCATCGCCGCCTCCGGTCATGCCGCGACGCTGATCGGCTACGGCCCCCATGCCGGCCTGCCCGACCACCGCGCCGCCGCCGCGTCCTGGCTGGAACGCCAGCACCGGGTGAAGGCCACCGCCGACTCGGTGCTGCTGACCACCGGTGCGCAGAACGCACTGGCCGTGGCGCTGGCGGCCGTCGCCCGCCCCGGTGACGTCATCCTGGCGGAACGGCTGACCAACATCGGCACCAAGGCGCTGGCCGCCACCCAGGGCTATCACCTGGAAGGCGTGGCCATCGACGAACACGGGCTGGTGCCCGACGCCTTCGACAGCGCCTGCCGCCGGCTGGGGCCGAAGGCAGTCTATCTGGTGCCGACCCTGCAGAATCCGACGGCGGTCGTCATGCCCACCGCCCGCCGCCGCGAGATCGTCGAGATCGCCCGCCGCTATGGCGTGATCCTGATCGAGGATGACGTGTTCGGCTTCATGGTGCCGGACGCCGTGCCGATGCAGACCATGGCACCGGACATCACCCTCTATGTGTCCAGTGTGTCGAAGAGCCTCGCCGCCGGGCTGCGGCTGGGCTTCGTCGTCGCGCCGCCTGAACTGCGCACCCGCGTCGAGACCGCCATCCGCGCCCTGCAATATTCCGCCCCCGCCTTGCCGGCGGAGGTCGCGGCGCGCTGGATCCAGGACGGCACCGCCGACCGCATCGTCGCCACCCAGCGGGAGGAGGATCTGGCCCGCCAGCGGCTCGCCCGCTCGATCCTGCCGGCCGAGACGGTCTATGGCCATCCGGCGGCGCAGCATCTGTGGCTGGTTCTGCCCGAACCCTGGCGGCGCGAGGACTTCATCGGCGAGGCCCGCCGCCGCGGGGTGATTGTCACCGGTGCCGACGCCTTCGCCGTCGGCCGCGCCAGTGCCCCTCATGCGGTGCGCGTCGGCCTGTGCATGCCGCGCAGCCGCGACGAGGCCGCCCGCGGCCTGCGGGCGCTGGCCGATGCGATCGACGCGCCGGCGGCGGCGATGCTGTCGATCGTATAAGCGCGCCGGGGCGGCCGACCCTGCCGCCCCGCTGGGAAAATCCTGCCGCCCAACGGTACCTGAATTGCCGCCCGTCATAAAGATCGCTGACCGACTTCCTTTTTTATCAACAGCTTGCCTCTGGCCCGCATCCTGCAAACCCCTTGCCCATCATTCCTTTCCGGGAATGCGGGAAGAGGGGAGCGCACCATGGTCAGCCTGTCCAGTTACGCCGATGTCGGCAGCATGGCCCAGAGCCTGCAGCAGTCGATCGACGCCGCGGTGAAGCGCGTGCAGCAGCAGGCGGCGGGCAATGGCGGCGCGACCGGCAAGGTCCAGGAATACGAGCAGACCGTCAACAAATCGGCGATGAACGCCGCTCCCTTCGCGACGAACATCGGAACGCTGGTCAAGGACAGCAGCCGCCTGAACGTCTTCAGCTCGCTGGCCTCCAACGATCCCGCCGATTTCTACAAGTTCAACGTCACCACCTCCGGCACCGCCACGCTCGGCACGGTGGGCGATGCCGGCGTCCGGCTGCAGCTGATGGACCGTGGCGGCAAGATCATCGCCGACAGCAATAAGGATGCGGGCGCCAGCTATGACGCCTTCCAGAAGCTGAAATCGGGACAGTTCACCCTCGACAAGGGCGACTACACGCTGCGCATCGCCCGCGACAAGGACGTGCCGGTCAAGGATGCCAAGAGCTACGGCGTCCAGCTGCGCATGGGCAACTACAGCAAGGATTACGACACCATCGCCAAGCAGCCGGCCAAAGGCGACAATCCCTTCGGCGGCAACACCAAGCTGCAGGGGCTGGCCTCGATCCTCGGCGCCGGCAGCGCCTCGCCCAACCCCGCCTCGATGCTGCTCGGCGGCTCCAGCGCCGGTTATGGCGGGCGCGGCTCGCTGCTGAACGCCATCCTGTAACGGGTCAGACCAGCCGGTCGCGCCCCGATTCCTTGACCAGCAGCACCGCCTGGGTGCGGCTGCCGACGCCCAGCGCCTTCAGGACGCCGGTAACGTGGGTCTTCACGGTGGACAGGTTCAACCCCAACCGTTCGCCGATCTCCTGGTTGGACAGGCCCTGGGCCAGCAGATCAAGCACCTCCAGCTGCCGGCGGGTCAGCCCGTCGAAGATGCTGGGTGCCGCACCGCGCACGCTCGCCGCGGCGGCCGGAGCCGGCGCCCCCGGCATCCCCAGCACCGGCGGCACATAGGACCCGCCGGCCATCACCAGCCGCAGGATGTTCACCACCAGCACGTCGTCGGTCGATTTCGGAATGAAGGCGCGGACACCGCGCGACAGCACGGCGCGCATCTCATCCGGCGATTCGATCATCGAGAAGATGGCGACCGGTACCGGCGCCACACGCTTGACCAGCGCCTCGACATCGTCCAGCCCGCCGAGCCCCGGCATGCGCAAATCCATGACGATCAGGTCGAATGCGCTCCCCCCGTCCTGCATCGACGTGTCGAGGATGGCGTTCAGCTGGCTGAAGCTGGTGGCGGCCACCACGGTGGCCTGCTCGTCCAGTTCACCCACCAGATGGGTCAAGCCGCTGCGGACGATGGAATGATCGTCGGCGATCAGAACCTGCATGTAACGTCTCGGACCGAAGATGCCTGGAGTACCGCACCGTCATACGCTGACACAACGGTCCGCGCTACCTCCTTCGCACGTCGGGCGGCGGCAATCCCGAATGGATCACGGCCACCCGCCGGGGGAGAGGCCCTCGCCCCTCCCCCAACTCCCGGTCAGGAGATCTTGATCATGATCTGGGCACGGCGGTTCGACGGCTCGCGCACGTTCGGACCGGTCGGGACCATCAGCTGGTTTTCACCCACGCCTTCGATCGAGATGATGTTGGCCGGCGTGCCATGCCTGATCAGCGACTGACGCACCGCTTCGGCCCGGCGCATCGAGAGCTTCTGGTTGTAGGACGGCGAGCCCGAGGTGTCGGTGTGGCCGATCACCTGGATGCGGACGGCGCGGGCACGGCTGGCACCCTCGGCCGCATCGGCGATGATCTTGTCGGAATTCGGCGTGATCGCCGACTTGTCCCAATCGAAGAACACCTGATACTCGCTCTGCGGCTGGGCCGCCATCGGCGGCGCGGCCGGGGCCGGTGCGGCGACCGGCGTCGCCCGCGTCGGGCCGCCGAAGGTGTAGCGCAGGCCGGCCAGGATGGTGTGGTTGTGGTACTCGCCCTTGGAGGTCACCGGACCCAGTTCGAACTCCGGATCGACGGTGGCGAAATACCGATAGTCCAGCGTCAGCGCCACATTGTCGTTGATCGCATAGGACGCACCGACGATGCCCTGATAGGCGAAGACCCAGTCGCGGTCGCTGGCGCCGTTCAGCGACTGCTTTACGCCGGCGATACCGGCACCGGCGCCGATGTAGGGGGTGATCGGCAGGCCGATGTCGATGTCGTACAGCAGGTTGCCCATGAAGGCGACCGAGCTCATCTTGCCGCCCAGGCCGTTCAGGCCGGGGGTGGCGCTGCTGGTGCTGTCGACGCTGTTGCGCCACCGCCAGGCGGCCTCCAGTTCGGCGCGCAGGCCCATCGCGGTGGCGTAGCCGACCGACAGGTCGCCGATGCCGCCGATCTTGAATTCCTCCTTCAGGCCCAGCCCCGGAGCCGGATAGCTGCCGAGGTCGGCATCCTCGGTCCAGTTCACGCCGGCCCCCGCGCCGACATAAAAGCCTTCCGTACCGGCAAAGGCGGCGGTCGGGACGGCCAGTGAAGGAATGGCGACGGCCAGTGCCGTGCCCAGCAAAATCCCACGCATCGTCATGTTCTTGTTCCCATCGTTGACGGCGTTGGCGGATCGGGACGTCCCGGCCTGCGGCGAAGTGCGTGACAGAACGTGCTCCGGCCCCGACAATGGAATCGGCCGGCCCGGCTTCCAATCCCGGCCCTGCAAGGCCATCTTTTCTGTTGCAGATTTGCCTCAGCAACGCTGGGGGCATTTTCTCCGTCGATAACAATGACTTGGACAGACAGCACAATGGCTTCTACCCCGGACGGATCGGTCGACTACCCCCTCTGCACCACCCCCGATCCCGGCGGATGGCAGGAGGTGGTGCCCGGCGTGCTGTGGATCCGGCTGTCCCTTCCCTTCCAGCTCGACCACATCAATGTCTGGGCGCTGGACGGCGGGGAGGCCGGCTGGACGCTGGTCGACTGCGGTCTGGGCGATCCGCGCAGCCGCGCCGTGTGGGAGGGCCTGCTGCGCGATGCGCTGGGCGGACGTCCGGTGGAGCGGGTGGTGGCGACCCATTTCCATCCCGACCACATCGGCGCCGCCGCCTGGCTGGTGGAGCGGACCGGCGCCGGCTTCGCCACTTCGCTGACCGAGTGGCTGTTCGCCCGCACCCTGTCCGCCGGTAACGATGCGGCGGCCGACGCGGTGGTCGAGGGTTTCTACCGCCGCTGCGGGCTCGATGAGGAGGCACTGCAATCGCTGCTCGCCCGCAAGGGCGCCTACAGCCGTGGTGTGCCGGCGGTGCCTGCGACGCTGACCCGCCTGCGGGCCGGCGACCGGCTGCGGGTGGGCGACCGCGATTGGACGGTGATCGGCGGCAGCGGCCACACGGCGGAACCGGTCAGCCTGCACCGCCCGGCCGACGCAACCGGCCCGGACCTGTTGATTTCCGGCGACCAGATCCTGCCGCGGATCAGCCCGAACATCAGCGTCTGGCCGTCGGAGCCGGACGCCGATCCGCTCGCCGACTATCTCGCCAGCCTGGACGGGTGGAGCGGCCTGCCGGCGGACACGCTGGTCCTGCCCTCGCACGGGCGCCCTTTCCATGGCCTGCACCGGCGCGCCGCCGATCTGGCCCAGCACCATGCGGAGCGTCTGGCCGAGATCGAAACGCTGTGTGCGGAACCGCAGACCGCGGCCGCGGTGACGCGGGCGCTGTTCCCGCGTCCACTCGACCCGCAGCAGATGCTCTTCGCCGTGGGCGAGGCGGTGGCGCACCTCAACCACCTGATCGGCAAGGGGCGGCTGGAGCGGGTGGCCGGACGGCATGACGCAACGCCGGCCGCCGACCTGTACCGCCGGCCGGATGCCACGGGTCCGGCGTGACGGCGCTCACTCGGTGACGATCTCGAACTCGTGGGGATCGAGCAGGGTCGCCACCGACAGGGTCTTCAGCGTCTTCGGGTCGTCGGTGCGTTTCATCTGGGCATGCTGGGTGCCCATGCCGTCCTTGCGGATGGCGATCACTTCCCAATAGCCGCCGCTGGGGGACAGCTTGCGATAAATCTGTCCCTCGACCACCTCGCGCTTCCTGCGCATTTTCGTTCTCCAAAACCCGTCCCATACCGGCGGCCGTCGCGGCCGCCGCGAAGGGCGCCATTGAAGCACAAAACCCCCCTGCCGTGGCGAGTGTCCGTTCGGTGACCCTTTGCCGATGCTGCATATGCACTGTCGCAACGCCGCACGACGGTGGCACCCCCGATGACCCTTTGCCGCAGTGCGGTTTCAGGGTGGAACAAACGCTGCGGCTGTGGGTTCATAGGGATCATGAACACCGATCTCGACGTGCTTGTCTTCGCGACCCGCCTGGTTGATGAACTGGGCGAGACCGCGATTCGAATGAGCCGCGTTCGTCTTGTCGAACTCACGGCCGCCAATCACACCCGTGCCGCCGCTTTTTGGCGGGAGGTGATGCGCACCTCCGAACGGCTGCTCAACGAGCAGTCGGGCCGGCGTGTGGCGACCGGGCTCTCCTCCCCGGCCATTGCCGCAGCGCAACCGGCCGGGGCCCAGCACCACGTCGCGCATGTTCCCCGACCTATTCCCTGACCCGTTCTTGGACAATGCCGCGGTGCCGCCGCGGCATTGTCGGGCGGGCAGCAAGTTCTTCCACCGATTTTCATAGAAAAAGGGCCGGCACGGAGTGCCGACCCTCTTCCACGGAACGCTGATGCGTTTCGCTTACTTCACTTCGGCATACTGGCCGTTGTGCCACTTGTACCAGACATAGGCCGGGCTGGTGACGTCGCCCTTGGCATCGAAGCCGATCTTGCCGATGACGGTGTCGTAGTTGCCCTTGCGCATGACCTCGGCAACCTTGGCAGCGTCGGTCGACTTCGCCTGCTTCACCGCGTCCGCCCAGATCTGGAGAGCGGCATAGGTGTACAGGGTGTAGCCTTCCGGCTCGTAACCGGCCTTGCGGAACGTCTCCACGACGGCCTTGGCGGTCGGCTTCTCGCGCGGATCCGGACCGAAGGTCATCATGGTGTCCTCGCCGGCGTCGCCGGTGATGGCCCAGTACTCGTTGGTCACCAGCGCGTCACCCGACACGATGGTGGCCTTCAGGCCCTGGTCCTTCATCTGGCGGGCGATCAGGCCGGCCTCGGTGTGGTAACCACCGATGTAGACGGCGTCGACGTTCGCCTGCTTCAGCTTCGACACCAGAGCGGAATAGTCCTTCTCACCGGCCGTATAGGCTTCGTAGATGGCTTCCTTCTGGCCGCCGGCGTTCAGCGCCTTCTGCGTCTCGTCGGCCAGACCCTTACCGTAGGCCGACTTGTCGTGCAGGATGGCGATGTTCTTGCCCTTGAACTTGTCCAGCAGATACTTGCCGGCAATCATGCCCTGCTGATCGTCACGGCCGCAGACGCGGAAGACGTTCTTCAGGCCCTGCTCGGTCAGCTTCGGGTTGGTCGAAGCCGGGGAGATCTGCAGCATGCCTTCCTCGGCATAGACCTGGCTGGCCGGGATCGACGAGCCCGAGCAGAAGTGGCCGGCCACGAACTTCACACCGGCCTTGGCCAGCTGGTTGGCGACGGCGACAGCCTGCTTCGGATCGCAGGCGTCGTCACCGACTTCCAGCTTCAGCTTCTGGCCCAGGACACCGCCGGCGGCATTGATGTCCGCGACGGCCTGCTCCATGCCCTTCTTCATCTGCTCGCCGAAGGTGGCGTACTGGCCGGTGATCGGGCCGGCGGTGGCCACCGCGATGTCGGCCTTGGCGGCCGTGGCGGAGAGCGCGGTCGCCGCGATCGCGGCGAGAAGGGACAGCTTGAATTTCATGGGTGTGCTTGCTCCCTGTTCTGTGTGTGGTCCCTGTTGCAACATACCCCCGGCCCTTGCGGGCCTTGCCGCCGGGTCCCCTCCGGCGGTTCTCAGAATACCATACCCCAAGTGGCGCACGGTGCGACAGTTTCGCGGGCACCAATCAGCCGTACGGTCTATTTCCGTTGTCCTATTCTCCGGCTCCCATGCCCGTCCGGTCGCGCCAGCCGAAGGGTCCGGCGCGCTCATAGAGCCACGGGTACTGGTTGACCATGCGCCGTGCGATGGCGATGCGGTGGGCGGTCAGCGTGATGAGGCCGAGCACGACCGTATGCACGATGAACCCCCACAGCGACAGCAGCTCCTCCCCGAACAGCCCCCAGGCCAGGAAACGGTCGCCCACCCCCAGCAGAAGCGAGTAGGCCAGCACGCTCGACACCGGCTTCCAGCCCTCCGCCAGGGTCTGGCCGGTCAGCACGGCGCAGCCGCCGAACACCAGAAGCG
>CBFGPE010000062.1:0-37824 GCA_965650625.1 uncultured Azospirillum sp. | reverse complement strand
CAGCACCCCAAGGCCGCAACGGCTACCAACTGCCGCCGCCTGCGCATCCCTTCTCGACTTCACGATCTACAATGTCAAAGATCCAGCCCGATCGCGACAGACCATCGACCGGCAAACCGGATCAATGCATCGTCATTTTGAGATCGGAGGAGCGCAAACCGACCGGTTCGCGCTGGCAGGCATCTTTTCTAGCTCTCTCGGCCGATCGGGTCAAGCCCTTTTTTCGGCCTCTCCACCGAAGCGTCGGCGGAGCAATGAGCGGAAACGATCCTGCCCCAATCCATCGGGACCTCAACCACCGGCGTCTTCGCTTCCGCAAGGGCGCCGCCGGTCGAGGGCCGGGTATATACGCAGCCGCTTGAGGCTCGTCCAGGACAAAATGAACCCCGGTGCAATTTTGCCCTACCTCTCCTGGCCCGCCGCAGATGATGCCCGGATAAGCGCAATTCGTCGCAGTGCAGTGCCATCACACTTGCAGGATAGGCGAGTGGGAGCAGATACAGGGCGCCCCTGCCCTTCCGCGATCCGGCCATGCACGACCCTACCCTTCTGCTCGATGTCCTGTTCCTGCTGTTGGCCGCGATCCTGGTGGTCCCACTGTTCCAGGCTCTGCGCATTCCAGCGGTGCTGGGCTATCTCGTGGCGGGCGCGATGCTGGGTCCGCACACGCCAGGACCGGTGGTCGATCTGGCGGTGCCCCAGGTGTTGTCGGAGTTCGGCGTCGTCTTCCTGCTGTTCGCCATCGGGCTGGAATTGCCGGTCTCGCGCCTGCGCGCCATGCGGCATTACATCTTCGGGTTGGGGCTGATGCAGGTCGGGTTGACCAGCGCCGCCATCGGCCTTGCCGCTTGGTGGCTCGGGCTGTCGCCGGAGGCCGCCCTGATCGTCGGCGGCATGCTGGCCTTCTCCTCCACCGCCACGGTGCTGAAACTGCTGGTCGAGCGGGGGGAGACCGTCGCCCGTTTCGGCCGGATTTCCGTCGCAGTGCTGATCTTCCAGGACCTCGCGGTCGTTCCGCTGCTGACCCTGCTGCCGCTGCTGGCCGATCCGGACGCCAGCATTCCGCTGGCGCTGGCGCTCGCCGCGGCAAAGGCGGTGGCGGCGATCCTGGTCATCATGCTGCTGGGTCGCTTCGTCGTGCGGCCTGCCTATCGATTCATCGCGTCGGCCGGTAATCCTGAGCTGTTCACCGCCACCAACCTGTTCGTCGTCCTGGCGGTCGGCTGGCTGACGGCCGAGGCCGGCATGTCGATGGCGCTGGGCGCCTTCCTGGCCGGCATGCTGCTGGCTGATACCGCTTACCGCCATCAGGTGGAGGCGGATATCGAGCCGTTCCGCGGGCTGCTGCTCGGGCTGTTCTTCATGACGGTGGGCATGTCGCTGGACCTGCCGGCCATGGCGGCGGAGGCGGAGACCATCGCGGCGCTGACCACTGCGCTGCTGGTCGGCAAGAGTCTGCTGCTGTTCCTGCTGTGCCGGCTGTCGGGGCTTGGGCTGGCGACCTCGCTCAGGATCGGACTGCTGCTGTCGCAGGGCGGCGAGTTCGCCTTCGTGCTGATCGGCAAGGCGGTGGGTCTGTCGGTGCTGGACGGCCATACCGGCTTGCTGCTGTCCTCATCGGTGGCGCTCAGCATGGCGGTGACGCCGGCGATCGGTGCGGTCGCCCAGCGCCTCGCCCAACTGATCGAGGCGCGGATGGGTGCCGAGGCTTTCGGCATCGAGACCAGCGATCTGAAGAGCCATGTGCTGATCTGCGGCTATGGCCGCGTCGGCAAGGCGGTCGCCAGGCTGCTGACCGAGCACAACATCGCCTATGTGGCGCTCGACCTGGAGCCGCAACGGATCGCCGCCGCCCGCCATGACGGGTTGCCGGTCTATTACGGCGACGCCAGTCAGGGCACCGTGTTGCGCGCCGCCGGGATCGAGCGGGCGCGGGCCGCCGTCATCACCTTGAACCGGCCGGATGCCGCCCACCGTGCGGTGGAGGCGATCCACGCGACGGCGCCGAAGCTGCCGATCATCGCCCGCGCCCATGATCTGGGGCAGAGCGCCACCCTGGCAGGGGCCGGCGCCAGCGCCATCGTGCCGGAGACGATGGAGGCCAGCCTGCAACTGGCCGGCCTCGTCCTGCGTAGCGCCGGAGTCGATTCCGCTGCCATCGACCTCAGCCTGAAATCCTATCGGGACGGCAACTACCGTGCCCTGGCTGAGCAGAAAGCGGCCGATTAGATCGGGTTAGCGCGCGAACACCCGCGCCCGGTCGATGTGGACGGCGCAGCGGTCGCCGGCGACGATGCCGAGCGTGGCGAGACGCTCGCGGTCCATCTCGGCCTCCAGCGCCAGACCGGCGAGGTCGATGTCGATGCGGGCGTCCGGCCCGACGACATGAATGCCGGAGATGCGCGCCGGACCGCCGGCGGCCGGTGTGACGCCGAGATCATGCGGACGGACATAGGCCACCGCCGGCCCCTGCACCCCGCCATCGGTCGCAATGGCGAGTGCGCCGCCTCCGACATGGGCGACGCCGCCTTCCACCGTGCAGTCGAGCCGGTTCACCTGCCCGAGGAATTCATAGACGAAGGCTGAGGCCGGATGATCGTAGACCTCCGCCGGGGTTCCGATCTGCTCGATCCGGCCCTGGTTCATCACCACCACGCGGTCGGCGAGTTCCAGCGCCTCCTCTTGGTCGTGGGTGACGAAGACGGAGGTGATGTGGATGTCGTCGTGCAGCTTGCGCAGCCAGCGCCGCAGCTCCTTGCGGACCTTGGCGTCGAGCGCGCCAAAGGGCTCGTCGAGCAGCAGCACCTTCGGCTCGATGGCGAGCGCGCGGGCGAGCGCGACGCGCTGGCGCTGGCCGCCCGACAGCTGCGCCGGATAGCGGCCGGCGAAGGGCGACAGTTGCACCAGTTCCAGCAGTTCGCTCACCCGCCGCCGGATCTCGCCCGAGCTTGGTCGCTGGCCACGCGGCCGGACCTTCAGGCCGAAAGCGACATTGTCGAACACGCTCATGTGGCGGAACAGGGCATAATGCTGGAAGACGAAGCCGACCTGCCGGTCGCGCGGCTTCAGCCCCAGCGCCTCCTCCCCATTCAGCAGCAGGCCGCCGGCATCGGGGCTTTCCAGCCCGGCCATGATGCGCAGCAGCGTGGTCTTGCCCGAACCGGAGGGACCGAGCAGGGCGAGAAGCTCCCCCGACCTAACCTCCAGATCGACGGAGTCGAGCGCGGTGAAATCGTTGAAGCGCTTGGTGATGCCTGAAACCTGGATCGCCATGGATTGCGTTTCCTCTGCCTGCCGGCGATCAGTGCCGGGTCGCCGCCAGCTCGTCCCCGAAGCGCCACTCCAGCGCGGTCTTCACGACCAGCGTGACCAGCGCCAGCATGGCCAGGAGCGAGGCGACCGCGAAGGCGGCGATGAAGTTGTATTCGTTGTAGAGAATCTCGACATGCAGCGGCATCGTGTTGGTCTCGCCCCGGATATGGCCGGAGACGACCGACACCGCGCCGAACTCGCCCATCGCGCGGGCGTTGCACAGCAGCACGCCGTAGAGCAGGCCCCATTTTATGTTGGGAATGGTCACCCGCCAGAAGGTCTGCCAGCCGGACGCGCCCAGCACCAGCGCGGCCTCCTCCTCGTCGGAGCCCTGCTCCTGCATCAGCGGGATCAACTCGCGCGCCACGAAGGGGAAGGTGACGAAGATGGTGGCGAGCACCAGTCCCGGCACGGCGAAGATGATCTGGATGCCCATGTCGCGCAGATGGGCGCCGAACAGCCCGTTCAGGCCGAACAGCAGGACATAGATCAGACCGGAGATCACCGGCGACACCGAGAAAGGCAGGTCGATCAGCGTGATCAGCAGGTTCTTGCCGCGGAAGTCGAACTTGGCGACGCACCACGAGGCGGCGACGCCGAACAGCAGATTGGCCGGAACCGAGATGGCGGCGACGATCAGCGTCAGCTCGATGGCAGCGACCGCGTCCGGCTCGGTAAGCGCCGTCCAATAGGCGTCGAAGCCGCGGCGCAGCGCCTCCGCGAACACCGCCACCAGGGGCAGCAGCAGGAACAGCGCCAGAAACAGCAGGGCGCCGATAATGAGAAGGCTGCGGACCCAGCCCGGTTCGCTCAGCGCCGAGCGCACCGGCGGAACGGGGATGCTGGTGCCGGTGACCGTATCAGCGGGCATGGCGCGACCTCATCCATTGCTGGAGGAGATTGAGGATCAGGAGCATGACGAAGGACACCCCCAGCATCGCGGTGCCGACCGCAGCGGCGCCGGCATAGTCGTACTGCTCCAGCTTGATGACGATCAGCAGCGGCAGGATTTCCGTCAGGCCAGGCATGTTGCCGGCGATGAAGATGACGGACCCGTATTCGCCGACACCGCGGGCGAAGGACAGCGCGAAGCCGGTCACCAGCGCCGGCAGAATGGCAGGCAGGATGATGCCGCCGAAGGTCTGCAGGCGCGACGCGCCCAGCGAAGCCGCGGCCTCCTCCTCCTCCGGCGGCAGATCCTGGAGGATCGGCTGCACGGTGCGTACGACGAAGGGAAGCTCGATGAAGGTGAGGGCGATGGCGATGCCGAGCGGGGTGAAGGCCACCTTCACGCCGAACAGTTCGTCCAGCGGCTTGCCGATCCAGCCGTTCGGGGCGTAGAGCGCGCTGAGCGCGATGCCCGCCACCGCCGTCGGCAAGGCAAAGGGCAGGTCGACCAGCGCATCCACCAGCCGCTTGCCGGGAAAGTCGTAGCGGACCAGCACCCAGGCGACCAGAAAGCCGAAGATTGCGTTGGTCAGCGCGGCGGCGAAGGATAGCCCGAAACTGACCTGGAAGGCGGCCAGCACGCGCGGCGTTGTCACCGCCGCAAAGAAACCGCTCCATCCGAGGGCGCTGGATTTGAGGATCAGAGCCGCCAGCGGCAGCAGCACGATGATGCCGAGGTAGCTGAGCGTAAAGCCGAGCGTCAGTCCAAAGCCCGGAAGGACGCTGGGCTTGCGGAAGAGGGGCAGGGAAGCGCGGACGGTCACCGCGCTCTCCCGTCCGGAGGGGACGGCACCGCTGCCGGCGGCGGCGACCATGGGTCAGCGCCCCTTCTGGAAGATCTGGTCGAAGACGCCGCCATCCGAGAAGTGCTTCTCCTGCGCAGCACGCCAGCCCCCGAACTGGTCGATGGTGACCAGCTTAACATCGGCGAAGCGTCCCGCATACTGGGCCGCCAATTCCGGCGACCGCGGGCGGTAGAAGTTTCTGACCGCGATCTCCTGCCCTTCGCGGGTGTAGAGGAACTGCAGGTAAGCCTCTGCCACCTTCCGGGTTCCCTTGCGGTCGACGACCTTGTCCACGACGGCGACCGGCGGTTCGGCCAGGATGGACAGGTTGGGCGTCACGATCTCGAACTTGTCGGCGCCGAATTCCTGCAGCGAAAGATGTGCTTCGTTTTCCCACGCCAGCAGGACGTCGCCGATTCCACGCTGGGTGAAGGTCACGGTGGCGCCGCGGGCGCCGCTGTCCAGCACCGGGACATTCTTCAGCAGCTGCGATACGAACTCCTTCGCCTTGGCCTCGTCGTTGCCGTTGGCTTGCATGGCGTAGGCCCAGGCGGCCAGATAGTTCCAGCGCGCGCCGCCAGAGGTCTTCGGGTTGGGGGTGATGACCTGGACGCCCGGCTTCACCAGGTCGTTCCAGTCCTTGATCCCCTTCGGGTTGCCTTTCTTCACCAGGAACACGATGGTCGAGGTGTAGGGAGCGCTGTTGTTCGGCAGGCGGCTCTGCCAGTCCTTGGCCAGCAGGCCGGCGTCGGCGATGGCGTCGATGTCATAGCCCAGCGCAAGGGTCACGATGTCGGCGTCCAGGCCGTCGATGACCGAGCGGGCCTGCTTGCCCGATCCGCCATGCGACTGCCGCACCGTCAGGACGCGGCCGGTTTCCGCCTGCCATGCCTTGGCGAAGGCCTTGTTGAACTCGACGTAGAATTCCCTGGTGGGATCGTAGGACACGTTCAGCAGCGAATCCTTGGAATCCGCGGCGGCGACACCCAACCAAGCCAGCGTCAGGCCGGCGGCGAGAAGAGTCAGACGACGAAGCGACATGGCAAAAGCCTCCTTCGGTGGCTGCCGATTTTCACTATTCTCTTTCGTGGTATGCGGCGCTCTTTTTCTATCTGCTTCGTAGAGTTTGCATGCCGGTGTGGTGCTTGGGAAGCGGTTTTTTGCGTTCGGATGCGGGAAAACCGCGCGCTGTCGTCAACCCCTTGGCGTTACGGCGAAAAGTGGCTGGGGGAACTCCGTTCGGCACGGCGCGTGCCATTCTCATGCCTGACGGGGGATCGTGATCGGAACCGGCAACTTTGCCGGCCATGCCCTGTTGAGTACCGACAGATCGACATTGTCAGGAGCAAACACGATGGCTGGCCCTTTCCGGAAAGTGGGCACTGAACTCCCGAAGGCCGGCACCTCGCGGGGCATGGGGCGCCCCGCCATGTGGGGCATTCTGGGCATCCTTGCGGTTCTGGCCCTGCTGCTGCTGTTCTTCCCGACCTGGTAACGGTGGCCGGCGGCGATGCTGGTCTATGGTGACCAGGAGGTTTGCGAGGATCCGCGCCGCCGGATCGCGAGGCTGCGGTGCGGCCTTGCCGGCGGCGGCCCTGCCGCTTCCGGCCCGGAACGGCATGGCGCTCTGGTAACGCTGTTCATCGAAGCGGCAGAACTGGCGCAGGGTTTGGCCGATTGGGAATTCCACGCCTCGGGCATGGACGACCGCACTCCCTTGCAGGATGCAGCCATGGCGGTGGTGATGGAGCTTGCCGCCGGCGTCGCCGCATCCTGGCGGTTGGGCGGGCGGTTGACCGATCCACCGGATACTGCCCATTCTCTCGACGCGCTCGACCGGCTGTCCGCCCTGCCACTGCCCGAAACGGTCGGCATGCGCAGGGCCGAAGGCTATGCCTTCTACAGCCTCTACCCCGAAGCCTATCTGGAAGCGGCGGCGCGTCTGCCGCCGAGCTTGGCCAAATCGCCGATGGTGATCGGACTGCGCAGCATCGGCACCGGGCTGGCAGCCATGGCGGCGATTGCGCTGAAGGCGCCGACACCGGTGACCCTGCGGCCGATCGGCCATCCCTTCCGACGGGAGTTGCGGGTGTCGGAGAGACTGCGCGCCGCCTTGCTGGCAGATCCCAAGGCGACCTATGTCGTCGTGGACGAGGGGCCGGGGCTGTCGGGCAGTTCCTTCGGCGCCGTGGCCGACTGGCTGGAGGCACAGGGAGTGGCGGCGGACCGGATCGCCTTCCTGCCCGGCCATGGCGGCGAGCTTGGCCCGCAGGCCTCCGACCGCCACCGGCGGCGATGGGCCGAGGCTGTGCGCCCGGTGGTCGGCTTCGACGACCTGTTCCGGTCCACAGAGAGGCCGTTCTCGCCGCTGGAGCGATGGTTCGTGGACAGTCTCGGCCCGCCCGTCGCACCGCTGGACGATCTGTCGGGAGGCGGGTGGCGGCGGTTGTACGGCACTTCCGGCGGCCTGCCTGCCAATCCGCAACAGGAACGCCGCAAATTCCTGCTGCGCACGGCCACGGGATCATGGCTGCTGAAGTTCGCCGGGCTGGGCGGAGCGGGGGAACAGGCGCTGGAGCGTGCCCACGCCCTTCACGCCGCCGGCTTCACAGCGGAGCCGTCGATCCTGCGCCACGGCTTCCTTGCGGAACGCTGGCTGGAGGACGCACGCCCCCTGACGGAGGTGACGCCGGACGCCGTGGAACGCCTCGCCGGCTATCTGGCTTTCCGCGCCGAACGCTTCCCCGCTCCGTCCGGATCGGGCGCCGCCCTGGCGGACCTGTTGACCATGGCGCGCACGAATGTTGGCGAGGCGCTGGGCGACGGCGCCGCGAAGGCGCTGGACGGCTGGACGGCCGACCGGCTGGCCGAACTGGAGGCGGGCCTGCGCCGGGTCGTCACCGACAACCGCCTGCACCGCTGGGAATGGCTGCGGCTGCCGGACGGACGGCTGATGAAAAGCGATGCGCTGGACCATGCCTTCGCCCATGACCTGATCGGCTGCCAGGACATCGCCTGGGACGTGGCTGGCGGGATCGTAGAATTCGACCTGTCGGACGCGCAGGCCGAGGCCCTGTGCCGGGCGGTCGAAGGGGCCGTGCCGCTCGACCGCAGGCTTCTGGCCTTCTGCATCCCCTGCTACATCGCCTTCCAAATCGGCTATTGGACCTTCGCCACTGGCAGCGACCCGTCGGCAGCCGACGAACGTCGTCGATACGAGGAGCGATGGTGGCAATTCTCCTTGCCACCGAAGGACGCGGGATGATGGCGTTGACACCCGGCGGCGTCACTCCTATGGGTGGAAACGGATGCTGACCGAGTCCCGCCCGTCGAGGCGCCGCCGGCGGTCGTCGTGCCAACCGGGACCGTTCGAACGATGCCAGCCTCCGACCCCCACGCCGCTACACTGACCGACCTGATCACCCGACTGCACGGTCCAGCCGGGACCGGGGAGGCTTTGAAGGCGATTTCGGAAAGCTGCGAAGCCGCGAGGGCGGCAGGGCTGGGCAGCGATGCCGGGGCGATGAGAGCGCTGGACGCTGAGACGGCCAACCTCGACCCGATCCTGCGGGAATCGGCCCTTGCCGCTGTGTCCGGCGACCTGCGGCGATACCTGCGCATCCTGGGCATGCTGGACGCCGTGCTGGATCTGGCGTCGCTGGAGGGGATCAACCAGATCTACTGGTCCATGCAGCGCCAGCTTTTCCTGATGCGCATGGACATGGCGTCCGTGCCCGATTTCGTCACGGAGCACCTGTTTGCCTTCTACGAGCGCTTCCTGCGGCAGATCGCATTGCGTCTGGGGCTGACCCCGGCGGCAAGGCAGGCGGGGATGCCCGATACCGGACGGGTCGTCATCGTGACGAACCAGTTCCTGTCCGCCGAACACCAGCCGTCGCGCGACCTGCTGCTGCTGGCGGTCCGGCTGCAGCGCGACCTTGGCCGAACGGTTCTGGTGCTGAACACCAACATGATGCCGGACCGCTATTACAGCCCCTTCGTCCCGCCCTTCGCCGCCGCGCTGGAAGAGAGGCTGTCGGGGGAGCAGACGATCCGCTGCGGCGGCGAGCGGATCCGCATGCTTTCGTCCACCGCGCCCGGCATCACCGTGGAGAAGCTTGGCGGCTTTCTGTCGGCGGTGGAGGCGTTCGATCCCGATCTGGCGATCGCCTTCGGCGGCTCGGTGATCGTCGCCGACCTGCTCGAATGCGCGCGTCCGCTGATGTGCATCCCGACGACCAGCGGGCGGATCGTCTCGCTTGCCGACATCGTGCTGGATTTCGGCGGCCACGCGCCGCCGGCCGACCATGGGCGGCTCGCCCGGTCCTGGCGTCCGTCGCGCTTCGGCCTGTCGCTGCGCCGCACCGGCGATACCGCGACGCGCGCCGAATTCTCTCTGCCGGACTCCGCGTTCGTCTGTGTCGTGGTCGGCAACCGCCTGGATGCCGAGGCCGACGGCGCATTCCTCGAACTGCTGGGGCGGATTCTGGATGCCGTCCCGCAGGCGCTGGTGCTGTTCGCCGGCGGGGTGGAGGCTTTGCCCGGGCGGCTGGCCGCGGACGGGCATGCCGGGCAGCTGCGCAGCCTCGGCCATGTCGACCGGATGGAGGCGCTGATGTCGGTCTGCGACCTGTTTGTCAACCCGCGCCGCACCGGCGGCGGAGCGGGGGCGGCGCAGGCGATGGCGGGCGGCGTGCCGGTGCTGTCCTTCGACGGCGGTGACGTCGCCAGTGTCGCCGGCCCCTCCTTCCTGGTCGCCGACGACGCGGCCTATGTCGCCCGCGCCGCCGCCCTGGCCGGCGATCCGGCGCTGCTGGCCGAAGCGCGGCAGGAGGCCCGCACCCGCATCGCCGCGGTGGAGCGGGAAGGCGCCGACAACGCACAGCTCTCCGCCTACATGGCCGAGGCGGCCGGCCTGTTCGCGGCGCGGAGATAGCGCATGCGCTTCCTGCTTTGCGGACAAGGCACGTCGGAAATCCTGTGGTCGATCCACGCGGCGCTGATCGATCTGGGGCACGAGTCTGTGCTGGCGCTGCCCGACATCTCGCAGGAGGTGATCGACCGCCGCATCGACGTCCTGTTCGTGCTGAATCTGTTTGAGATTCCCAGGCCGACGGTGGAGATGGTGCGCGCCTACACCGCGCAGTTTGGTGCAAGTCCGGCCATCGTCCACATCTGCCTGAAGCACCCGTTGGAGGAGATCGGCGCCGGCACTGCGGAGGAAATCCGCGAGACCGACCGCTGGATGACCGACAACGACGTGTCCATGTGGTGCATGTGCCAGGGGTCGGCGGCGCAAGCCGTACGCCTGGGGCTGAGCCGGGTCTTCCACGAGCCGCTGGGGGTTCATCGCTCGATCTGCACCGCTCCGGCAGCGGACGGGTCGGTGGACCTCTACAAGCGCTGGATGGCGCAGGACACGCCCGGACTGCGGCGCCACCCCTATGCCGCGATGAAGGGACATTCGGACGCCGGGGCCGAGGCTTCGGTGGGCGACCGCTTCCTCTATCTGGGGCAGGGCTGGCCGGAGCATCTGGAGTCCGGACGTGACCCGGTGTCACCGGCGATCCAGCGCGATGCGGAGGAGGTGGCCGCGGCGATGATGAAACGGCCGAAGCTGCACCGGCTGCAGGCCATGGATAGCTGCGGGCTGACCGATCGGTCGGCGGATCCGGCCTGGACACTTGAGTTCAACCGGGCCTTCACCATTGCCTTCGCGGTGGAGAACCGGCGCCGCTTCGCCGGCGCGCTGCGCCGTGGATTCGGCGAGGGATTCTCGCTGTGGGGCAATGGCTGGGAGCGGTTCGGCCTCGATGCCGGCCCGGTATCGGCGGCCCCGCGCAATGCCTACCCCACCGCGGCGGCCTGCCTGGATTTCGGCAGCCTCGCCTACGACACGGCGATCTTCCCGAGGACGCTGGAGATCGTCAAACGGAACGGGCTGCTGGTGAGTTGGCGCCACGCCGACACCGCCCTGATATTCGGCCCAACCGAGGATCAGCTGACCTTCACCGACGAGGACGAGGCCGTACGCCTGCTCTCCGCGCTGGCAGACGACGCCGGCCGCCGCGCGAGGCTGCGGTCGGCGTATCTGGAGCATTGCTTCGACGCCCTGGCACTGACAGCCATCCTGCCGCGGGTCATCGCGCGCGCCTGCGGCTGACCGGGCCTACCCCCGCTTGCGCCGCTGCGCCTTGCGGACGATCGCCTCGATGCAGTCGAGCATACGGGCCGCGTTGGCAAGCCGGCCCTCGGCGTCCGGCGCCTCCAGCACGGCGGACAGCCGGTCGTCCTGGGCGCGCAGGAAGCCCTTGGAGCGTTTAGCCAACGTCACGACCTTTGCCGCGGCGCGCTCGCCCCGCAGGGTGACGGCGACGCCCGCCGGGCCGCAGCCGAGCGATGCGATGCCCAACGCCCGGCAGCGGCACCGCAGATCGGCGATGGCCAGCAGCCGCTCCACCGGGTCCGGCAGTGGGCCGAAGCGGTCCTCCATCTCCTCGCGCAGGGCGTCCAGTTCGCCGGCCTCGCGGGTGCGGGCGATGCGGCGGTGCAGGCCGATGCGCAGTTCCTCCTCCGGGATGTAGGCGGACGGGATGCAGTGCGGCACCGCGACCGTCACCTCCGGGTCCCAGCGGTCGTCGGGCTGGCGGCGCAGCGCCCGCAGGGCATCGGCCAGGATGCGCTGATAGAGTTCGGTCCCCACCGCGCGCAGATGGCCGCTCTGATCTTCGCCCAGCAGATCGCCCGCCCCGCGCTGGTCGAGGTCGAGCATGCTCAGCACGAAGCCGCCGCCCAGGCTTTCGATCACCTCCAGCGAGCCGAGCCGGCGGGCCGCCCGCTCCTCCAGCGGGTGGTCGGGATCGGTCAGCAGATAGGCGTAACCCTGCACAGCGCCCCGCCCGACCCGGCCGCGCAGCTGGTGCAGCTGGCCCAGCCCGAACAGGTCGGGACGGAACAGCAGCAGCGTGTTGGCGCGCGGGATGTCGATGCCGGATTCGATGATCGGCGTCGCCAGCAGGATGTCGCTCTCGCCGTCTACGAAGCCCATCACCGCATCGTCCAGCGCCGCTGCCCCCAGCCGGCCATGTGCCACCGCGATGCGGGCCGACGGCGCCAGTTCGCGGATCCACGCCTCCAGTTCCCCGAGGTCGGCGATGCGCGGAGCGACGCAGAAGGCCTGCCCGCCGCGCCCCAATTCGCGCAGCAGGGCGGCGCGGGCGGTGGCGGGATCGCGCGGGGTGACGGCGGTGCGCACCGGCCGCCGACGCGCCGGCGGCGTGTCGATGATGCTGAGCCCGCGCAGGCCCGCCAAGGCGCCCTGCAGGGTGCGCGGGATCGGCGTGGCACTGAGCGCCAGACAGTGGACGCCCTTGGTGCGCCGTTTCAGCGCCTGTTTCTGGGCGGCGCCGAACCGCTGTTCCTCATCCACCACCATCAGGCCGAGGCGGTCGAACCGGACATCCTTGGACAGCAACGCATGGGTGCCGATGACGATGTCAACCGAGCCATCGGCCAGCCCGGCGCGCACCCGGTCGGCCTCGGCCTTGGTCATGGCGCCGGTCAGCGGCTCCACCGTCACGCCGAAGCCGGCGAAGCGACGGCGGAACACATCCAGATGCTGACGGGCGAGGACGGAGGTCGGGGCCATCACCGCCACCTGATGGCCGGCAAAAACCACCGCCGCCGCGGCGCGCAAGGCCACCTCCGTCTTGCCGTACCCGACATCGGCGCAGACCAGATGGTCCATCGGATGGCCCTGGCGCATGGCGTCGAGCACCGCCTGAACGGCGCGCCGCTGCCCCTCGGTGGGGTCGAAGCCGAAGCGGGCGCCGAAGCGGCGCATGCGGTCGGCGGGAGGGTCGATGACCGGAGCCACTTCGCGGGCGCGGCGGCGAGCCTCGCGCAGAATGCCCTTGGCGGTCTCGGCGATCTCCGCCTCCAGCACGGCGCGGCGTTCCAGCCAATGGGCGTTCTTCAGGCTGTCGAGCTTCGCGCCGGTGTCGGCGGACCCATGGCGCCACAGCCGGTCGAAATCGGCGGTCGGCACCAGCAGCCGGTCGTCATGGGCGTAATCAAGGACCAGGAAATCGGCGGCCGACTCCTCCCCGTCCCCGGCGGCGATGGTTTCCAGCCCGATCAGCCGGCCGATTCCATAATCGAGATGCACGACGAAATCGCCGGTCGCCAGTTCCGACGGGGCCAGCGGCGGCCGGGTCGGCGCCTCGCCGCCACGCTCCTCGCCATGGCGCGGCGCCACCAGAACGGTCATGCCGTCGCAGACAAAGCCGTCGGCGGTTCGCAGAGGCAGAACGGCGCAATCGCCCGCCGCCAGCGGCGGTTCAGGCCAGCGGTCGAGACGCGGCACCGGGCGTTCCAACGCCGAAGATGCCCGCTCGGCCAGCCGATCAGCCTCGCCCGAACCCGCGCCGGAGCGGACACCGAGCAATACCGCCCTGCCCTCGCTGGCCAGGGCCGCAGCACGCCGCAGCAGCGTGCGTTCGGTCCGCACCGGCTCCACAACGTGGCCTGCCGTCATCTCCACCGGCAGGGCAGCCCGGGCGGAAAGTTCTTCTTCCAGCGCATCGGCGTCGATCAACCGGCGTTCGAGCGCCGGGATCGGCAGCAGACAGGGATCGTCGCGGCGAATGCGCCGATCCAGTCCGGCTTCCGCCAGATCGTCGGCCCGCGCCTCGATGCGGTCGCGCGCGCCGGCATCCAGCACAACCAGCGCATCCGGCAGCAGGTCGAGCAGCAAAGGGCAATCGTCGAAGACATTGGGGAGTTGAAGGTCGAAGCCGTAGGGTCGCCGGCCCTCCTCCAACTGCCGGCGCAGACTGTCCGGCAGGGCGGCCCCAAGTCGGGCAAGGCTGGCGGCCAGCCGGTCGAGCATCTCCGGCCCGACGATCAACTCGGTGACCGGACCCAGCGTGATCCCGTCGATCGCCTTCACCGACCTTTGGGAAACTGGATCATACAGGCGCAGTTCGCGCACGACGCCATCGGCGATGTCGCAGCGGACCGGACGCTCGCAGTCACCGGGGAAGACCTCCACCACCGCGCCGCGGATCGCCACCTCGCCGGGCTCGTCCACCCGGTCGTCCAGCACATAGCCGGTGCGGGCGAACCAGCCGCGCCATGCCGTCTCGTCATAGGCCATGCCCCGCGTCAGGCGGAAGCGTCCGCCCGCCCAGGCGTCTTGCGGCGGCAACCATTGCAGAGCCAGATCGGCCGAGGCCACCACCAGCCGGCCGGCGGTGGGCTTCCCCCCGTCGGCAAGCCGCATCAGGCCGGCAGCGCGGCGCCCCAGCACGGCCCGCGATGGCGCGGCACGATCGCCGGCGGCCGTCTCGTCGATGGGCAGCAGGACGGTGTCGAGATCGGGGAACAGGTCGCCCACCAGCCGTGCCAGCCGGGTGGCGCGCGCGTCGCTGCGGGCAAGCAGCAGGACGCCGCCGGGACGGCGGGCGAACGCGGCCAACCGGACGGCCAGTTCGCCTTCGCTTTGCACGGATACTGTGGCGGGAGACGACGCCGGAACCGGGGGCGGCGCGTCGGGCGACGGATCGGCGACGGGAACTCCGTCAAGCATGATGGGCGTACATGGTGGGCAGGCTCCGCTCGATGGCACCGCGCATCCCTCGGGAGGAGGGACGGCGGGGCTGCGGAGGTTAAACACCGCCGAACCTACCGCGGTTGCCTACCCTTCAGTCTAGCGGAACTTTCCGGTTCAGTGCAGCACCAGCCAGCCGACCAGAACCGCCAGGAAGGCGCCGGCCGTCGACCCCAGCACGGTCAGCAGCGGCGACCAGCCCGCTCCGGCGGTCTTTTCCGCCGATGCGCTGTCCAGGCCGCGCAGGCTCTGGTCCATCCGCATCAGGAACACCTCCAGCCCACCGATCCGCTCCGTCAATTCGCGTACGGAGTCGGCAAGGGAGTCGGACCGTTCGCCTTGAGTGGTTTCCAGACGGGAAGCATCGGCCCGCAGAGCCGTCACCCCCTCGCCCGCATCGCGCAACAGCCGACCGATGGTCTGCTGGGCGGCGGCAAGCTGGCGCTGGTCGCGGCGGACCGCGTCGATCCGCTCGCCGATGCGCTGCAGATGCGGCGCCAGCAGGCGGTCGAGCCGCTGGTCCTCCGGGTTCGGCTGGGCGAAGGTCGTCGTCTCGCCGGTGGAGGGCGAGCGCACCACCGCGACCACCCGCGAGGGGTCCGCCCCCTCCGGCAGGATCACCTCCGCTTCGAAGGCATGGGAACCGTCGCCAATGCCGCCGCCGGCCAGATCGGGCCGTGGCCGGTCGGCCGCCACCCGCGCCAGCATTTCCGGCGGCCCGCCGTCCCGCTCCAGCCGCAGTTCAACCTCCAGCCGGTCGGCCGGATGGTTGCCGTCCCACGCCCAGCCGAACACACGGCCACCCTGCAGGGCATCGATGTGACCGACGATGGCCGCCGCTTGCGGTGCGTCGATGGGATCGGCCACGGGGGTGGTCTCGCGAAGCTCGACGATCTTGGCGGTGGCGGACATGGGACCGGCTTCCGGTTGTTGTGCTGGAGAAGGCGCTTGCGCTTACGCCGCCTTGCGGTCGGTGGCGCGGCGCAGGGTGTGGCTGGGCATGCGGTGGGGGACGTAGTTCTCGTCCAGGAACTCCCGCATGTCGCGATAACGCTGGTAGTAGGTGCGGTTGAACTTCTCGAACAGGCTCTGGTTCCAGTATTCCTCGAGGACGAAGGGCTTTTCCGAATAGACGTTGTAGCAGGGGATCGCAAAGGTCTCCGCGAACTCCGCCGTGCGGCTGTCATAGCTGAAGTAAACCGACGGCGTGGCGTTCGACAGGGCCATCAGGTTGCCGTGCAGGCGGTAGCCCAGAACGAGATCCTTCGACCGCACGAGGTTCTCATAGTCGGCGACGACGTCCGAATACCACAACCGCTCGCGATACAGCGCATCCATCTCGTCGTCGAAATACCACTGCTTCAGCCAGGCGCTGTCATGCAAGTGCGTCCAGGCCTCTGCCTTCTGCTCCTCGGTGCCCCACAGCAGCTTCTTCTCCTCCACCTCGCCCTGCATCATTAGGACGGTGTCGAACCGGCGGGAGATGTCCTTCACGAAGTCGCGGTGGCGCTCCAGATACTTGCGGACGTCCGGCGAATAATGCTTGGAGACTTCGCGGCGCATGGTGATGCCGACCTTGCGCACGCTGTCCAGCGCCGGCAGGTCGATGCGGAGTTCCGGGTCGCGGTTGCGGAAGGCGGTCGGGCAGCCGACGATGCGGGTGTTCTTGATGCCGAGGTCCCACAGCACTTCGGCGGTGTAGGTGCCGCGCACGCCCAGCGTCGTCGACTTGTCGGCGATCATCCGCCAGATGCGCTTGCTTTCCTCGGTCAGCGTCAGCTTGCCGGTGGCCGGCGCCTGGGCACCGACGCCGAAGGCGATGACGGGAATGCGCAATTTCGCCAACACCTGGATGGTCGCCGCCGGCCAGTCCATCGAATCATGGATGTAGTTGCTGCCGCGCAGGAAGACGTAGTCGTATTCCGCGTTGATCCGGTCGACCACCTCCTGCCGGAACTCGCGGATCTCCAGCACGTCCAGCTTGTCGTAGGTCAGAAGCTTCAACGAAGAGTCGAAGACGAACGCGTCACCGATGTTGTGATAGTGATCGATGCTGCGCTGAATGTCCTGGTAGCTGTACCAACGCACGCAGTCGTGATCGTAGACTTCGCCCGACGGAATCATGACGAGGATGTTGGCCACGGCGGCTCTCCCTGGGTTGGGCGACAATAGGAGCGGATGGTGCCCGGATAACCGCCGGGCAAAGTCGAATCTCTACACAGGACCTGTTCTATAGGTTCTGCGAATTTTTATCCAACATTATCAATCTATTCGGCTTCATGCGGAACAAAATATTCTGCGTATTCGAAAATATCACAGCGCATTACAACATTCCTTCATCACGACCGCTGCGCCACCGCCCGCTCAGGCATCGAGGCCGCGGCACCGCCTGCGGCCAGCAGCGCGTCGAACACTTCCGAGTGCTGACGGGCGCATTCGGCGCGGTCAATGGGGCGGCGGATGCGCAGGCGCAGACGGTCCCATAGATCGGGCGTGGTCAGCGCTTCCGTCATGCGGTCCACCAGATCCTCGACGCTGCCGTTGCGGAAATGCAGGCCGTCGACGCCGTGGGTCACCTTCTCCGCCATGCCGCCGATGTTGCTGGCGATGATCGGGCGGCCATGCAGGAAGGCCTCCTGGATGACGACCGGGGAGTTCTCCCACCAGATCGACGGGATGATCATCCAATCGACGTCCTTCATCAGGCCCGGCAGCTCGGCCGACCGGTAGCTGCCGTAGAAGCGCACCCGGTCGCCGGCCTTCTCGACTGCGTCGTTGAAGCGCTTCTGATAGGCCTCCGGCTGGCGTTCCAGATTCCCGCCGAAGATCATCAGCGCGCCGTCCTCGCCCCAAGCCTTGTCGGAGATGCGGGACACCGCCTCCACCAGCAGATGGGCGCCCTTGAACTCGGTCAGCTGGCCGAAGAAGGCGAAACGGTTGCGCTTGCCGGCGCGCGTGACCGGGCGCGGCGGGGCGATACCCTCGATGGTCAGGCCGTTCTCGATCATGCGGAACTTCTCGCGCGGCAGCCCCCAGTCGACATAGCGGTCGATCAGGAAGTTCGACGGGCTGATGTAGAAGTCCGCCTGCTCCAGGAAGGTCTTCAGGAACAGCTCGCGCTTGAAGAACTCCGCCTCGCCGATGTGCGGGAAGCAGCCGGCGCAGTCGGCCGGGCTGGCGCGGTAGCACAGCGTGTTGCGGCTGGTCTTCACCATCTGGCCGTGGTGGTGGCAGATCGACAGGTATTCGTGCAGCGTCACCACGATGGGAACGCGCGGCAGGGCCTGGCGCACCGCCTGGATCGTCTCGATCCCCAGCCCCAGGAAATGGTGGAAGTTCACCACGTCCGGCTGAAGGTCGCGGACGTAGCGGACGAAATCCTTCTCCAGCCCCGGCAGGTTGCGGTTGGACAGGCGGAAATGGTCGTAGTCGTTGGCGTAATACAGCACCTCCCGCTCCTTCTGGCGCAGAGCCATCAGGGCGGAGCCGCGGTGCTGGGCGATGGGCGGCGCCACGCGGGCGAGATAATGGCTCTCCCAGCCCGGCAGGTCATGCAGGCCGTTGTGCAGGTTGTAGGAGGCGACCTCACCCCCGCCCAGCGAGAAGGAGGGGTGGCCATGGCTGATGATCAGCGCGCGCTTGGTCTTGCTCATCGGGTGACCGTTTGTCCTAAGCGGGGGTGGTGAGAAACTGAGTAGGGGCAATAACTTAGGCCGCGATGGACGCCTTCCAGCGCTCGGCGAAGTTCCATTCGTCGACCAGCGCGCTCATGCGCTCCAGCCGGGGATCGCGGGCATTGCGGGGTTGTTCGTCGACCGCCACCAGCCGGATCTTCGGCAGCCACAGGCAGGACCCGCCGGCCGCCCGAACCCGCAGGCACAGGTCCAGCCCCTTCGGCTCCGGCGCGAGATAGCGGCCGCCGTCGGCCATCGCGCGCACCAGAAGTTCGCGCGGCAGCAGTGCGCAGTCGGCCGAGGCGGCATCGACTGCCGACGCCTCCTGCTCCTTCAGCCAGTCGCGCGGGTAGCCGGCAAAGCGGCGCTCGTAGGTGACCCCGCCGCCCGGCCCTTCCACCGCGACGATGCCGGCAAAGCGGACCGAATGATCCTCATACAGCAGGGTCGGGCTGGCCATCACCGGCGCCAGCGCGGCGGAGCCGACGGCGTTCGGCTTGCGGATCGCACGCTCCAGCGCCGACAGCCAGCCACGCTCGGTCGGCAGCACCGACGGGGAGAGCAGCAGGACGCGGTCGGCGCGGGCATGCGGCAGGGCTGCGGCGACCGCGTCGAACGGGTCGGCGGCCATGGGTGCCGCGACGAAGCCGACCGAGAGACGGTAGAAGCCGGCGGCCTGTCGGACCATGCCGGCCAGACGTTCATGCGTGCCGGTGCCGGCCACCACCAGGATTTCCGCCTCGGCGAAGTCCGGGTCGTTGGCCATACGGGCGAGGTTCAGGTCGACATCCTCGCGTCCGTCGCAGACCGGCAGAACCACCGACACGCGCGGGCTCTTCAACGCGCGGCCCATCGGGTGCAGGACGGAGGAGGGGGCCGGCTGCCCGGACGCCGCGGTGCGCAGCATCGGCCCCAGGTGGGTGGCGACGATGCGGTCGATGGAGGGGCTGTCCGGATTGACCGCCCCCAGCATCCGGCGCAGCGAATCGCCGCTCGGCGGCTGGCAGGGCAGCGGCAGGAAGGCGATGCCGTCGGCGAGCGTCAGTTCCAGATGGAACTCGGCGTTGGCAGCGATGCCGGCCGGCTCGCGGGCGAAGGCGGTGAAGCCGTGGGCGTCATTGCCCGGAACCAAGCGGCCGGCGAACAGCGGATCACAGGAGAATGCCTCGGACACGTCCTTGCGGGCCAGCCGCGACCAGTCGGTGTCCAGACGCGCCGTCATGCCGGCACCCTTCACCGTCACCGCGCGGACCGCCTGGGTGGGATCGAGCAGCCAGCCGCAGACGAACAGCCCGGCGCCCGGAACCCTTACCGCCATGTCCAACCCCATGCGCACCAGCGCCTGGATCTGCGACACCGTCTCCACCCCGTTGTAGCGGGCGGCGATGGCGGCGGCGACACCACGGCGGGCGGCATCGCCCTGCAATTGACCCAGCATGTCGCGGGCATGGGCGGAGGCGACGCCGTCGGCCAGAAGCTGCCGGTGTTCGAAAATCGCCAGATGGCGCCAGCCGTCGGCGGCACGGAAATGGATGCGGCGGATGGTGTCCGGGGCGGCGACCGGCCCTTCCAGAACCGTCAGCAGACCGGAGGCGTCGTCCGGCAGGTCCGGGCGGTGGAAGGGGGCGGCGGCGCTGGCGTGCGGGCGCAGATCCTCGGCCTCGACCAGCACATGGGACGCACCGGCCGGGAAGCCGTGCGACCAGCCCTGCACCATCAGCGCGCCATCGCGGAAGCGGCCCAGCACCTCGGCGAAGCCATCGGGGCGGGAGGCTTCATGTGCGAGCCCCGACAGCAGCCGGGTGCGTCGGTCGCCATCCCCCGCCTCGCCCTCGCCCATCTCTGGGCCGGACAGCAGGGTCACGGCGACGTCCAGCGCCACACCAAGCGACTGCGGCTGCACCTCGCGCAATGCCGCGACCAGATGGGCCGGATTGGTACGGACATTGGACAGGCGCGGCAGCAGCAGGTGCTTGCCCTGGGCGTCCTCGATCTCGATGCGGGATGGGCGCATGTGGGCCAGCCCGGTGACGCGGATGGCGCCCAGGAACCAGCGCTCCCCCGCCCCGTCGACCCAGCAGCCACCACGGAAACGCCCGTCGATCATGCCGTCCAGCATCACGACGCTGTCGGCCGGCAGGGGCTGGTCGATGGCGCCGAACAGCATCAGCGTGTCCTCGTCCAGCAGGACGGCGGCGGTGATGTCGGCCTTGGTGCTGCGGTCCTTCATCGGGTGCAATTCCCCTGGATAAGAGCGGCGGGTGCGGGCGACAGAAGTTCGCCGTAAAGCGCGAGGTGGAGCGAGGCGGCCTCCTCCGTCGGGCGGACGACGGGGATGTTGGCCGAAAGCCGCTCCCACAGATCGGGTTCGGTCATCGCGCGGGTCATGACGCGAGCGAGGTCGGCGGGGTCGTTGGGGCGGACATGCAGGCCGTCGACGCCGTCGCGCACCGCCTCCGCCATGCCGCCGATGCCGCTGACGATGACCGGCCGGCGGTGCTGGAATGCCTCCTGGATCACCAGCGGCGCGTTTTCCCACCAGATCGACGGCATCACCACCCAGTCGGCGGCGGCCATCAGCGCCGGCATCTCCTGCGGCCGATAGGGACCATGCGCGGTGGCGAGGCCGTTCGTCGCGTCGAAGCCATCGGCCACCCGCTGGCGGAACTCCGGTGCCTGATAGAGGCTGCCGCCATGCACGGCCAGCGACGGGGACAGGCCCTGCCGCGCCATGCGGGCGACGGCATCCAGCGCCACGGTGACGCCCTTGAACGGATTCAGGTTGCCGAAATAGGCGAAAGAGTCGCGCGCCGCACCGGGGGCGAGGTCGCGCGCCGGGGCCGGCTCAACAGCCGGGCGGCTGTTCGCCATCACCTCGATCCGGTTGGGATCGAGACCCCAGGCGACATAGCGGTCGCGTAGGAAGCGACTGGGCGCCAGGAAGTGGTCGACCAGCCCGAACATCGCCTTGATGTGCTTCTCGCGCAGCAGGAACTGATCGGCCGGCCGGTCGGGGAAACAACGGTGGCAGGCATCCGGCGACGCCTTGGTGCAGAGAGCGCGCGCTCCACCCTCGCCGCGCGGCGGGGTGACCATCTGTCCGTCGTTGGCGCAGATCGGGTAATAGTCGTGCAGGGTATAAACGATCTTCGCATCCGGGCAGACACGGCGGATCAGGAACAGCATCTCCACGCCCAGCAGCAGCGTGTGATGCACATGCACGATGTCGGGCCGGAAGGCACGCAGCAGGTTGGACAGGTCGGGGACCAGCCCGTGCAGGTCGATCTGGCTCTGGTGGAAATGGTCGAAATGGCCGGCCCACAGCAGCACCTCGTCGGCGCTGCGGCCCAGCGTCTGGAAGCCGGTGCCGGGACGCGGCGCACGGTGGGTGTCGTTGGTGCAGGCCAGGAACAGGCACTCCGCCCCCGCCGCCTTCAGGCCGCCGAACAGCTCGTGCGCGAAGATCTCGGTGCCGCCGGGATGCAGGCTCGGATGGTTGTGCGCGATCAGCAGCACCCGCGGCGGCCGGGCGGCAACCAGCGGACGCGCCGGCTGGCGCGGGGCGGGTCGCGCGGCAGCGTGACCCAATCCGGGGTGGTTGGCGGGAAGAAGCGGAAGGCGGCGGCGGCTCATGGCACGCTCCCCTTCTCCAGAACCAGCAGGTCCTGGAAATTCTCCGCCTCGCGCTGGCCACTCCAATGCCCGCGCATCACCGGACGCGCCGGGCGCAGGCCATGGGCGGCGAAGCGGCCAAGCAGGAACGCCTCGTCATAGGCGACGGCGGCGTTGGGGTGCTCCGGATCGGCCAGCAACTCCATGTCCGGCGCATCGCGGAACGGCGGCCGCGCGGTGCCCTTGGCGATGCCGGCGCGGGCGGTGGCGTCGGCCAGGAACAGGCTGAGGAAGCAGCGCCCGCCCGACTTCAGCACCCGCGCGATCTCCGCCGCGTAACGCTCGGTATCGGCCGTGCGCAGATGGGTGATGACCGAGGTCAGGATGACGAAGTCGTAAGCCGCCGCCTTGAAGGGCAGCGTCGCCGTCTCCCCCTCGATCCGGCCATCGGGATTGTACAGGCCGTTGGCGACGTCGAGATGGTGGAAGCGGAACTCCGGATAAGCCGGCGTGATGGTCGACGCGCACCAGCGGATGCCGTCCAGCACGATGTCGATGCCGTCGTAGGAGGAGTCCAGATACTGGGTCAGCGGCAGCGCCATGCGCCCGACGCCGCAGCCGATCTCCAGCACCTTGTGGTCGGGGCGCAGGCCGCCGAGACGGACGAAATGGCGCAGGAACTCCGCCCCGATGGCGCGGAAATCGCCATCGCCGATGAAGTGCAGCTCGGGCGGCGGTACCGGCAGGAAGCGGTTGCGCGCGATCTGCGCGCAGAGCCATTCCAGCTGCGGATCGGTCTGGCGGCGCAGGACGGCAAGCTGCGGGGTCGGCACGATCGCATTCATCGGGTCACCTGTGCTGTCTTGCGGGTGCGGCCGGTGTTGGACGGCCGCACCTCGTCGTCGGCGTACCAGTCGCGCGCCATCAGCTCGGCCATGCGGTCGGCCCAGCGGCGGCCATGGAGCCAGCGGTTGTATTCGGAGGCGACTCCGCGGGTGTAGCCCTGGTGCCGGCCGATGGAGCGGCGTTCCAGATGGTACAGCTCCACCGCCGGGGCATAGCGGATGTCGAGACCCTGTCCGCGGATGCGCAGGCAGAGGTCCGAATCCTCAAAGTCGCCGATGATGTAGTCTTCGCAGAAGCCGCCGGCGGCGCTGTAGGCGGCGCGCGTGGTCAGCAGGCACGCGCCGGTAACGCCGGGTACCGACCGTGGCCGGCAGGCGGCGGCAAAGTCACGCGGCAGTCCCTTGAAGTAGTGATGGTTGTACCAAGCGCCCTGCAGGTCGCGGTCGAAATAAAGGCCGGCATGCTGGAGACTGTCGTCATCGAACAGCAGCTTCGGACCCACCGCACCGATGCCGGGACGTTCCTCCAGCGCCGCAACCAGCTGCGGCAGCCAGCCGGCGCGGTCGGGCACCACATCGGAATTGAGGAACAGCAGGCGGTTGGCGCGGGCCACCGCGACGCCGGCGTTGTTGGCGGCGGAGTATCCGTAATTGGCGCTCTGCACCAACAGCAGCATCGGCAGGCCATAGAGGCCATGGAAGCCGCGCAGCAGATGCACCACCTCGTCGCGCTGCTCCGGGCTGTCGAGCACGAATACCAGTTCGGTATTGGCCATCGTCGGATCGGTGGCGAAGCAGGCGATCTGGAAGCGCAGGAATTCCAGCGTGCGGTAGAGTGGGATGATGACCGACACCGCGGGCTTGGCCTTGCGCTCGCCATAAACGACCAATTCCGGCTCACCACGGGTGGCGAGATGGGCGGCGTGCAGCGGGGCGACGGCCGGGCCGATGACGGTCTCCAGCAACTCCGGTGTGGCGAAACGCGGCGGCAGGCTGCCCAGCACGGCGGCGCGGGCGTCGGCATGGGCGCGCGGACGCGGTGGCGGGACGAGACGCAGGGCACCGCCCGATGCCAGCCGAAGCTCCGCCGTCACCTGAAGCGCTTCCGCCGGTTCGGGCAGGCCCGGCAGGTGCAAGACGAAGCCGCTGCGGTCGATGCCGGCCGTGCCGTAGAGCTTGGCGACATCCTCGCGCGGGAAGCGGTGGGCGAAGCGTTCCACCCGGCGCTCGCCGCCGAAGGGGGTGCGCACCACCAGTTCCGCCGCCAGCCCATGCGGATCGTGCAGCCATCCGGCGAGGAACAGCCCGCCGTCCGACGCGGGAACCGCGAGGTCGAGCGAGGCGCCGATTGGCCGCTTGGCATCGGCGGCCTGCCGGCGCGGCAGCGGGGCCAGCGCCTGCAACTCGCTGACCGCCGATGCGGCGGACGCATCGCTACGGCCACGCTGGGCAAGGCAGGTCAGCAGATAGTGGCGAAGCGCGGCCGGGGTGTCGGGACGGGCGTTCAGCCGGTCGGTCAGGGTCGGCAGGCCGACCGGCTCGCCGGGGAAGCGGCGGCAGGCGACGCCGTTGGCGCCCAGCACCACCAGCAGGTTGCCCGGCGCGCACAGATCACGGTCGATCAGCAGGTCGAAGACGATGCGCCCTTTCCCCGCCGGATCGGGTCCTATGCAGGCGTCGAAGGGCGCCCGCGCCACCGCGTTCGGCGACAGCACCACCAGACCGCTAATGGTGCCGAAGCGGCCGGACAGCGCGCCGGCACACAGGAGAAGGCCACCGCCCGCCGTCGCGCGGACCGCCAGATCGGCCGGCTCCGCCGCACGGTCCAGCACCAGCCGGCGGCACAGCGCGGCGAAGGCGGCATCGCGGCGAAGCGCCGGGGTGGAGCAGGCGAAGTCGAACAGGAAGCGCAACACCCGCAGCCGGGCGGCACCGTCCAGGCTGCCCAGCAGTCCGGCAGGGTCCAGATCGGCGGCGCCGGATTCGGTGCGAAGCTCGGCGATCACACGGTTGTTGGCGATGAAATGGATGGGCATCCGCGGGTCGCGCGGTGCCGGCAGGATCGACAAAACACGCCGCCCGCCCCAGCCGGTGTCGACGGTCAGCGTGGTGAAGGGCGGACGCACCGGCTCGCCGTCGACGCTCGGCGTGATCGAACCGACGGCATCGGTCGTGCCGTCCATCGTCCCATCCATCGTCCAAGAGACGAGGAGGAAGCGGCGGCCCAGCGCCAGACGTTGGGCGGGGGCGATCGACACCGAATTCGGCAGGACGGCGATGACGGTCATTGATTGGGATTCCGGCAGCGTCGATGGGTTTGAAATTCGAAAAGGCGGACTTCGGGCAAAGGGGGACCGGCGGCGGCTTTGACACCACCGGTCCGTCCTTCTCAGGCGTCGCTTGAAAAGCGTCGCTCGATCAGTGCCCGGTTAGCAGGCTGCGGAAAAAGTCGGGCAAAGGAGGTAGGGGGGCCTTTATGTTGTGGCCGACCCACAAAGGCGAACACCGCATATTGTAGCTCTTGGCCTCCAACGAGACTTTTTCCGCACACTGTTAGTGGATGACGAAGAAGTCGTTCGGATGGTTGTGGATGTCCGCAGCAGAGACACCCTTCAACGTGATGCTGTCGCCATGGCCGAGGTCGATCACGGCATCGCCATGCTGGTCGGTGACGCGGGCGGCCAGATCGGCGGCGTCGGTCACCTTCAAACCATTGATGTTGCGGGAAATCTGCAGGACGTCCTCGCCGGCCTTGAAGTCCAGGACCACGTCCTGGCCGCCGCCGCCGGAGAAGATGAAGACGTCGTGGCCGGCGCCGCCGGACAGGATGTCGTTGCCCTTGCCGCCGTCCAGGATGTCGTTGCCGTCGTCGCCGAACAGCACGTCGTTGCCATCGCCGCCGGACAGCATATCGTTGCCGGTGCCGCCATGCAGGATGTCGTTGCCCTTGCCGCCGTCGAGGATGTCGTCGTGGCCGCCGCCGGACAGGATGTCGTCACCCTTGCCGCCGGTCAGAATGTCGTTGCCGTCCCCCCCGGACAGCACGTCATTGCCGTTGCCGCCGTCCAGCACGTCGCGACCGGCGCCACCGATCAGAACGTCATCACCACTCCCCCCCAGGATGATGTCGTCGCCCGAACCGCCGTCGATGACGTCGTTGCCGTTACCCCCCAGCAGCACGTCCGCCGCGGTACCGCCATGGATCACGTCCGCACCGTTCCCCCCGAACAGAGCGTCATGTCCATCACCGCCGAGCAGAGTGTCGTTCCCGTTGCCCCCCAGCACCAGGTCGTTCCCCTGCCCGCCAACCAGCAGATCGTCATGATTCGTGCCGACATGCACGTCGTAGCTGCCCCCAGGAACCGTAGCCATCGTAGGTGTCTCCTTGCGATGTAATTGGGATTGTTGGGCCGTCTTTCGGCCTCGCTCGAAAGGCTGAGCTCGCCTTTCGGTGTAACCAAATCTATCGAGGGGATAGTGTGATAAAACTCGGGCACATGGAAGAGAAAGTTGAGTCAAGACAGCGGATTCTTTCAGTAGAACACATTGTCGATATTTTCAAAAAGACAGTTAGTCTGATTTGCATCGAATTTCTAAGCAGTTTCCGTTTTAAAAAATGATGGTCTGCCCCGCCTTTCCGCCACAGAAAAGCCGCGGACCGGCTGGATTCTCAGGAAAAATCCCAAATCGTTAAAGGAAGGTTTTTAAAAACGGATGGTCCATCCAAAGCCACAGCGGAAAACCCTTTCGGATCACCGCCAACATCGCGGATGTAGGCGTAGACCAATGAATAAAGAACGACTTCGGCGAAAACTCACAAAATTCATGCGGCAGTACTCTGGTATGCAAGTGACGGCCGAATCGGTCTCAATAAATCCGTAAAATTCCTGCCCCGGACATGCAAAAGGGCCGGCGTGGGGGACGCCGGCCCTTCCACGGGGCCGCTTGTCAGGGGATGGACGCCCAGGCAAGGACCCCAGCCCACACCGGCCCGAACGGGGGAGGGCCGGGGGGATCGCGGTTCCGCTTACCGCTCGCGGAAGGCCCTCTGCAGGCCGTCGGTCAGCGGTGTCAGGAAGTAATCGATGGCGCGGCGGGCATGGCCATGGATCATCACTTCGGCCGGCATGCCGGGATGCAGCTCGACATTGGGCAAAGCTTTCAACTCCGCCGCATCCATGCTGATCCGGGCCGCGAAGTAATAGGCGCCGGTGCGCTCGTCCTCCAGTTGGTCGGCCGACAGCGACACCACCTGTCCCGCCACCGGCGGCACGGCGCGTTGGCGGTAGCCGGTCAGCTTCACCATGGCCTTGCTGCCGACTTCCACATTTTGAACGTCGTGCGGGGAAACCCGCGCCTCCACAATCATGGCGTCGTCCTGCGGCACGATGTCGAGGATGCCGGCGCCGGCAGGGATCACGCCGCCGGAGGTGAAGAACTTCAGTCCGGTGACGCGCCCGGCCTGCGGTGCGGTCACCGCCTGTCGCAACAGCACGTCGTCGGCGCTGCGCAGGCGTTCCGACAGGTCGGAAACGCTGGCCTGGGCCGCCTGCAGGTCGGTCGAGACCTCGGATCGGCGGGTGTTGCCGATGTTGATCATGGTCAGTTCGGCGGCGGCAATCGCCTGTTCCGCCTTGGACTTGTTCGCCATCAGCTCGCCCAGCCGGCCTTCGGAGTCGGCGACATTCCGCTGAAGTTCCAGCATCCGCGGCCTGCGCTCGTATCCCTTCGCCAGCAGGCCCTGCACCACCCGCAACTCGTCCTGGGTGTAGCGCAGCCGGTCGGCGGTGGCGACGCGCTGGGACTCCAGCGCCACGATCTCGTCGCGCAGCTGGGAGATTTGCTTGCGCTGGATACCCAGCTGGGCCTCGTAGCTGTCATGGCGGGACCGGAACAGCCGTTCCTCCACCGCCATTGCCTCGGCAGCCACCGGGTTGTCGCGGGCGGCCTTAACCAGTTCCTCGGCGAACAGGGGATTCGGCGCGTCCGACTGTTCGGCACGCAGTCGGCCCATCTTTGCCAATGCGGTCCAGTACTGCCCCTGCAACTGCGCGACCACGGCCTGGCTTTGCGTGGAATCCATCCGCAGCAGCACCTGACCGGCCTGCACGAGGTCGCCGTCCTTGACCAGCAGGTCGCGCAGAATGCCACCCTCCAGATGGGAGACGGTCTTGCGGTGGCTTTCCACCATCACCGTGCCGGCGGCCAGTGCGGCGCTGTCCAGGCTGGCGGTGAAGCCCCAGGTCAGGAAACCGCCGAATCCCACCAGCACGGCCAGCGCACCCGCCAGGGCGGTGCCGCGCAGCGACGGTTCGGCCGGCGCCATGTCGATGGTCGCGGTCCAGACGGGCTGGGACGACAGAAGGGGCGTTTCGCCGGTCATCGCTGTTCTCCGCTGCGGACGAGGCGGGTCACGCCGGCGGGGACGCCGCCCGGCTGCACCAGTTTCAGGACGTCGCTGCGGGCGCCGAAATGCTCGACGGCGCCCTCCTTCATCACCACCAGCTTGTCGGCGATGGCGACGATGGACGGGCGGTGGGCGATCATCACCACCGTCGTGCCGTCTGCCTTCACCTTGTGAACGGCGTTCAGCAGGGCCTGCTCGCCCTCATGGTCGAGGTTGGAGTTGGGCTCGTCCAGCACCAGCAGGCGCGGACGGCCGAACAGGGCGCGGGCCAACGCGATGCGCTGCCGCTGACCGCCGGACAGGGAAAAGGCGCTATCGCCCACCGGCGTGTCGTAGCCGAAGGGCAAGCGGCCGATCATCTCATGCACCCCCGCCAGCCGGGCGGCGCGGACGATCTCCGCCGGATCGGCGCTGGCCATGCGGGAAATGTTCTCGCCGATGGTGCCGTCCAGCAGGGCAACCGATTGCGGCACGTAGCCGACGTACTTTCCGAAGCTTTCGCGCTCCCAAAGATAGGTGCTGGTGCCGTCCAGATAGATGCCGCCGGCTGTCGGCTGCCAGACGCCGACCAGCAGGCGGGCCAGCGTCGATTTGCCGGCCCCCGACGGGCCGATGACGCCCAGCACCTCCCCCGCCTCGATCGCGAAGGAGACGTTGCGCAGCACCGGGCGGTTCAGCCCGGCCGGCACGTGGGTGACGCGGTCGACGGTCAGCGCGCCAGCGGGTTGCGGCAGCGGCATGGTGGAGCGGGCGGAGGCGCCGTTGTTCAGCAGGTCGCGGATGCGGCGGTGCGCCTCCAGCGCCTTCACCCACTGGCGCCAGCCGTCCACCAGCTGTTCGAAGGGATGCAGCAGCCGCCCGGTGATGAGGCCGGCGGCCATCATGCTGCCGGGGGTCACCAGATTGTCGATCACCAGTGTCGCGCCGGCCGCGATCACGCCGACCTGCAGGATCATCCGCAAGGAACGGGAGGACGCCGCCAGCCCGCGCGACAGGGTGGCGCCGCGGTCGATCATTCCGGCCGATCCGCTCTGCGCCGCCTGCCAGCGCCGGGCCAGGGCCGGCAGCATGCCCATCGCCTCGATGGCTTCGGCATGGCGGACGGTGCCGGCGATGTCGGCGAAGACGCGGGCCGAGGCCTCGTTCGCCTGGGCCATCGGCCGGCGGGTCAGCATGTCGGTCAGCACGCCCATCACCAGCAGCACCAGCGCCGAGATGATGGCGAGCACGCCATAGACCGGGTGCAGCAGGAACAGGATCGCCAGGAAGATCGGCGCCCAGGCCAGCTCCAGCGGGGCGGTCACCGCGCTGCTGGTCATGAAGCTGCGCAGGTCGTTCAGGTCGCGCATGGTCTGCGCCGCATTGCGCGGGCCCCCCGACAGCGCGTCGACGATGGACGCCTCCAGCGCCGGGACGTTGAAGCGGTGCGCGATCACGGCGCTGGTCACCAGGAAGGCGCGGGCGCGGATGAAGTCCAGCACGCCGTACAGCGCCAGCGCCCCCACCGCGATGATCGCCAGCATCGTCAGCGTTTCCAGGCTGCGGCTGCTCATCACCCGGTCGTAGACCTGCATGGTGAAGAGCGGCAGCACCAGCATCAGGACATTCACGAACAGGCTGAGGATGCCGGCCAGCAGCAGGCCCTGTCCGATCTTCCGGTAGGCTTGGGTCAGCAGGGGCCGATCCACGGAACTCATAGTCGATCCTTCCTGATGGAGGACTCGCCGGCTCGCGCGGCGCTGGAAAAGGGCACAAACGGAAAAAGCTGCCGGCGGCGACGACACGCGGGACAGGAAGCCGGCTGGGGGGAATGCCGGATGCGGCCGACCCTGGAACGGGCAGTCGCCTATGGTTGAACAGATCCAGACGCGGGGGGAGGCGTCGGCGGACTTGGCACGCTTAAGCTTTACACCGAGGACATTTTAGGGACGTGTGACAAGTTTCGGCCCGCACCCCTTTCCAGCAACCGAAAAAGGGGTACCAAGGCCCAGGTAAACCGCTGACAAGAAACAAGAAAACAGCGCCTTACCGAAGGTCTTAGGCCGTTGGTGGAAGTTTTTGCAGCCATCTGGTCAGACGCATCCGACATCGTGCATGCTGCGCCGCATGAGTTTTTCGCAAGGCGCCGCGATCCCCCCATCCAGCCTGCCCTGCACCGCCCCCCGCTTTCCTTCCACCATGCCGGCCGCCCGATTCAGGCTGCGGCCCGAAAACCGGTTCAAGGAAACCCATTCTCCATGACGACCTCGAAAACCATTCTCGTTACCGGCGGCGCCGGCTATGTCGGCAGCCATTGCGTGGCGGAGCTTCTCGACCGCGACCACCGGGTCGTGGTGTTCGACAATCTGCGCCAGGGCCATGCCGCGGCGGTGCCGGCCGAGGCGACCTTCGTCCAGGCCGATCTGGCCGACGAGGCGGCGCTGGCCCGCGTGTTCGGGCAATGGCGTTTCGATGCGGTGTTCCACTTCGCGGCATTGTCGGTGGTCGGCGAATCGATGCGCGACCCGCACGCCTACCTGCACGGCAACACCGTCACCTCGCTGAACCTGATCCGCGCCGCGGTGAAGGCGGGGGTGATGAAGCTGGTCTTCTCCTCCACCGCCAACCTGTTCGGCTCGCCCAAGCGCATCCCGATCGACGAGGACGAGGCGATCGATCCCGGCAGCCCCTATGGCGAATCGAAGTTCATGATCGAGCGCGCCCTGCATTGGGCCGACCGCTGCCATGGTCTGCGCTCCGCCTGCCTGCGCTACTTCAACGCCGCCGGTGCCCATCCGAATGGCAAGCTGGGCGAGGATCACAGCCCGGAGACGCATCTGATCCCGCTGGTGATGGACGCCGCCACCGGCAAGCGCCCGCACATCGAAATCTTCGGCGACGACTATCAGACCCGCGACGGAACCTGTATCCGCGACTATATCCATGTCTGCGATCTGGCCGACGCCCACCTGCGGGTGCTGGACGTGCTGGACGAGCGGTCGGTCCGCTACAACCTCGGCAACGGCACCGGCTACAGCGTGCGCGAGGTGATCGCGTCGGTGGAGCGCATCACCGGCCGCAAAGTGCCCGTGAAGCTCGGCCCGCGCCGCCCCGGCGACCTGCCGGTGCTGATCGCCTCGTCGGAGCGCATCCGCCGCGACCTCGGCTGGCAGCCGCGCTTTCCGGAGCTGGACAGCATCATCGGCAGCGCTTGGGCGTGGCGCAGCGCACACCCCAACGGCTTCCGCGGCCTTGCCGCCGCGGCGGAGTGAGTCAGCAGGAAGGACGACGGCAATGCTAGAGCCGGGATCATGGACGCGATGAGCAACCTGAACTGGGACGACGACGACGCGCCCGAACCGGGACCGGACGACAAATCCACCGGCGGCAAGCCCGGCGAGGCTCTCGACCTCGCCGACTTCCACGGCATGGCGCGCCTGATCGAGCGGATGCACCGCCGCTATCTCGATGTCGTCCGTGTCGGGCTGTCCAAGCAGGGCATCGAGGACATCGGGCCGGTGCAGGCGCTGATGATCATGCTGATCGGCGAGGACGAGCTGTCGGTCCGCGACCTGATGGAGCGCGGCTACTACCTGGGCTCCAACGCCTCCTACAGCCTGAAGATCCTGGTCGATGCCGGATACATCAACCGGGCCGCCAACCAGCGCGACCGCCGCACCGCCCGCCTCCAGCTGACCGACAAGGGTCGGGAGCTGTGGGAGGGGCTGCGGCGGATGGAACAGGCGCAGGCCGAGGCGCTGGTCCGCAACGAGACCGAGGTCCGCGACCTGAAGGCCAGCTACCGTACGCTCCGCCGGCTCGACCGGCTTTGGGGCGACATGGTCCGTTATTCCTGCCTCGACTTCGATTGAGCGAAGGTTTTCTCCGATGCCGCAGCCGGGTGCCATGATGCCACACGCCGCCGCCCACCCCGACGCCCCCCACCCCAATGGCCTGTCGTCCAAGGACGTGGAGCGGCTGCTCGTCGCGCCGAACGCGGAAACGCGGATCGAGACGATGAACAAGCTGTTCCACGACCTGGAGTCGGGCGCGCTCAGCCCGGCCGAACGGTCGCTGGCGATCGAGGTGGTGCATTGCTTTGCCGGCGACGCCCAGGTGGCGGTGCGCGAGGCGGTGGCCTGGCAGCTGCGCAACAGCCCGCTGCTGACCGAAGACTTGGCGGAGCGCCTGGTGCGCGACGTCGGGCGGGTGGCCTTCCCCATCCTGCGCGATGCCGCCGGGCTGACCGACGACCTGCTGCTGGACGTGCTGTCCGATCCCGATGCCGGCAAGCATGTGGCGGTCGCCAGCCGGTCCAAGGTGTCGGCTCGCGTCTCCGGCGCGATCGCCGAGCGCGGCAACGTGATCGCGGTGACCGCGCTGCTGCGCAACGACGGCGCCGAGGTGCCGGACAGCGCGATGAGCCGCGCGCTCGACCGCTTCGGCCGCGTCCGCATGGTCAGCGAGGCGGCGGCGACCCGCCCCGGACTGTCGCTGGCGATGGTGGAGCGGGTGGTCGCCTTCGTCTCCGACAGCATGCGCACCACGCTGATGCAGGCGCATGGCCTGTCGCGCGAGCTGGTCGAACGGCTGGTGGAGCGCGGGCGGGAGGCGGCGACCATGCGCATGCTGCGCCCGGTGCTGCGCGGGGCCGAGGACATCGACGCAGTGATCCAGTGGCTGCACACGAATCGCCGGCTGACACCGGTCCTGCTTTTCAGAGCGCTGTGCGCCGGCGACCTCGAACTGTTCGTCGCCGGCATGGCGCTGCGCGCCGGCATCCCGCAGGAGAATGCCCGCCGGCTGGCCTGGGACGACGGCGAGCTGGGCATGGCGGCGCTGATGAAGAAGGCGACCGTCGCCCCCGGCCTGACCCACCCGTTCCAGGTCGCGGTCGGCGTTGCCAAGCGGATGGAGTATGACGGCGGCGACGACCGGCGCGAGGACTTCCAGTCGGAGGTCATCAGCGAGCTGTTCACCGCCTGCACGCCCACCAACGACTGGATGGTCGACGACCTGCTGCTGCAGCTGTTCGACCAGAAGTCCGAAGAGGTGATCGACCGGGCGCTGGATCAGGCGGGGCTGCCCTTCTCGCCGGTACGGACGGTGCAGTAATCGGGTTCACCCCCCTGCGGTTCCTCCTGCCGCCGTGACGCCCCGGAGGATGTCGGACATGCTGAGGATGGCCTCCGCCACCTCGATGATGCGCTTGTTCTGGTTCATCGCCGTCTTGCGGATCAGCTTGTAGGCCTCCTCCTCCGACAGGTTGCGGGTGGACATCAGCAGGCCCTTGGCGCGGTCGATCACCTTGCGCTCGTTGAGCGCCGCCTTGGCGGTCTCCAGTTCCAGGCTGACGTCGCGCAGGCGTTGCGACTGGGCCTGGACGACGTCGAGGACGGAGCGCATCAGCTTCGGCCGCAGCCCGTCGGGGGCATAGAGGCCGGTGGCGTCCTGGCCGGAAAGACCAGGATCGGCATCGACAAGCACCATGGCGACCGGCACCACCGCGTCGGGGGCGCGGCCGTCCGCCTGTTCCAGATCGGCGCGGGCCTGGGCCAGCTTCGCCTCGCACAGGTGGCGGAGATCCTCGGTCAGCCGGTCCTCCACCGTCTTCAGCAGATCCATGCGGCGGGTGGAGCGTTCGAACCAGGCCTCCGGCGTGATGCCTGACAGCTCGCCGTGGCGGGCATCGTCGGAGAGCGCCACCGCGCGCATCCGCTCCACCTCCGCCACCGCCGGGTCGGCCAGGGCGGTGCGGAAGGCGGCGGCGTGGCCGGGATCGGCGAACTCCGCGAAGATGCGGAAGGCACGGTTCTGGGCGTCGATCAGATGGATGAGGCGGGCATGCTCCGCCCCGTCGAAGCGCCCGCGCGAGAAGCCGGCGCTGGCGGTCGCCCGCTCCTGCCCGGCGAATTCCTTGCCCTGGACCATGTTGAACAGGGCGACCAGGGCACGGGAGATCGCCGGGTCGGCGGCGATGTCGGCCGCCTCGAACACCACGGACAGCAGATGGCCGATGATGTCGGTGAAGGCCTTCACCGAATCCTGCGGCACCAGCGCCAGGGACGACACCTGACCACGCAGGGCCGGCAACCCGTCCAGCGCATGCAGCGCGATGGCGACGCGGCTGTAGAACTGCGCGCCGGAACTGAGGCGGTCGAGCTGTTCGTCCACCAGATCCAGCCGGTCCCGCAGCACCGCCTCCAGCGCCTTGGCGTCGGCCTGCCAGCGGGCGCGGTCGTCGGCGAAGCGGCTGCCGCTGGACCCCAGATAGATGGAGGACGCGCCGCGTTCCTTCTGCAGGGCGTGGATCAGGGCGCTGAGATCGCGGACCAGGGCGCTGACCGCCAGAAGCTGTTCGACGTCGCGGATGCGGCACAGCTTGGCGGTGCGGAGGAACCGCGCCGCGGCGGCGCCCGCCCCGCTCTTCGCCCCACATTTCCCGGTCTGCTGCTCTATTTCCATGCGGCCCGTTCCCCCCGGCATCGCCTTGCCCCACGGCTCTGTACGCAATGGATATGCCAGCGCCGAACACGCCCTCGCACTGACCGGACATGCGGTTCCTGCCCAAGATTCCGGCGGCTTTGCCGGAAATTTGGGCGGATTGGTGGCGCAAGGATGTGCAGTGCAACATCGGTGAGCCGCCGCTGTTTGTCTGGGAGGTCCCCCGTACCGGAGTCGCCCGATGATGACCAAGAACCCCTTCATGAGCGCGTGGCTCTCCTGGGCCAACCGCGCCAGCGGCATGTGGACCTCCGCCGCGATGTCGGCGGCCAGACGCAACCAGGCGACGGCCCAATCGGCGATGATCAAAGCCATGATGACGCCGCCGAAGTCCGGGCACGCCAAGCCGAAGCGGAAATCCAAGCCGGCGCGCTGAACCGGAACGCGTGAACCGGGCAAGGGGCAGCGTTGCCGCAGCCATGGCTTGACGGTGCGCGGAGGGAGTGGCCAAATCCACACCCTTCCGTTTCACGCGCAACCGTTCGAGACACGCCCCATGACCTCCGTTCGCATGCCTTCGTCGCGGCCGCCGTCGCGCTGGGCGAACCTGTTCACCGACCGGCCCGTCACCTGCATCGAGGATCTGCGGCAGCTGGCGGAATGGCGCGTGCCGCGGATGTTCTACGATTACGCGGATTCCGGCTCCTACACCGAATCGACCTACCGCGCCAACGAGTCCGACTTCGGCCGGATCAAACTGCGCCAGCGCGTGGCGGTGGACATGACCAACCGGACGCTGGCCAGCACGATGGTCGGCCAGCCGGTGGCGATGCCGGTGGCGCTGGCCCCGACCGGCCTGACCGGCATGCAGCATGCCGACGGCGAGATCCTGGCCGCCCGCGCCGCGGCCAAGGCCGGCGTGCCCTTCACCCTGTCGACGATGAGCATCTGTTCCATCGAGGACGTGGCGGAGAACACCGACAAGCCTTTCTGGTTTCAGCTTTACGTCATGCGCGACCGCGCCTTCATCGACAAGCTGATCGACCGGGCCAAGGCGGCGGGCTGCTCGGCGCTGGTGCTGACGCTGGACCTGCAGATCCTCGGCCAGCGGCACAAGGACATTAAGAACGGGCTGTCCACCCCGCCGAAGCTGACCATCGGCAACATCCTGGACATGGCGACCAAGCCGCGCTGGTCGATCAACATGCTGCGAACCCATCGCCGCACCTTCCGCAACATCGTCGGCCATGCGACGGGAGTGAGCAACCTGTCGTCGCTGTCCTCCTGGACGGCGGAGCAGTTCGACCCGACGCTGAACTGGGACGACGTGCGCCGCATCCGCGACCGCTGGGGCGGCAAGCTGATCCTGAAGGGCATCCTCGATCCGGAGGACGCGGTGATGGCGGCGGAGACCGGTGCCGACGCGCTGATCGTCTCCAACCATGGCGGGCGGCAGCTGGACGGCGCGATTTCCTCCATCGCGGCGCTGCCGGCCATCGTCGAGGCGGTGGGCGACCGCATCGAGGTGCTGATGGACGGCGGCATCCGCTCCGGCCAGGACGTGGTCAAGGCTCTGGCGCTGGGCGCCAAGGGCACCTTCATCGGCCGCGCCTTCCTCTATGGGCTGGGCGCCGGCGGCGAGGCCGGCGTGGCTCAGTGCCTGGAGATCATCCGCAAAGAGATGGACGTGACCATGGCCATGTGCGGGCTGCGCGACATCAAGGACGTGACCTCCAACATCCTGGCCGGCAAGCCGAATTTCGGGGTTTGAGCGGGGCATTGTCTCCGTGATCGTCGGCGGGATGGAACAGCGTGGAACGGTGCTTCCGATGCTGTTTCAACCTGCCGGGGTTATGACGGGCGCCAGGAGAAGGCACCGGCGGCCCGGCGGCTCACCGGGCCGGGGTTGAGATTGGGATACTCTTCATACTGGTTGAGGGTCCAGGGGAAGACGCCCTTCGGCCCCGCCGCCTCCGGCTGGGCCAGGACGGCGGCGACCATGGCCGGACTGGGCGGCCGGCGTTCGCGCAGCGCGCCGGGGATGTCGTCGTCATCCAGTTCGGGGACGGTGACGGCGGGCGGGTCTTCGGGGCGGGTCGCCCGCGCCCCTTCATCCGGCCTGACCTCCGGGATATCCCGCGAGGCGTTGCGGGCGCTCCCGAGACCGGGGATTAGGCGGAGCCGTTCGGCCAGCCAACGGACGGTGGTGGGATCGCCGGAGGTGACCAGCCGCTCGATCTGCTCGGCCACCAGGATGCGCAGCGACGACAGGCGCAGTTCGGCCTCGCGGTTCAGCGCCTGTCGTTCCCACCAGACCCTGTGACGAAAATCCTTGGAACCGTAATAGGCCCGCCAGAGCGTGGTGCGGCTGCAGCCCATGGCGCGGGAGACCTGAAGGAAACTGTTGCCGCGCGCCAGCATGCCGGCGGCCATGATCCATTGTTCCTCGTGGAACTGCGATCCGGGGACCAGAGAGCCGTCGGACGGGGTCGGCGGCTCTTCGGCCCAGCGGGGGAACTGATCGTTGGTGAAGCTGCGGCTGTCGAGGGGCATGGCGTGGCTCCGCGGAAAGGTGGCATTCGCGGAATTATATAAGATTTTTTTCCGATATATAGGGCTTTGCGCAAATTAGCTAGGCGCAACGCCCCTTGGCCTCCCTGTGTCGTGGAACCTCTTCCTACACTTTTCTAGCAACCGTGATAGCCGAGGGTAAATGGGTCGAATAAGACAGACGTGCTTTGCCCATAATTCTTGACCTTGCCCTTTAGCTGGCAGGCCTGCCACCGTAACGAACCAACTGCAAATCTCATGCAGGTTGTATAAGATGCGGCCCGATCACTCGTTTAAGAGCGTATTAGGGGGCATCTTTGAAGCCGAAAGCCATTCTGTTTTTGCTCGGTGCTGCGGGTGCCGTGGTCTGCCTCGCCTTAAATGCCTACACCTTGTACCGGGTGGGATGGGGGTGGGGCAATGATGCCAAGACGATGAACGAGGCCGGCGATTTCCTGGGAGGAATCACGGCTCCACTGTTGAATTTCCTAACTTTCATTGCAGTCCTTTATACGACTGCAATGCAGGCAGAAGAGTTGAGGATATCGAATGAAACGTTATCTGCAACTCAAAGCGAGCTAGCGCAAAGCAGGGAGACCGCTCAGAGGCCGTTTGAAAAGTGTTGGCGCTGAAAGCGTGATGTGATTCAAGCTTCGGA
>CBFGPE010000061.1:0-38442 GCA_965650625.1 uncultured Azospirillum sp. | reverse complement strand
GAAAGCACTGTCGGTCGATCTTCGTCGGCGCGTGGTGGAGGCGGTTGCGGCTGGAGCGTCTTGCCGTGCGGCAGCTGCGCGCTTCGAGGTTGGGGTTTCCTCGGCGATCCGCTGGGTTGCCCGTGCGCGGACACGCGGCGATCTGACCCCGGATAAACGTGGTGGCAATGTCCGCTCGCATCGGATCGACGAGCACCGGGACCTCATTTTGGGCTGGATCGAAGAGAAGCCCGACCTGACCTTGGCGGAGGTGGCTGGGCGCCTGGACGAGGCGATGGGGTATCGGCCGCTGCCCAGCGTCGTGTGCCGGTTCTTCCAGCGTCACGGCGTGACGCGGAAAAAAGACGGCGCACGCTGCCGAACAGGATCGAGCGGACATAGCCGCCAGCCGTCAGGCCTGGTTCGACGCCCAGCCGGACCTGGACCCGGATCGGCTGGTGTTCATCGATGAATGCGGCACCTCCACCAAGATGGCCCGCATGTACGGCCGCGCACCACGTGGCGAGCGCTGCCGCGCTGCGGTTGCCCATGGGCACTGGAAGACGACGACCTTCGTCGGCGCTCTCCGGTTGTCGGGCATTACCGCCCCGATGACGCTCGATGGCGCCATGGGCGGTGCGGCCTTCCTCGCTTATGTCGAGCGGGTCCTGGGGCCGACACTGAGCCACGGAGACTTCGTCGTGATGGACAACTTGCCCGCCCATAAGCTGCCGGCTGTGCGGGCAACGATCGAGCGGACAGGCGCCGTCCTGAAGTTACTGCCGCCCTACAGCCCTGACTTCAACCCCATCGAGATGGCCTTCTCCAAGATCAAGACGCACCTCAGGAAAGCCGCCGCAAGGACGCTCCCCGAACTATGGGAGGCAATCCGCGATGCCATCGACAGCGTGACGCCAAGCGATAGCCGTGCCTTCTTCACTGCCGCTGGTTACAAACCAGAATGATCGGAATCCGCTCTAGCCCGGAAGCACGGCTCGAGCACTTGGCGAATATGGGCGAGAATGTCGCCGCGATGCTCGCGATTGGCGATATGCGGACGGACGTGTGGACGCATGCCGACCCGGCGCTACGTGCGTCTGTCGAAGGATATGACTTCAGATTCTACACACCATTTCTTCGCCTCGCACCCTAAGAACCTATTCCCGTAGGGATCGAGCCGCGCCTGATCCGTTGGACTTCCATGCCTTTCGGTGCGAGGTTTCCATGGGCAAGTTGGTTCAAGATGACGGCTGCCGATTGCCGGGTGAGTTGTGGAAGCGCCTGGAGCCGCTGCTCCTGGAGCGTCCGCCACACCCGCTGGGCTGTCATAATCCGCGGGTCCCGGATCATGCGGCGATGGATGCCATCTTCTTTGTCCTGCGGACCGGCAGCCAGTGGCAGGCCCTGCGGGCGACCGGGATCTGTTCACCGCCTTCCGCTTATTGGCGCTTCCGCGAATGGATCGATGGTAAGCATCCGCTCAGTGCCGCGGTCAGGCAGCTTTCGTCTGCTCGCGGATTGCCTTCCATTCCCAGGGCAGAAGTTTCACTCAGGCAGGTTTGGGGCATGTCGTTGACACGCGCCAGCACGTTGGCGAGCCACGTCTGGGGATCGACGTCGTTGAGCTTTGCCGTGGTGATCAGGCCGTACATGATCGCCGCTCGCTGCCCGCCTCGATCAGATCCGCAGAACAGCCACGCTTTCCGGCCCAAAGCAATCCTGCGAGAGCACCGACGTGCCGGTGAAGGCTGCGGCGGCGGGGAGATGATGGGGGAGCGAAGGTGCTGGATGGGCGGGTAGTGGCCGAGGTGGTGAACGCGCCGCCCGGGCCGCTGGCCCGGATCCGGCCGCCTACGCCGCGCACTCGCTACGCTCGGGATTCCTCACCACCGGCGGGCGCGACAGCATCCCGCTCGACCTGCTGATGCAGCTGTCGTTCGCGGCGGCGCCCCGCCAGATTTTCCGGTGTGCCGCACCCCGCCGGCCCTCCACCGGTAAAATAGGGCAGGCGTTATGACAAGCCTGCCCTACGGGGTAGCGAAAGCTAGAGTGCGATCGGTTCAGACGGAATCGTCTGAAGCGTGAATCGCACGGAAAATCAAAAGGCTAGAGTCTGTCCGATGCTTATTGAAGCATCGGACAGACTCTAGATGTTTAGTTGAGGAGACGGTTCTCCCGCAGGCGCGCCACCGCCAGATCGATGAACGCCCTCACCTTCGCGGGGGCATGGCGCCCCTCGGGGTAGAGGATATGGATGGGCAATGGCGGTTCCTCGTAATCGCCGAGCACGATCCGCAGTTGCCCCTCAACGAGGGCCGGGCCGATCTGATAATGGAGAACCCGCGTCAGACCCCAGCCTTCCTTGGCGGTTGCGATCGCCGCTTCGTTTGTGTTGCATTGAAGGACAGGGTCGATCGTCACCCGCTGCCCCCCGGCAAACCGCCATTCCGGGGATGCCCATGCGCTGGTCGAAGCCGCGATCCGATGGTTCCTGAGGTCGGCTGTCGTCATCGGCACTCCATGGCGCTCGAAATAGGCCGGCGAACCGCAGATCACCCTCCTGACCATACCGACCTTGATGGCCGTGAAGCCCGAATCCGGCAGATGGCCGATGCGCACCGCGACGTCGATGCCCTCCTCGACGATGTTGACGGGGCGGTCGATGAAGAGCGTCCGCGTGCGCATCGTGGGATAGATATCCAGGAATTCGGTCACGATCGGCAGCACATGCATCTGTCCGAACAACGCGGATGCCGTGACGGCCAGCGTCCCGGCGGGTGTCGCGTAGGAGCCGCCCGCTGCGGCTTCCGCTTCGGCAATGTCCGAAAGGATTCGGCGGCAATCCTCGAAGTAGCGGGTGCCCGCCTCGGTCAACTTGACCGAACGCGTGGTGCGAACGAACAGCCGGGCGCCGATCACATCCTCGAGAGAAGCCACGGCACGGGTCACCGCGGGCGCACTCAGGTGCATGAGGCGGGCGGTCTCGGCAAAGCTTCCGGTCTCCGCCACCTTCGCGAAAACCCTCATCGCCTGCCAACGATCCATCTGCCGCCCCCTTCCCGTGCGATCAAAAGATTTTCATGAGCGATTCTGAACCGGCACCGGGATCCAGCTTCAGCAATTCCTCGTAATAGCCGGGCGATTGCCGGTCCGGCAATCGGAGTTCGAATGGATGCCGTAGGGGATGCAGCAGCGCGGCGATCGCCGCGACGGGCCGCAGGGCGGGAACTCCAGGGTCAGTATCCATGATGCCGGGCCTTTGTGGTTGAGCGTTTCATCAAGGCCGCTGCCAGATGTTCGATCTCCAGGCAGGCGGGGCCGTCGATCCCGGCCCTCGCCGCGCGCTCGCGCCGCGCCGCGCGATCCTCGTCGCCCGACGCCAGTGCGAGCGCGATCGCCTGCGAGATGGGAAAGTCGAAGCTGGATCCCTCTCTCGCCGCATCGACTTCCGCCCCGGTCAGGCCAAGTCTCCTCGCGTCGGCATCCTGCCGCCGCAACAGCGGTACGTCACCGCTGCCGGCAGTCAGAGCGAGTTCGATCGACAACCGCGCCCGCTCGTTGAGAGTGAATCCAGCCATGACGGCAATCCTCGTTCGGTGATGTCGGCGTCAGAAGCCGAAATGACTGAGACCGGGATGGTCGTCGGGCCGGCGGCCGAGCGGCCAGTGGAACTTGCGGTCCGCCTCCGCAATCGGGTGTTCGTTGATGCTGGCGTGCCGGGCGCGCATCAACCCGTCCTCGGCGAATTCCCAGTTCTCGTTGCCGTAGGCACGGAACCACTGGCCGCTGTCGTCGCGATACTCATAGGCGTAGCGCACCGCGATGCGGTTTCCCGCGAAGGCCCAGAGTTCCTTGATCAGCCGGTACTCGAGTTCCTTGTTCCATTTGCGGGTGAGGAAGGCCTGGACCTCGGCGCGGCCGGTCACGAATTCGGCGCGGTTGCGCCAGCGGCTGTCCTCGGTGTAGACGAGAGCGACCTTAGTGGGATCGCGGCTGTTCCAGCCATCCTCGGCGAGCCGGACCTTCTCGATCGCGGACTCTTCAGTGAAGGGCGGAAGCGGTGGACGGGACATGGCAGGCTCCTTGGTAAAGGCACAAAGGGGAGAGGGGCGGCAGGGAATCCGCCGCCCGTTCTTCAGGTTACGCGGTGAGGCCGTCAATGCGGGGGAAGTCGATCTCGGTTTCCAGCGCTTCATTCACGTAGTTGGTGAAGGTGTTGAGGGCGACATGCGCGATGATCTCGAGGATCTCCGCATCGCCGTAGCCGGCGGTGCGCACGGCGTCGATCGCCTGCGGCCCAACGGCGCCGCGGGCAACAGCCAGTGCCTTGGCGAACTCCACCGCCGCCGCAGCCTTGGGATCGTTCGAGCCTCCCCGGCGGTTGGCCGCGATTTCGCTGTCGTCGAGCTTCGCGAACTTGGCACCGGTAAAGGTGTGGGCGGACAGGCAATAGTCGCAGCCATTCACTTCGGCCATGGCGAGCGCGATCCGTTCGCGGGTCGCCAGTGGCAGCTTGCCCTTCCCGAGAGCGCCCTGGAAGGCGGTCCAGCCGCCCAACGCCGCCGGGCTGTTCGAGACCAGGCGGAAGATGTTCGGCACCCGGCCGAGCTGCTTCTGCACGCCTTCCAGGATCGGGCGCGATGCCTCAGGGGCATCTTCGATGGTCGCGGGGGTCGGAATGTAGGACATCGTCCTTTCTCCGGTTGTCGGGGGAAATTTGTGTCAGAGGGCGAGCTGGATGCGGTTCTCTTCGCCCGGTGCCGGCTCGGCCGGCACGGCGCTGCAGATCAGGACTTCGTCGTCGCCGACGCTGGCGGTCGGCTCGCGGATATAGGTCACGGCTCCCTTGAGCAGCTTGGTCCGGCAGGTTCCGCATGTTCCTTCGCGGCAGCTGTACTCCGGCTCCAGGCCGCGGGCTTCGGCCAGTTCCAGCAATGTGCCCGATGACGGCGTCCAGCGGTCCTCCTTCAGCGAGTTCATGAAGGCCACGGGGACCGGCTTGCTGGACGGCGGGGGACGGACCGGCGGGGCGGCGGCACCGGCATCCGCCGTGCGCTGCAATGAAGACGGCCCGAAGGCCTCGGCATGGATCCGCCCGTCGGCGATGTTGCGGCCCCGCAGCCCGTCATAGAGCGCCTGCGTGAAGGCGGGCGGGCCGCACAGGTAGAAATCGTAATCGTCGAACGGCAGGAAGCGCGTCAGCAGCGCCATGTCGATGCGCCCGGCCACGTCGTAATCGACGCCATCCTGGGCGGTGCCGGGATCGCTGAGCACCCGGATCCACCTGACCGTTCCCTGCGCGGCGTTCACGAGTTCGGCGATCTCCCGGTCGAAGGGACGGTCCGCGGTCGAGCGCGCGGCCTGGATCAGGATGGTCGGCCGCATCCGCTGCTTGCGCAGTCCCTCGTAGACGATGTGGCGCAGCATCGCCAGCAGCGGCGTGATCCCGATGCCGCCGGCGAGCAGGACCGCGGGCCGCGTGCCATAGGGGTCGATGGTGAAACCGCCGTCCGGTGCGCGCGCTTCGATGAAGTCGCCGGCGCGGATCGTGTCGTGGAGGTGACGCGATACCAGCCCGTCCCGCTTCACGCTGATGCGGTAGAGGCCGTCGGAGGGTGCGGCGGACAGGGTGTAGGTACGGACGACGGGCTTCTCCGCCCCGGGAACCGTCACGCGGATCGGCAGATGCTGACCGGCGGCGTGGGGAAGCAGGCCCGCCCCATCGGCCGGTTGCAGGTGGAAGGAGCGAATCTCCGGGGTCTCGTCGACGATCTTCGTCACCTGGTAGGGCCGCCAGCCCGTCGCCAAACCGGTCGCCCGCAAACGGGCTGCTGCCTGCGCCCAATCCCCGGTCATCAGGGAATTGGGCGACCAGCCGTCCTTGCGGAACGACCAGCGCAGAGCCAGGGCGCCGGCCCGGCGCAGGATACGGCGCGGCCGGAAGCTCCAGAGCCGCTCGGCACCCTGGAACGCGGCGATCTCCGGCGAGTCCAGGATCACCTCGGCATCGCCGGTCATCTGCAGCAGGTCTCCGCTCCCGTAATCGACGAAGACGAGTCCGGCCTTGCCGTTGAGGACGATGTTGCCGAGGGTGGAAAAGAAGAGGTTGCCGTTGAAGTCGGGCACCGTCAGGGTGCCGTCCCCGGCGACGCGGACGAAACCCACCTTGCCGCCGCGATGGGAGACGTCGACCTGCCGGCGCTCCGCACGGTCGGCGTAGGTCGCGACGAAGAAAGTGTCCGCCGCCCCGATCATGGCACGGGCCGCCGGGTCGAGTTCGGAAAGAACCTCCACCGCACCGGTGAACGGCTCCGCCGGATCCCTGGCTAAATCAAGATCGCGAAGCTGGATGTAGCGGGGGCAGTTGCCGAAGCTCTGGTCGACGTCGACGCGGAACCCGGATTCGGTAGCGGTGACGATGCCGTTCATGCGGTTGCGCCGCCGGGTGTGCATCTCGATCCCCAGAAGGCCGACGGGATCGCCGTCGCGCATGCCCTCGCCCGCCGGATCGCCGGGGTCGGCCTGGGCGGCGATGTCGAGCCTCGTCGGCGTCGGCGACGACAGGAAGCCCGGCCTGCCGACCAGGAGCGTGGCCCACGGATCCCCTGCGGGGTCAACGCTGCCCAGCACGATGACGGGAAGCTGGGCATAGAAATCCCGGTGCTGGTCGGGCATATGGTCGCGGATCACCCGCTGGCCGACGGTCGCCATCCGCTCGGCCACGCCCAGCTTCTCCTGGATGAACACCTCACCCTCATGCCAAGTCGGCAGCTTCGCCAGTGTCGCGGTCATCGTCGATGTCCCATCTGCTGAGGATTACGGGCATGCCGGCCGGCATGAGCCGATAGGGGGTCAGGCCGCAAGGCCGGCCGGCGTCCGGGCGAAGGGGACGAAGCCCGGCAGCTCCTCGACGCGGCGGAGGAAAGCCTGGACGGACGGGTAGCCCGAGAGGTCGACGTTGCCCTCCGGTGCAAGGGCGACATAGCTGTAGATGGCGACGTCGGCGATCGTCGGATGATCGCCGACCAGCCAGTCCTGCCCGCTCAGCCGGCTTTCGAGCCGCGCCAGGAGGACGTGCGCACGGCCGATGACCTCGTCGGCATTGAACTTCGCGCCGAACACGGTGATGAGCCGGGCCGCCGCCGGGCCGTAGGCCAGTTCGCCGGCTGCCACGGAAAGCCACCGCTGGACCGCGGCCGCACCGGCGGGGTCTTCCGGCAGCCAGTCGCCGCGGCCCGCCTTCTTGGCGAGATAGACCAGGATCGCGTTCGAGTCCGCGATGACGACGCCATCGTCATCCAGGACCGGCACCTGGCCGAAGGGGTTGAGCTTCAGGAATTCGGGGCTCTTGTGCCCGCTGGCCTTGAGGTCAACCTCGACCAACTCATGGGGCAGGCCGAGCAGTGAAACGAACAGACGCGCACGATGCGAGTGCCCTGACAGGGGATGGTGATAGAGCTTCATTTTCCAAGTCCCGCGATCTGTTGGACGGGTTCATTCCCGTTCCGCATCACCAGACTGCTGCATCCGCCCCTGGGTGAGAATGGACGGGTTCGGCACTTCATCATTGCGTGGAATGAAATGATCCCTTGGGGACGCGGGCCAGGATCTCCGGGGTCCAGCGTGGTGCATTGAGGCGAGCGGGAACGGCATGAGCCCATGTCCCCCGTCTTTTCACGCGACGCGGACATAGGTCGGGCGTGCAAAGCCGAACATACGGTTGAGCAGGGTGCTGGCGATGACGAGCTCGGTACGCCACCTCCGCCTTGGCCCGCGCGTTGTAGCCGGACGTTCGCTGCCAAGCCATGCGTCCTGTCTCGGCAATCGCCTGGATGTGACGGTCGTGCCGAGTGGGCGCGGTCTCGACGGTGGTGCTGAAGACGGCATCGGCGCGCGGTGGCGCGATCACCGCCGCCTCCGGGTGGCGGGCCGCCACGGCCGCGTACACGGCGGTGCGGTCGTTCTTGGAGCCGTGCTTCTCAACCAGCCATTCGCCGGGCCCGCTGAGTTTCAGCCCCGTGCTGTCGACCAGCAGGGTCAGTGCCGTCTCGATAGCCACGGCCGAGTAGCGTGGTTGCCCGCCACGGGTGGTGCGTGGGGCGGCAAGCCAGGCATGCACCGCCGTTGCCGTCGCCAGCGACCAGATTGTCGGCACTGCTGGAAAAGGCGTTCTTCGTTCCGTCCGCGGAAATTGCGGGATTGGAACTGGGCCCATTGCCGGGGGGAGCCGTCCAGCGCCTGACTGACCAAAGTGGCTTTGCCCGTGGGCAGATCCGCGACGAAGATATTCCCGTATCCGTTCGTGTCACCAGTGACCAGATTGCTTGCCTGGCTGAGGAAAACGACCTTCGTGCCGTTGTCCGACATGGTCGCCGCGCTCAGCCATCCAATCACCGGCTTGCCGGCTTGTGTTTGGTTGACCAGTGTAATTCGGCCGATCTTGATGTCCTTCAGGTAAAGATTGATTTCATTCAGCGTCACATCCTTTTCAACAAGGTTGTTCGAGTGGCTGACAAAAACCGCCTTCGTGCCGTCACTCGAAAGCACCGGATTTTCCGAGTCCAAGTTTCCACCGACGTTGTCGGCAGTGGCGCTTGCAAGAGTGAGATCGGTAACGACCGTCGTTGTCATGGCGATCACCTCTTGTCACCCTGAAATATTTGGGAACGTCGGGAATGATTCTGCAAGATTGGCAGCAGTCCTCGTGAAGGTGACGATAATCTTAACGAAATCCCGCCGGGCATCAAAGGCAGCGAACGAGTATCCAACACCAAGCATAGTCGAATTGCCCCCATACATACTTTCGTCTTTCTGGAAGAAAGATAAGGGTTCGCGCGGCATTGGAGTCGGAACGGGGCGGTGGTTGAACCACGCGGCCGGCCCCGGGTCCGTCGAGATCTGACCAGATTCCTTGACAATATTCCTATTGTTGGGCAGGATCGCTGCCGTCGGCGCGACAGCTGCGCCTTTCCCGACATATCCCCTGCCCCACCCGCCGCGTGCTTGCCCAGGTCCGCGGCTCAAGGAGTTTTTGCGCCATGAGCCTTGCCGCCATGGGCGACGTCGCGTGCATCGCCGTCGCTGCCATCACCGTGCCCGACGGCCACGCCCGCCGCCGCATCGACGAGGAGGGGGTGGAGGCGCTCGCCCGCTCCATCGAAGAGGTCGGGCTGTTGCAGCCCATCGTCGTTCGGCCCTTGGGCAATGGACGTTACGAGTTGCTGGCCGGGGCGCGGCGGCTGCGCGCGGTGCAGGCGCTGGGGCGGGTGGGGGTGCCGGCGGCGCTCCTGTCCAGCGAAAGCGCCGCGGTGTTGTCGCTGGTCGAGAACACGCAGCGCCACGGGCTGGACGCGCTGGAACTGGCCGAAGCGCTCCAGCGCCTCGTCGAGCGGGGCTGGGGACGCGAGGCGCTGGCCCGGCTGGTCGGACGCGGCAACAGCTGGGTCGGGGACCTGCTGAGCCTGAACCGGCTGCCGGACTGGATCAAGGCGGAATACCCGCAAGTGCGGCGGGTGGTGTCGCGCTCGCTGCTGGTGGAGATCGCAAGGGTGCGCGACCCGGAGGCTCAGGCGGCGTTGTGGCGGGAGGCGAAAGGCGGAGCGCTCACCGTGCGGCAGGCGCGGCGGATACGGCGCGAGGCTCTGCCGGCATTCCCCCGCGCCCTGTCGGCGGTGCGGCGGTGTACGCGCCAGCTGGACCGGATCGACGCCACGCCGGATCTGGCGGAGAGGGATCGGTCGGCGCTGCTGGCGTTGCGCGACAGGATCGACGCGCTGCTCGGCACCGGACAGGCCGGCATGATCGATGACGGCGTGGCGCTTGACGCGATGGTGACCGACGCAGCCGGAATCACCCCGGTCAGCCGGCCGGCGGTTTGACAAACTTTGCCATGTCTCTTATTTCTGCATCAGACAAGGACGAGGAACCCGGCATGGCGACGATGAATGTCAGTCTTCCGTCGGAGATGGTCGACTTCGTCGAGCATGAGGTGGCGACAGGCGGATATGCGTCGTCGAGCGAGGTGGTGCGCGAGGCATTGCGCCTCCTGCAGCGGGATCGTGCCCAGGAGCAGGAGAAGATCGCCATCCTGCGGCGCGAGGTCGCTGCCGGCCTGACGGCGGCGGCGCAGGGGAACCTCTCCTCCCGGTCGGCTCTGGACATTGCCGAGCAGGTGGCTCGGGAATGAGCCACCGTCTTACCGGCCCGGCCGAGCGCGACATCCTGGATATCCTGCGCACGACACGGACACGGTTTGGGACCGCCCAATTGCACAGCTATGCGGCACTGATCGACAAAGCGATTCTGATGGTTGCCGAGGATCCGGGCCGGCCGGGGATGTTGCCGCGACCGGAGCTGGGCCCCGACGTCCGGCTGTTCCATCTGGAACTTGCAGCCGGACGGCGTGGCGCCGCCGCCCATTGCCTCTACTACACGACCGGCCTGCTGCCGGACGGAACGGTCGGCACGATCATCCTGCGTGTTCTCCATGAGGGCATGGAACCGCGCCACAAGGTGGCCCGGTCCTTGACCGGCTTAATCTCGTAACCGCTTGGCGCATGCCGTGGCGGAGTGCGCCGTAGCCATGCAGGCCGTTCGCTCGACCGGCCGGCCGGCCGGCGGGGATCAGCCCCGCCGCTGCTCCAGCGCTTTGACGGCGAGGCACAGGATCTCGAACAGCATCTGCGCGCCCGCTTGGGCGGTGGTGGTATTGGCGTCATATTGCGGCGCCACCTCCACCACGTCGCCGCCGATGACGTCGAGGCCGGCCAGCCCGCGCAGAAGTTCGACCGCCTCCCGCGTGGTCAGCCCGCCGACTTCCGGCGTGCCCGTGCCCGGAGCGAACGCCGGGTCGAGGCAGTCCACGTCGAAGGAGACATAGACCGGCCCGTCGCCGACCACCCGGCGGGCTTGCTCGATCACGGCGGGAATGCCGCGTTGCGCCATCTCCTCGGCATGGATCACCGTCATGCCGGACTCATAGGAGAACTCCCAGAGAAACTCGGTGCTGCCGCGGATGCCGATCTGCACCGTCCGCTCCGGGTCGAGCACACCGTCCAGCACCGCTTGGCGGAACGGACCCCCATGGTGGAACTTGGATCCCTCGTAGGGGCCACCGGTGTCGCAATGGGCGTCGAAATGAATCATGCCGACCGGACGGTCCCGTCCCAGCGCCTTCAGGATCGACTGGCTGATCGAATGGTCGCCGCCGACCGACAGCGGGATCACCCCGGCGTCCACCACCTTGCCATAGAAGCTCTCGATGTCGCGATGGCAGGCTTCCAGGCTGAAGCGGCTGGACAGCGGCACGTCGCCGACATCGGCCAGCCGGCAGGCCGCCGACGGCACCATCCTCAGCACATATTCGTAAGGACCGATCCGCTCGATCGTCCGCACCGCCCGCGGGCCGAAGCGGGCACCGGCGCGGTTGGTCACCCCCAGATCCATCGGCACGCCGATCAGCGCGATCTCCAGCCCACCGAAATCGGGCAATCCGGGCGCATCCGGACGGTATGGCGCGTCGAGCAGGGTGGAAATCCCGGAGAAGGGCTGGGTCCGGCGTCCCCCGGCGGAGAATTGCAGGGCGGCGACGCGCTGGAACTCCGGCGAGTGGATGTCGGCACCGCCGCTGCCGCTGTATTTCTCGCGCAAGCGGTTGAGCTTGTCCGGATCGATCATTTGAAAACACTCTCCTGTCGGAAGGTCAGTCCTGCCGGATCCACGCGCCCAGCAGGCGCGGCAGGTCGCCGAAGCGGGCGATCAGCCCGAAGACGGCCGCAGTCAGCAGCACGAACAGCACGGTCACGGCGGCCATCGTCGGCGTGTAGCCGTAGCGCAGGGCGTTGAAGATCTTGATCGGCAACGTCTCCAGCGTGAAGCCGGCGACCATGTAGGCGACGATGTATTCGTTGAGCGACAGCACGAAGGCGAAGGCGAAGCCGGAAATCATGTAGGGCCGCACCAGCGGCATCACCACCGTCCGCAGCACGGTGCGGTCGTCGGCCCCCATGGTCGAGGCGGCCTCGACATAGCTGCGGTCGACGGCGCCGAAGCCCAGCGACAGCGTGACCAGCGGCAGCGTGACGAAGAAGATGGCGTGGCTGACCACCACGGTCCACGGCTCGCCATACTGGCCGAAGGTGGACCAGAAGCTGAGGAACCCCAGCGCGGTGATGACCGGCGGCAGGATGAAGGGGGTCATGCCCAGCATCTCAAACGCCCGCGCCCAGGGGGCCCGCCAGCGCCAGATGAACCACGCCAGCGGAAAGGCGATGGCGACCGCCAGCGCCGCCGACAGCGCCGCCACCACGAGGCTGGCGATCAACGCCCCGCGCCAGCCGGGATCGGTGAAGATCTCGGCATACCACGCCAGCGATAGGCCCTTGGGCGGGAAGTCGAGCGAGCGTTTGGCGTTCAGCGACACCCCCGCCACCACCAGGATCGGCGCGGCCAGGACGAGGCCGATCAGGCCGGCGATCAGGCTGTTGAGCCAGCGCAGCATCACGCCTCCTCCTTGCGTCCGAACAGCAGGGACAGCCCGACCAGCGCCAGACTGACCAGCACCAGGAAGACCGCCATCGCCGCTGCAAAGGGCATGTTGGACTGGTAGATCGCCTGATCGGTGATCAGCACCGACAGGGTCCAGTGCTGCGGCCGTCCCAAAAGCTGCGGCAGCAGGTAGCTGCCCAGCGCGAAGACGAAGGCCATGATCAGGGTCGCCACGATGGTGTTGCGCTGGGCGGGCACCACCACGGTGAAGAAGGCCTTGAGCGGCGAGGCCCCCAGCGTCCGCGACGCCTCCACCAGGGCCGGGTCGAGCCGGGCGAGCGCCGGATAGAGCACCAGGACGGTGTAGGGAAAGGCCTGATAGACCATGCCGGCCAGCAGCGCGCCGAAGCTGGGCGACAGCGATTGCGGCTCCGCCATTAGCCCAACCGCCACCAGCAGGTTGGTGATGCCGGCGGTGCGCGACAGCAGGGTTGACCAGGCGAAGCCGATGATCACCTCCGACAGCGACAGGATCGACAGCAGGAAGACCAGCCAGCGCACTTGGGCCGCCCGCGGCAGCCGCGCCAGCCGATAGGTGAAGGGGAAGCCGATGCCGACCGCCACCACGGCCACCAGCGCCGCCAACTCCAGCGAGAAGGACAGAACCCCGCCGAAGAAGGCGCTGAGGAAGCGTTCGTAATTGGCCAGGACCAGGTCGGGCTCGTAGAAGCCGCCGGGAATCCGGCGGGCGACGCTGACCGCGATCATCAGGCCGAAGGGGATGACGAAGAAGACGACCAGCATCAGCGCCGGAAACAGGATCGGCGCATGTTCGCCGAGGTTGCGGGGGGCGCGGCGGATCATGACGACCGCTCCCCGGCTGCCCTACTCTCCGGCGGCAGGACGACACAGGCTTCGGCCGGAATCTCGACGATGACGGCGGCGCCCGGTTCGACCGCCGGACGGTCCTGCGGCCGGGTCAGCGCCACGATCTCCCGCCCGGCGACATCGATGCGGAACTCGACGCTGGCGCCGAGATCGCGGATGAAGGACAGGGTTCCGGTCAGCCGGTTCGCACCATTGGGCGCGGTCGCCGGATGCAGCAGCACCTCCTCCGGCCTGACCGACAGCAGGGCGCGGCCATGCGGCGGCAGCCCGCCAAGGACCAGTTCGCCTCCCGGCACGCTGGCGCAGCCGGGGGCCGTCACCTCGCCCTCCAGCAGATTGGTCATGCCGATGAAATCGGCGACGAAGGCGTCGGCAGGCCGGCGGTAGACCTCCATCGGCGGGGCGGCCTGACGGATCCGCCCCTCCGACATCACCACCACCAGATCGGCCATGGTCATCGCCTCCCGCTGGTCGTGGGTGACGACGATGGTGGTGATGCCCAGCCGCCGCTGCAGCTGCTTCAGTTCGATCTGCATCGCCTCGCGCAGCTTGGCGTCGAGCGCCGACAGCGGTTCGTCGAGCAGGAACAGTTTCGGTTCCAGCGCCAGGGCGCGGGCGATGGCGACGCGCTGGCGCTGGCCGCCCGACAGCCGTGACACCGGCCGGTCGGCCATGCCGGGCAGGCGCACCAGTTCCAGCAGGCTGTCCGCCTTGCGGCGGCGCTCGTCGGCGGGAACGCCGCGGATTCGCAGGGGATAGGCGATGTTCTCCCCGGCGCTGAGATGGGGGAACAGGGCCAGCGACTGGAACACCATGCCGAAATCCCGCTTGTGGGCGGGGGTCGTGGTGATGTCGCGGTCGTCGATCAGCAGTTGGCCGCCGGAGGGTTCCTCCAGCCCGGCGATCATCCGCAAAAGCGTGGTCTTGCCGCAGCCGGACGGGCCGAGCAGGCAGACGAACCGACCATGTGGGATGCGCAGGCTCGCCCCATGCACCGCGGTGAAGCTGCCGTAACGCTTGGTCAGACCGTCGAGAACGAGGGCGGACATGGCGGGCCTTCGGATCGTTCGGAAAGGACAGAGCGCTTTCCCCGCTGAGGGGGAGAAGGGCATTCGTGGGTCAGCCCACGATCATTTCCGTCCACTTCTGGTTCAGCCAGTCGGCCTTGGACAGGTAGAGGTCATAGCGCGGGACGATCGGGGTCAGATCGGAGGAGACTGCGGCGAACTCCTTGTCCGTCAGGTCGGTGGCCGACCGGTCGATCGTCGGCGAGGTGCCGACCTTGCGCGACAGCAGCGCCTGGATTTGCGGCTGGCACATGTAATCGATGAAGACATGGGCCAGATCGCCGGCCTTGGACGCCTTGGACACCGCCCAGCTGCCGGAATCGAGGATGCCGCCCTCCTTCGGGAAGGTGGAGCGCACCGGATGGCCGTCGGCGGCGGCAAGGCCGGTGACGTCGTGGTAATATTGCCCCATCGGAATCTCACCGGACTTCAGCGCCGCCTCGAACTGCGCCTCGTCGCGGTACCACAGCTTCACATTGCTCTTCAGCTCTGCCAGCTTCTTGAAGCACTCCAACTGGCCCTGTTCGCTGTCGAGATGCTTTGAGCCGCCGAAGAAGGTGGCGGCGGTCACGTCGAGCAGGAAGGAGTTGGAGACCAGGGCCAGCAGGCCCAGCTTGTCCTTGTTGGCCGGGTCCCACAGGGCCGCCCAGCTTTCCGGCGCCTGGGGGTAGCTCTTGGTGTTGGTCACCAGGGTGATGTACCAGGACACCGCGCCGACGCCCGACAGCCGGCCGTCGGGATATTTGTTGATCAGCGCCGGCTTGACCCTGGCGGCGTTCGGCAGCTTCGCCGGGTCGAGCGGCGCCCACAACTCGGCGGCCATGCCCCGCAGCATCGCCACCTGGGACATCATCGACACATCGGCCGGCGCCTGCTTCGCGCGGGCCGCCTGCTCGAGCTGGACCAGCCACGCCTCGCCCGTCGGTTCGGCCACCGCCTCCACCGCGATGCCGGTGGCCTTGGTGAAGTCCGGGAAGATGTGCTTGTCGAAGCTGTCCTTGAAATAGCCGCCATAGACCCCGACCTTCAGCGACTTCGATTGGGCTCGGACGATGGAGGGAAACCCCACCGCCGCGGCGGCGACCGCCATGCCCGCACCCGCCAGCACCGCCCGTCTGTCCAGTCCCGCGCCGATCTTCATTGCGTGTCTCCCTCTCGTCGTTGGTCAGCCCCGATGGAAGTGCATGCCGGAATTAGACGGCGACTTTCCGTTCCCACACATCCCGAATTCTTTGTATCTTACTTCGACAGGAGCCGAAGTAAGACCGGCCCAGCCCCTATCCAGGCCGGAGGATTACCGATCGCATGGGCCGGATGACCATCGAGACCGTCGATCTGCGGCTTTTTCGCCTGTTCATGACGGTGGTGGAGGCCGGCGGGTTTACTGCGGCGCAAAGCGAACTGAACCTGTCGCTCTCCACCATCTCCACCCATTTCGCCGAACTGGAAGGGCGGCTGGGGGTGCGGCTGTGCCGGCGCGGCCGGTCCGGCTTCAAGCTGACGGAAGAGGGGCAGGCGGTCTATGACGAGCTGCGGCGGGTGTTTGACACGCTGGACCGGTTCGGCGCCCGGGTGCGGGGACTGCGCGACCGCCTGACCGGCACCCTCAGCATCGGGCTGGTGGACAACACGCTGACCGACCCCAATTTCCCGCTGGAGCGGGTGATCACCCGCTTCGCCGACGCCGCGCCCGAGGTCAACCTCGCCATCTCCACCCGGCCGCCGAACGAGCTGCTGCGCGACGTGATCGGCGGCGAGCTGCACCTCGCCATCGCCGGCTTTCCGCGGATCGTGCCGGGCCTCTCCTACATCGACCTCTACACGGAAACCAACCTGTTCTATTGCGGGGCCGGCCATCCGCTGTTCGACCGGCCGGACGACATGGTCGACCTGGACGAGGTGCGCCGCCACCGGCTGGTGGCCCGCAGCTATTGGGGCGCGCGCGACATCAAGATCTTCGCGATCAGCGCCCCGCATGCGACCGTCAGCGACATGGAGGGGGCCGCGCGGCTGATCCTGTCCGGCCGCTATCTCGGCTATCTGCCCGACCACTACGCCGCACCCTATGTCCAGGCCGGACGGCTGCGCGCCCTGCTGCCGCGGGTGTTGTCCTATCACGCGCCATTCCAGATCGCGGTCCACAGCGACAGGGCCACGACACCGGTGGTCGATCTGTTCATGACCCTGACACGGGAGGAGATCGCCGGCCGCTGACGCCAGTACGCTGATCCCTCTTCAGATCTGCCTGTCAGACTGGGATTTGGTATACCATAGCGGTGGCGCGGTGGATGATGCCCTCGCATTCAGCCCGTCACCGTGAAAGACCAACATCGGGGAGCCGACGGAGACCATGCGCAACTTCGAAGAACCCGGCCGTTCGCTCGCCATGGGCCGCAACGGCATGGCCGCCACCTCGCATCCGGCGGCAACCCTGACGGCGGTCGAGATCCTCAAGGCCGGCGGCACGGCGATCGATGCAGCCGTGGCGGCCTGCGCGGTCCAGAGCGTGGTCGAAGCCGGTTCGACTGGGATCGGCGGCGACTGTTTCGCCATGGTCGCGCCGCAGGGCGGGACCAATATCCGCGCCTACAATGGCTCCGGCCGCACACCGGCGGCGATGACGCCGGAGCGCCTGCGGGCGGCGGGCGTCACCGCGATCGACCGCCACTCCCCCCACGCGGTCACGGTGCCGGGCGCGGTGGATGCCTGGACGCGGTTGATCGCCGACCATGGCCGCCTGCCCCTGAGCGAGGTCTTCGCCCCGGCCATCGCCATGGCGCGCGAAGGCTATGTCATCACGCCACGGGTCTCGCACGACCTCGCCCAGCAGACCGATCTGCTGCGCCGGAACCCGGCCGCCGCCGCCACCTTCCTGGTGGACGGAGAGGCCCCGGCGGCCGGCACCGTCCAGACCCAGCCGCTTCTGGCAGACACGTTGGAGGCCATTGGGCGCGAGGGGCCGGATGCCTTCTACCGCGGCGCCATCGCCGAGGACATGGTGGAGTCCCTGCGGGCGGCTGGCGGCTTCCACAGCCTGGAGGATTTCGTCGAGGCGAGTGGCGAGTATGTGACGCCGATCAAAAACGAGTATCGCGGCCGCACGATCCATGAATGCCCGCCGAACGGACAGGGCATCATCGCCCTGATGATCCTGAACATCCTCAAGCGCTTCCGCCCCGCCGGCGACCCGCTCGACCCCGACAGCCTGCATGTGGAGATCGAGGCGACGCGGCTCGCCTATGCCGCGCGCGACGCTTTCCTGGCAGATCCGGCGCAGACCGGAGCATCGATGGTGGAGCATCTGCTGTCCGATGCCCTGGCCGACCAGCTGGCCGCCCGGATCGATACCGCCCGCGTGCTGAAGATCGGTGGTGTATTCGACAGTGTCGAGCACAAGGACACGGTCTACATCGCCGTGGTCGACAAGCAGCGGACGGCAGTCAGCTTCATCAGCTCGATCTTTCATCCCTATGGCAGCGGGCTGATGGCCCCCCGCTCCGGGGTGCTGTTCCACAACCGGGGGCAGAGCTTCTCCCTGGTCGACGGGCATCCCAACAGGGTGGCGCCGCGCAAGCGGCCGATGCACACCATCATTCCCGGCATGGTCACCGAAAACGGCCGCGTCAGCCTGACCTTCGGCGTCATGGGCGGGCATTACCAGGCGATGGGCCATGCCCATTTCCTGTCGAAGCTGTTCGACCATGGCCTGGACATTCAGAGCGCCATCGACCTGCCCCGCCTGTTCCCGCTGCCCGGCACCCTCACCGTGGAGGCGGAGACGGCTATCCGCACCAGGGCGGGGGCAGAACTGGCGCGCCGGGGCTTCACCGTGACGGCGCCCAACTCGGCCATCGGCGGTGCCCAGGCCATCGCCATTGACTGGGACCATGGAACCCTGCTGGGCGGTTCCGACCACCGGAAAGACGGTTGCGCGCTGGGCTATTGACGGGGCACCGCCACCGTCGCCCCCTTCCACCCTCGCCCTTTTGAAGCACCACGGTCCTTGGACTACAAAGCAATGTCGGTTGACAGGCCCGTCGTTGCGGCTCACGATTGTCAACAATCGACTATCTACGACGAGGACGCATGTCTGACGGAGCGAAGGGGAAGGCTGCGGGATCGGTTCTGGCGCGCGTGCCGAAAGCGACCTTCCGCGCCCACATCGCGGATGGGCTGCGGGCCGCGATCCTCAACGGAGACATCGAGCCCGGCGCACAGCTCGTCGAAACCGCGCTCGCCGACCAGTTCGGAGTCAGCCGCGGTCCTTTGCGCGAAGCGATGCGGCAACTGATCGACGAGGGACTGCTGGTCGCCGTGCCCTACACCGGCACCCACGTCGTCGGCCTCTCGGTCGATGACGTGCGCGAGATCTATTCGATGCGCGTCAATCTGGAGATCTTCGCCTTCGAGCAGATCTGGGCGCGCCGGGATCAGGCGTTCCGCCAGGGCCTCGTCGCCCGCCGCGATGCGCTCACCACCTGCATCGACGCCGAGGACGACGCCGCCAGCATCGTCGCCGAGCTGCAACTGCACGGCTTCGTCTATGAGGCGACCGGGCACAAGCTGCTGATCCGGACCTGGGACAGCATCCGCGGGCGTCTGCAGCTCTATTGGGCGGCGCACCACCGCGCGCACGGCATCCGCGGTCCGCGCCGCGACGGCCACGACCGCTATGTGGAGATGGCGCTCTCCGACGATATCGGCGCACTGAAGTCCGAAATCACCGACCATATGGCCCGTGGCGGCCGGCAGACCGAAGACTTCCTGCGGGGCCGTGAGGCCTGCACCGTCCAAGATCCCTGACGGAACGCTGCTGACCGGCCCCACGAAACACGACGAACAGACAGAGGAGGCTTAAGATGACCATCAACCGGAGGACCCTGCTCGGCCTTGCCGCGGGCGCCGCTGTCGGCCTGTCGGCTCTGCCGGTACTCGCCGCCTCGCCCTCCACCTTGGACAGGATCAAGGAGAGCAAACGCCTGCGCGTCGGCGTGACCTCGGCCGAGCCCTGGTTCTTCAAGGATCCGATGACCGAGACCTGGACCGGCGTCGGCGTGGCGATGGGGCAGCGGCTGGCCGCCAGCCTCGGCGCTACCCTGGTTCCGGTGGAGACGACCTGGGCCAACGCGGTGGGGGCGCTCCAGGCCGACCAGATCGACCTGATGTTCGTCCTCGACCCGACCGAGGAGCGGCGCAAGGCCATCGACTTCCCCGACGCCCCGCTCTTCTACTATGCCATGGGCGCGCTGGTCGCCGGCGATTCCACCATCAAGAACTGGTCGGACATCGACAAGCCGGGCCTGCGCATCGGCGTGACGCTCGGCACCTCGCTGGACAAGAACGTGACCGCGATGGTGAAGCAGGCCGCGATCAACCGTTTCTCCAACAATGACGAAACCATCGCCGCCTTCGCCGCCAAGCGCATAGACGTGGCCGTCCAGTTCCATCCGGCGCTCGTTGTGCAGCAGACCCGCCTACGCCTGGGCAAGGTCATCCTGCCCGAACCGGTGGAGCCGGTGGCCACCAGCGTCGGCCTGCGCAAGGAGGAGACCCCGGCCTTCCGCGACTGGCTGGACGGACAGCTCAAGACGCTCTACGCCGATGGCGTCCCCGACCAGCTGTTCGCTGGCTATCTGAAATCGAAGAACGTCGACGCGTCCAAGATTCCGGGCCTGATCAAGGAAGCCTGGCACTGACAGCCCGAGGACGGCGGAACGATGCCGTCCCACCGCCATTTCCCACCGGCCCGTTCGTCGCAAGAGGCCATCCACAAGGACGCCGCATGAGCTACCAATGGGATTTCTCGCCGGTCCTGACGCGATGGCCACTGCTGCTCGACGGTCTGATCAACACGGTCAAGATCGCCGCCATCGCCATCGTTTTCGGCGTTCTCGTCGGGCTGGTTCTGGCTCTGCTGCGGTTGTCCCCGCGCCGGCTTCTGCGTCTGCCGGCGGCGGGCTTCGTTGAGTTCTACCGGAACACGCCGCCGATTGTACATTTCTTCTGGTTCTTCTACGCCCTGCCGGTGGTGCTGAACATCAGCCTCGATCCGCTGGTCGCCGCCGTGCTCGCCCTGTCCACCCAATCCGGCGCCTTCTACGCCGAGGTGTTCCGCGGCGGCATCCGCTCCATCGAGCGCGGCCAATGGGAGGGGGCGAAGGCGCTGGGCATGACCCACACGCAGCTGATGCGGCGCATCGTGGTGCCCCAGGCGGCGACGCGCATGGTCGCCCCCTTCGTCGAACGCTCCTTCGAGCTGATCAAGACCACCGCGCTCGCCTCCACCCTGGCCTATGGGGAGCTTCTCTATCAGGCGATGATGGTGAACAGCGAAACCTTCCGGCCGCTGGAGGTCTACACCGCCGTCGCCCTGCTCTATCTCGTGCTGCTGGTCTCGTGCAGCGCGCTGGCCCGGATCGCCGAAGCGCGGCTGACCGCCTACCGCTGAGGAAACGGAGAGATGGACTACGCCTTCGACTTCGCCCTGGTGGTGGAGACCTTCCCGATCCTGATGCGCGGCTTCCTGGTGACGCTGGAGCTTTGGTTGCCCAGCCTCGCCATCGGGCTGGCCGCCGGCCTCGTGCTGGCGCTCGCCCGGCTGTCGCGCAGCCGGCTGCTGCGCGGCGGCAGCCTCGTCTACATCGAACTGTTCCGCGACACGCCGGTGCTGATCCAGCTGATCTGGTTCTACTACGCCTTCCCCATCCTGATCGGGGTGCAGCTCTCACCCTTCACGGCGGCGCTGCTCGGGCTCGCGCTGAACACCTCGGCCTATGGTGCGGAGATCTTCCGCGGCGGCATCCAGTCGATCGCCCGCGGCCAGTGGGAGGGGGCGAAGGCGCTGGGCATGCGGCACGCCGACGTGCTGCGCCGGATCATCCTGCCGCAGGTCTTCAAGCTGATGCTGCCGGCCTTCACCAACCGCGCGGTGGAAGTGGCGAAGATGTCGTCGCTGGCCTCCGTGCTGTCGGTCCATGAGCTGATGTATCAGGGCCGGCTGCTGAGTTCGACCTACTACCGTCCCTTCGAAATCCTCACGACCGTGGCGGTCGTCTATTTCGTCCTGATCTATCCGGCCACCTTCCTGTCGATGACCCTCGAACGCCGCATGGCCGGCAAGGGCTAACCGTCATGCAAGCGGAGACTCCGTCCATGCCAGATCCCATACTGCCGGTGTCGATCCCCTCGGCCTCGCCCCCGCCGCCGCCGATCCTCCAGGTATCCGGCCTCCACAAACGGTTCGGGGCGCTGCATGTGCTGCGGGGGATTGATTTCTCCGTGGCCGCCGGCGAGCGTGTCGCCATCATCGGCGGCAGCGGCTCGGGGAAGAGCACCTTCCTGCGCTGCCTCAATTTCATGGAGATGCCGACCTCCGGCCGGATCGCGCTCGATGGCACGCCGCTGGGCCGTGCGGCCGGCAAACCGGCCCCTGGCAAACCTGACGAGGTCCGCTATCCCGAAAGCGAGCTTTGCCGGGTCCGTGAGCGTGTCGGCATGGTGTTCCAACAGTTCAACCTGTTCCCGCACATGACCGTTCTGGAAAACGCCATGGAGGGGCTGGTCACGGTTAAGCGGATGAAGAAGGCCGAGGCCCGGGAGCGGGCATTTCGCGAGTTGGACAAGGTCGGGCTGGGCGACAAGACCGACGTTTATCCAGGACGGCTGTCCGGCGGCCAGCAGCAGCGGGTGGCGATCGCCCGCGCGCTGGCCATGGAGCCGGAGATCCTGCTGTTCGACGAACCGACCTCGTCGCTCGACCCCGAACTGGTCGGCGAGGTGCTGCGCGTCATCCGGCAATTGGCGGAGGAGGGACGGACCATGCTGCTCGTCACCCACGAGCTTGGCTTCGCCTACCATTTCGCCACCAAGGTGATCTTCCTCGCCGACGGCGTCTTCCACGAGGTGGGAACGCCGGACGAGGTGCTGAAGCATCCCAAGCAGGAGCGCACACGCGCCTTCCTGGAGCGTTTCACCGAATTTTCCTTCTGATCCGATCTTCCTTCCGGGCATCCGAAAAACAGGCGGCGCAGCGCCGGCCGGACAGGCCGGCCGCCGCCGGGAAAGGGCAATGTGATGGTTTCGAACAGCACGGTCAGCCGCACAAGTTCGCAGGGCTATGTCGACGACAGCCGCAACGACGAGGTGCTGATCTATGTGAATGGCGAGTTCTTCAAGCGCGACGAGGCGAAGATCTCGGTCTTCGACGCCGGCTTCGTGCTGGGCGACGGGGTGTGGGAGGGGCTGCGGCTGGTCAAGGGCCGCATCCTGGCGCTCGACGACCATATGGACCGGCTCTTCGAGGGCGCCAACGCCATCCAGCTCGACATCGGCATGACGCGCGAGGAGCTGGTCGCGGCGATCCAGGCCACGCTGGACCGCAACGGCATGACCGACGGCGCCCATATCCGCCTGATGGTCACCCGCGGGCGCAAGAAGACGCCCAACCAGGATCCGCGTTTCGCGCTGGGGCAGGCGACGATCGTCATCATCGCCGAATACAAGGCGCCGAAGCCGGAATCGAAAGCCAACGGGCTGACGCTGCTCACTTCGGCAATCCGCTGCAGCGGCCCCGACGTCTTCGACCTTCGCCTCAATTCGCACAGCCGGCTCAACTTCATCCAGGCACTGATTCAGGCGATCAATGCCGGGGCCGACGAGGCGCTGATGCTCGATCCCCACGGCTTCGTGGCGAGCTGCAATTCCACCAACTTCTTCATCGTCCGCAAGGGCGAACTCTGGACCTCCACCGGCCGCTTCAACTTCAAGGGCATCACCCGCGGCAAGACGATCGATCTCTACCGCAAGGACGGCGGCACGGTGCGCGAGCACGACTTCACCCTGGCGGAGGTCTACGCCGCCGACGAGGCCTTCGTCACCGGCACGCTGGGCGGCATCACGCCGGTGGTGCGGATCGACGGCCGGCAGATCGGGGACGGCAAGCCCGGGCCGGTCACCGCGCACATCGCCGACCTGTATGCCGGGGCGATGCTCGGCTGACGGCGGGGCCGTCCACACCCCTTATCGCCGGAGGAGGCGCACCGACGCATGTTCCAGTCGCTGAAAGCCAGGCTGTCCCTTCCGGACGGCTCTGTTACGTTAACTTGAGCAAGATAAGGAAGATAGTGGCCGCCGCCGATCTCCATACATCAAGGCGCCTTTCGGGCACACGTTTCCTGTTGCCAGATGGCGAAGGCGTCAGCTCGGTAGGCCTGATATTCGACCGCCGTCATGAGGTGCCGGCACGAGTGGCAATGCTGGTGAATAGGGCCATCGGCGGACAGGAACTGCTGAGCTTGACGCGATGATGTGAAGCGCTTCATTCGTCGCTCGCGCAGGCGGGTGGGCTGGTGCGAGTTCTCGGGTCCCGTTGCAAAGTTTGCAACGGAACCGGTCCCGGCCGGCCGCCCCCAACTCCGAGGAGGTGTTCGTCCATGGTCAAGCTCCGCTCCCTGCCCTGCCCTCCCCTCCCTGTGTCCCTGCCGGCGTTCGCCGCGCCAGGCCCGCCGTTCTGACGGCGCTCGGCGCCGGACTGGCCGTCGCTTTGACCACGTCGCCCGCCTGTGCCCAGGCGGCCGGCGGCGGCGGCGACCTCACATCGCCTGTTTCTTCCAAATGTTGATCAGCGTCTGGTGCACTCCGTGCTTGGCCATCAGGTGCGACACCGTCAACTCGCCCCGGATCGCCTCCAGCGCCACCTTCGCCTTGAACTCCGCCGAATACCGCTTCCGCATCCCCGTCATCAGGTCCGTCCTTCGTCCTGGGCGAACCAAGCTTATCCGACTGTCCGGGAAATGGGGACCAGCTCAGTCTCGGTGTCTTTCGCCAACTCCATATCCGCCTTCTGGAAGTCAGCGAGCGACAGCATTGTGGCGGTGGAGAGTCCAACCAGGACAACCACAATCACGGAAAATCCCAGCACCATGCGGACCAGCAACGTCAAGGCGATCTCCTTCAATGTGAGATGCGATCCCCACCGGCCTTTGGAAAAAGAGCCCTCCGCCGGTCGCTCCAAGGTGAGCGGGAGCAGCCGGTGGACCGGGGAGAACAGCCGACGACTGGCCATTCCGGCGGAGGGCAAGACAACCACTTGGCCAAGGGTGAACCCCCGATCAGACGCCTTTGAAGACCGCAGAGCGCTTCTCAAGGAACGCCGAAACGGCTTCCAGATGGTCGGCGCTGTTGTGGCAGATGCCCTGGAAGACCGCACAGAGATCCAGAAAATCGGGCAGCTCCTGGCGCTGCGCTGTCTTCATCAGCCGCTTGGTCAGTCGCAGGGCCTGGGGCGGCTTGGCGGCGATCGCTGCGGCCAACTCGGCGGTGCGGGCCCGCAGGGCTTCGGACGGAACCACCTCCAGCGCGATGCCGATCGCCAAGGCATGGGCGGCATCAAAGACGCGGCCGGAGAAAGTCAGCTCCGCCGCCCGTTGGTGGCCGACCAGCCGTTGCAAAATCCACGCTCCGCCATCGCCGGGAATGATGCCGAGGTTGAGGAAGGTCTCACCGAACAACGCCTTCTCCGAAACGATACGCAAATCGCAGAAGCAGGCGAGGTCAAATCCGGCGCCGATGGCCGGGCCATTCACCGCGGCGATGGCGGGAACCTCCAACCGGTGCATCGCCAAAGCCATGCGCTGGATGCCGCGCCGGTATTTCTCCTGCACGGCGGCGACATCGCCGCCGAAGCTGCCGACGCGGGCTGCCATGTGCTTGACGTTGCCACCGGCCGAAAAGGCTGATCCGTCCCCGGTCAGCACCAGCACGGATACGCCGTCGGTGGCGTTGATCCAGTCGGCGACCGCCGCGATCTCCGCCGCCAGCCGGGTGCCGGTCAGCTCGTTGCGGACATCGTCGCGGTTCATGGTCAGGATGGCGACCCGGCCATCCAGGACCAATGTCGAATCCACAAGTTCGGGAGCGACGGCGGTCATGGTGCGTTTCCTGTCAGAAGAATGCGAGCGTCGAGCACCGCCAGCCCGTCCGGGTGGGCAAGCACCGGATTCAAATCCAGCTCGGCGATCTCCGGATGGGCGGCGCAGAGGTCCGACACTGCCAGCATCAGGCTGACCAGCGCTTCCCGGTCTACCGGCGGCGCACCGCGGACGCCGGCCAGCACCGCACGCGCGGCGATGCTGTCGAGCATTTCGCGGGCGTCGGACACATCCAGCGGCAGGGCGCGGAACACCACGTCCTTCAGCACCTCCACCAGCACGCCGCCCAGGCCGAACATCATCACCGGGCCATACTGCGGGTCGCGCACCACGCCGATGATGACCTCGACCCCGCCGGGTTCCGCCATCGGTGTCACCAGAATGCCGGCGAGGTCGGCACCGGGGCGATAGCGCTCGGCGCTGTCGCGGATCGTCTGGAAGGCGGATCGCACCGCCGTCTCGTCCCTCAGGTTCAGAAGGACGCCGCCAGCCTCGGATTTGTGAACGATATCGCGGGAAACGACCTTCATCGCCACCGGGACGCCCCCGAGCGTCCGGAAGGCATCGCCCGCCGCGTCGGCCGTGGCGGCGAGAATGGTGGGGGCCATCGCAACCCCAGCGGTGGCGAGGACCTGGCGCGCCTCATGCTCCAGCACCACGTCGCGCTTGTCGGTCCGGCAGCGGCTGATGACCGCGTCGAGCGTGGCGTTCCGGCCGGCACCGTGGGCATTGCGCGGCGGGCGACAGCTGCTCTCCCCAACCTCGGCCAGGGCCTGCATGCAGCGCACCGCGATCTCCAGCGAGGAATAAACCGGAATGCCGCCCGCTTCGGCCTCGACCAGAGGGTCGAGGTCATGGTCGCCGAACAGGCTGTAGACCAGGACCGGCTTGCCCGTGGCTTTCGCCATCCGTGCGATCCGCCGCGAGGTGGCGGTCTCCACCGGGGCCAGGCTGGCCGAGAAGCGATGCCCATAGCCGCCGAACAGCCCGGCGATCAGCAGCCCATCGACCCCGGCCTCGCGCAAAAGGGCATCGACGCAGCCACCGAACACCGCCGGATCGGCGTCGGTCGCGCCAGCCACGTCCACCGGGTTGCCGAGTGCCGCCGCCGGCGGCAACAGGGCGGCGAGTGCCGCCCGTGTCTCGGCGCTGAGCGTCGCCAGCTCCAGACCGTGTTCGGTCAGCAGGTCGGAGGCGATGGTCGCATGCCCGCCCCCGTCAGCCAGCACGGCAATGCGGCGGCCTGCGGGCGGTGGGGCGATTGACAGCGCTTTGGCGAGGGGCAGGATCTCGTCGGTACGGCGGGGGATGACGGCGCCCATTTGGCGCAGCACCCCGGCACTGACCGCGAAGTCGCCGGCCAAGGCACCGGTATGCGACTGGGCGGCACGGCGGCCGGCGCTGGTCCGGCCCGATTTGAACATCACCACCGGTTTGCGCCGGCTCACACGGTCAAGCGTGTCGAGGAAGGCGCGCCCGTCCTTCAGGCCCTCGATGTAGATCACGACGACCCTGGTACCGTCATCCTCGCCGAGATGAGCGAGATATTCGTGGAAGCGGATCTCCGCCTCATTCCCGATCCCGACATAGGTGCTGAAGCCGACATCGCCGCTGACCTCCGCCTCCGACACCAGGGCGAGCGCCATGTTGCCGGACTGGGAGAGCAGCCCGACCCCACCGCGCGCCAGATTGGCAAAGCCGGCGATGTTGCAGGCGGCGTGCGTGTTGAAGATGCCGGACGTGTTGGGCCCGACGACGCGCACGCCGCCTGCCCGTGCCGCCGCAACCAACGCATCCTGCAGGGCCTGTCCCTCCTCCCCGGCCTCGGCGAAGCCACCGGCCAGGACGACGGCGCCCTTGATGCCCTTTGCCCCGCAGAGTTCCAGCAAGCCGGGAACGCTGCGGGCCGGCGTGCAGATCAACGCCAGGTCGACCGGCACCGTCAGGGCCTCCAGGCTGGGCAGGCAGGCAAGTCCCAGGATCTCGGCTTCCTTCGGATTGACTGGATAGATCGCCTCTTTCGGGAAGCCGTCCGCCAGCAGCTTCTCGATGGCGCGGAAGCCGCGCTTGGTCGGATCCTTGGAGGCGCCCACGATGGCGATCGATCGCGGGTGCAGGAAGTCGCGGAGAGCAGGGCCGCCTGCGGTCACGTTGATGGTGTGGGTGATGGTCACGGGATCATTCTCCACGGAAGATTGGAGCGCGTTTCTCGGCGAAGGCGTCGACGCCCTCCTGCCAGTCGCGGGTGGTGGAGCAGAACATCATCCCTTCCAACTCGGCGGTCAGGGCGGCGTCGAGGGTGCGGTCAGCCGCCATGGCGAGCTGTTCCTTGGCGAGCGCCATCGACAACGGAGCCTTGGTGCTCAACTGCCGGGCGAATGCACGGGCATGGTCGAGGAAGCCGTCGTCCGGGAAACAGCGGGCGGCGAGGCCGATGCGAACCGCCTCGGCTCCGTCGATCCGCTCGCCCAGGAAAACCAATTCGCGGGCTTTGGCCAACCCAACCAAACGCGGAAGAAGCAGTGTGACGCCGCCGCCGAGGAAGGTGCCGATGCCGATTTCCGGCAGACCAATGCGGGCGGATTCCGCCATCACGATGAAATCGGAGGCGATGGCCATCTCCGCCCCGGCACCCAGCGCAAAGCCGTTTACCGCCGCCACCACCGGCTTGGACAATTGCAGCAGGCGCTTGCAAAAGGCACGGCCTTCGCCGGTCAGCAGGACGACGCGAATGCTCCTGTCGGCTTCGGCGGCGTCGAGCGCATGATTTAAATCGTCATAGAGCTGCTTGACGACAGCATTCGAGCGCTGCGGCCGGTTCAAGCGGATCTCGGCGACGCCGTCGGCGACGGCGTAGAGAATGGTTTCGTATGTCATGGAGACGTCCGGTTGGCCGCCTTGCGGAAGGTGGCGGCGTGTCGGTATGGAAGGATCAATGCGAAAGGATCTTGGACAGGAACTGCTGAGCGCGTTCGGAGTGGGGGGCCCCGAAGAAGCTGTCCTTGGGCACATCCTCGACGATGCGGCCGCGGTCCATGAAGATGACGCGGTCAGCGACCTTGCGGGCGAAACCCATCTCATGGGTCACGCACATCATGGTCATGCCGCCCTCGGCAAGCTCGACCATCACGTCGAGAACCTCGTTGACCATTTCCGGGTCGAGGGCGGACGTCGGCTCGTCGAACAGCAGGCAGATCGGGTCCATCGCAAGGGCCCGGGCGATGGCGACGCGCTGCTGCTGGCCGCCGGACAACTGGCCGGGATGCTTGTCGGCCTGGGCCATCAGCCCGACGCGGTCGAGCAATCGGAAACCCTTTTCGATCGCCTCGTCGCGGCGGCGTCCCAGCACCCTGACCGGGCCCAGGATCAGGTTTTCGGTGATGGTCATGTGAGGGAACAGCTCGAAATGCTGGAACACCATACCGACCCGGGCGCGCAGCTTCGGCAGGTTCGTTTTCGGGTGCCCCACCGACACCCCGTCGACGGTGATGGTCCCGGACTGGAAAGGCTCCAGCCTGTTGACACATTTGATGAGGGTCGATTTGCCGGACCCGGAGGGGCCGCAGACGACGACGACCTCGCCCTTGCGGACGGTGGTGGTGCAGTCGGTCAGCACCTGGAAGGAACCGTAATGCTTGGACAGCGAGTCGATGGCGATCATGGCCGATCCGTCAGGTTCAGGCGCGAGCGGGTTGGCTGCCCGACCGGCGCCGGAGATGGGCGACAAGCTTCGACAGGGCGAAGCAGAGGGCGAAATAGACGGCGGCGGCGAACAGATACATTTCCACCAGCCGGCCGTCGCGCTGGGCGATTTTCGATGCCGCTCCCAGGAAATCGGTCGCCGAGATCACGTAGAGCAGCGAGGTGTCTTGGAACAGGATGATCGTCTGGGTCAGCAGGACCGGGATCATGGCGCGGAAGGCTTGCGGCAGGATCACGTATGTCATGGCTTGGCGGTACGTCAGGCCAATCGCCTTGGCGGCGGCCACCTGACCCTTCGGCACCGACTGGATACCGGCGCGGATGACCTCGCAGTAATAGGCCGCCTCGAACAAGGTGAAGGTGATGTAGGCGGTCTTTTCCGCCCCGACCGGCACCGGATCGGACAGAGCCCGCATCCAGGCGAGCAGTTCCGGCACCAGAAAGAAGAACCAGAAGATCACCAGGATCAGCGGAACCGACCGCATCAGGTTGACATAGCCGGCGGCCAGCAGCGCCGGCAGGCGGTGCGACGACAGCCGCATCAGGGCGAGCAGCGTGCCGAACAGGATGCCGCCCGCCATCGCGACCAGCGAAATCTTCACGGTGTAGAGCAGGCCGTCCAGCAGGAAGGGGAGCACCCGCATGATGACGGAAAGATCGAAGCCTTCCATGTCAATGCCCTCCCTGTCCGATCAGGCCAGGAACCTGCGCGCGCCGCTCGACCCACACCATGCCGCGGTTCACCAGCAGGGCGGTGACAAGATAGAGAACCGTTGCCGCACCGAAGGCTTCATAGGTGCGGAAGGTGAACTCGTTCATCTGTCTGGCCTGTGCGGTCAGCTCCAGCAAACCGATGGTGAGCGCGACCGAGGAGTTCTTGAAAATCGTCATGAACTCGCTGGTCAGCGGCGGCAGGATCAGCCGGAAGGCCATCGGCAGCAGGACGTAGCGGTAGGCCTGGGGCAGAGTCAGGCCGATTGCCAGGCCTGCGTTGTGTTGGCCGCGGGAAAGGGCTTCAATCCCCGACCTGACCTGTTCGGCAATGCGGGCCGAGGTGAACAGCCCGAGCGCGACCGACGCCGTGACAAACGGTCCCCAGGGTGGCGCCACGCCCTTGATCCAGTCGCCCGCCGAGCGGGGCAGCAGTTCGGGCAGCACGAAGTACCAAAGGAACATCTGCACCAGCAGGGGGATGTTCCGGAACAGTTCGACGTAGGCGTTTCCTGCGATGACCGCCCAACGGTTGGGCATGTAGAGCGGTGATGGCGTGTTCGCTGGCCGGTGCGATGCCGCTCATGGTTTCGAGTGTCAGGTAAGGGTTCTGACGCTGCCGGTCATCGCTTTGCTCCAAAAGCACAGCGCCGACCAGTCTTCGGACTGAACCGCACCTGATTTGGTCGTCCTGCCTGAACGGCCGCTCACCACCGTCCGGCACGGGCCTGTTATGGCCTCGCTCCTCCGCGGCTACCGGTTCGCCGGCGGACCACCACCACCTGTGAAGACGCATTGCCGCTTGACCTTCCGTGTCGGCCGCTTCCTGCTCAAGGCATGCGCTGCACCGCGTTTCCCAGAACGGCGACGAGGGGACTGGACTGAGCCTTCGCGCCGACATGCTGGGCGATGGTCATCAGGCGTTCGACCAGTCTGCGTTCCGGCCGGCAGAGGTCCTCGCACAAAGCGCGCATCTCGGCGATGGACGGCCGGAAGCGACTGCTGCGCCGCCACTGGCGGGCGGCGGCATCGATAACCCAGGATGGAAACTCGCCCAGATCCTCAGCCCAGTCTGCTGCGACAAGGGCTTCGACTTCTGGTGGCAGCGGCGCCTTGGGAGCGCAATGGGCAAAGACGCTGTACACGCGCGCCAGCAGATGCGCCGGATCGCACGGGGCCAGGATGGTGCGCTCGATGTCCGCAGCGATTGTCGCGGCAGCCTGGGCCGTCCGGGTCTCCACGGCTGCCGGCGGCGTCCACAACGTCGTCGGCCCTAGATAGGACCCGTCGGAGGCGAACCGGGAGCCGCCGAGCGACCGATCCTGTACAAGCGGGCGGAGCGTCGGCGGCAGAGCGGACAGCAGCGCTTCACGCCGCTCGGTTGCAGGCCGGCCGGGGTCGTATCCGGCTGGGAGCCCGGCACGGAGCGGGACGACTGCCGCGCTGGGCGGCGCGGCGCGGTGGGCGGTGCTGGTCATGGTCGGCGTGCTCCTCAGGTCTCACAGCTGCTGCCAGGAAGCGGGATCGAACGCTGGCTCCGGCGCACGCGACTGGGCGGCGCGTAACGATTGTGCAACGCCGGCCCACACGGCAAACCGCGTCTGCTCGGTCTCCGCGGTGCGCGGGCGGGCCGGCACTGGGACAGAGGCGCCGCCCGGCACGCCGTTCAGGCCGGGCCGGGACGCCGTCTGGACCGACGGCGCCCTCCCTGCGGTTACGTCTTGCAGCAGCCAGGCGCGCCAGGCCGCACCGATATCGCGGTAGCGGTAGCCATGAGCGCGGCACCTTAGTAGGAACCCCTCGATGTGCCGGCCAAGGTCGATCGTACCGAAGTTGGTACGCGCCCACAGCAGGTCGTCGGCCGAAGGCATCCAGTCCGCCGGCACGTCGGCGGGCGGAGCCGCCCTTTCCGCGACAGCACAGACCGGCTTGCGTCCGCGCCCGGCGAGCGAGTCCGGATGTTCGGGTTGGAGTTGTTCGTGACTCGCTGGCGAACAGGGGGCGTTCACGAGCGAGTCATCCATGTCCACGTCCTGGACAGCGGCTTTGACAGTGGGGCCGACGACCAGCCGCAGCCGGTAACGGCATGACAGGCGCGCGCCGTCGCGGCTGCTGCGTCTTTCGATGGAGACCAAGCCCAGGTCGCTGAGGCGCTGGAGGATGCGGTTGATTGTTGGGCGTGACCGCTTCAACTTGCTCGCCAAGGTGCTTTGCGACGGCCAGCAGACGCCGTGTTCGTCGGCGTAGGTGGAGAGGGCGCTGAGAACGGCGAAGCCGTCGGCGTCGAGGTCGGGGTGATCGAGCCACCAAGCGGGAATGCGCCCCCATCGTCCGTTCTCGGATTTTTGGTGTTCGGTATTCGTCATCGCAGGTCTCCTCGGCGCTTGCGTGCACCAGGATTCCGTGTCCGCCGGAGTCGCTCCAAACCGCGCCGGTTTCCCCTAGGCCCGCGCCCGATTCCCCTGCGGTGGATTTGCTCGCGCACCGGTGGGATTCCGCCGCGCCCCTAGGGGAGAAGGTCGCCGACCTAGGGGAAAGCGCCGCGGGTTCCGTGCGAATCGGATCCAAGGGGAGGCGGCCGCGCACCTAGGGGAAAGCGCCGCGATTCCCCGCTGTTGGTCATCCGGTATTTTCAAGCGGCATCACCGCGCCTGCGCGGCGCTTTCCCCTGGGACATTCGGGCGTGCAGCTCCAGCCGGCGTTTTCGCACGCAAATCGCGTTGGTTTCCCCTAGGTCGTCCATGCTGGCGCGTTGCGGCGCGGCGTTCATCTGCGAAACGCGGCAGTTTCCCCTAGGTCCGGAGGCCGGTCTGCGGCGGGCGCCACCGTGCGGGTGGCGTCCATCGCGTCGGCTTTCGCGGGGTGAAAACCAGATCGTCGCTGAGGACTGGCAGGAACGGCACCCTGCGGGCACCGCGCGTGTTTCCCTCAGGTACGGGACCGACAGCCGGATCGCCTCGGTCACCGGCGCGAAACGCGACCAATTCCCCTAGGTGCGGAATGCGGTGCGCAAGCCGTGGACGGGCTGTGGACCTCGAAACGCGGCGGATTCCCCTAGGAGCGAAGCCGCTGGATGGTTCCGTATATCCGGAATCGCGGCCAATTCCCCTAGGTGGTCCCCCGAGTCGCTTGGTCGAACCGCCGCGCAATGGCGTGCGTCCACGCTGCTGTCCGGGTGGTTGGGGGCTGCCAGGACCGGCAAGATACCGCATCGGTGCAGGCCGGGTCCCCCGGAGGCGGGACTCCGTTCGGGATGCCTTTCTGTGAAGACATTGAAACAGCACGAAGATCCACATAACGCGACGATTTCCCCTAGGTGCGCGCCAGAATCCCCTACGTTGGCGGACGCCGTTTGAAGCCCTATGCTTGCCAAGTCGGGAAGGGGCGAGGATGAGCAAGGTGGCGACGAGCGCAGCACAGTTGGTCCTGTTCGAAATGGAGGACCGAAAGCAGAGCCACCTGATCGCGCTTTACGATCTGGCGCCGCGCTTCATCTTCGCCCAGCAGCGCGAAGATGCGAAGGACAGCGTCAAGACCGTGTACCGCGAATTCAGTTTTCGCGGACAAACCTTCTATCTGTCTTTGCAGCCGGCGCGGATGGCCTACGAGCGGACCGGCGACGGTCGTGGCCGTTTCGTTCCGGCGCCGACGCCGGAGCAGGCGCGCAACATCATCGAGGTCGAGGTTTTCCCGGCGGAGCGCGAGCAGATCGTTGAGCAGGTCGTCCGGCGCTTGGCCATGGACCCGTCGCGTCTGTCGCTTGCCGGCGAGAATCACGATCAGGTGCGGCTCGATTTCAGCTTGTACGACATCGGCCGCGAATTGCGTGATACCAACCACGCCTTGAATTACTCTGAAATCCGTGAGGCTTTGACGATCCTGGCGCGCGCCCGGATCATCATCAGCAAGGCGTCGGTATCCGAACGCAAGCGCGGCAACAATCTCCTGGACTCCACGGCCTTCCCCGTGCTTGCGGTCCGGCGACCGGACGGCGTCCAAGACGAAGAGGGTGGCAGCGACCAGACCTATGTGCAATTCAACCCGTTGGTGGCCGCCGCCATCCGCGGCCTGGAGTTCAGGCCCGTTAGTTACGAATGGCTGATGAAGTTGAAGAACCCGGTGTCGCGTTGGCTCTACAACCGCATGTCGGTCGAATTTGAGCGGCCGGATGACACCAACTCCGTTCGAACGATGACCATCTCCGCCGACGAGATCATCAAGAATTCCGGTATGACGGAGTACAGCCGTCGGCGTGATACGCTGCGGGTGGTCACGGGCGCGGTGGATGCCCTGGTCGACGAGGGCATCCTCGACGGGCGTGATCTGCTTCACGCCAAAACCGGCAAGCGCATCGATGGTATCGACTACGTGCTGCGTCCCTCGCAGCGCTTCCTCGCTCAGGTGCGGCGGGCCGAGCAGGAGGTCGAGATCAACGCTACCGTCGCGAAGAGCCTTACCGGTCACGAGCACCCGTCGGCATTTGTGACACTCACCCGAACGCAGGCGCTCGAAACGCGCAGGGCACGGGCGTCGAGGCTGGCCGAGGCGCAAAAGGCCCTGCCGCTGCTGGACGGGAACGGGTGAACCGCGGGCGCCGCTTGGTCGCGGATTGTTGGCGACGGCGAGCTTGTTCCGGATTCATGGCTTACGTTTCCCGCTTCGGCCAGATTCGTCGGGGATGAGCCTTGCCGTTGGCGGAACACCCGCCAGCCTTATGTCGGCCGGCTTGGAGCCTCCGCACATCAGGATCTTCTGATCATTCTGCCTGAGCCGGTCGCCGGGTTGCCAGCAGGATGTCGAGCGATCCAGCCGGTACTCCTTGTGCCCTTGATGTGCGGTCCCCCTCCTCTTCCCGCCGTGGAAGGCTGTTGCGTAGGAGCGGTGTCGTGGCCGACATCGTTGCAACGATGCCGTAACGCTCCGATGACACCGCTGTTGTGTCGTCGCAACCCGCAGGTCCCGCCTGTTTGTCCCAAACTCAAGCATTTTGCTTGATGGCGCAGATCGTGTCCCGAGCCTTGGCGTAGGAATGAGTAAGCCAGTAAGCCAATCGTCGCGGCCGTCGCGACGCGCCCTGCCCGGCTGGCGCAACGCCGGGCTTGTGCCGGATATCGACTGGCGGTCCTCGAAAAAGCTGGACCCCGATGACAACGATCTCCTGCCCCGGCTAAAAGCCCGGACACTGCACGACCTCATCCGGTCGATAATTCCGGTCCGGTTAGCCACGAGCTTCTCCCGCAAGTGTCTGAGGGCGCTCTTGTCCGGCCCGACTCTGCTGTGGCGGAACGCTCAAGAAGACGGCGGATAAATTGTCACCGCTTTGCCGTCCTGGCGGGGCCGAGGTGCCGACAGCCCACGACATGACGTGGTCGTCGTACCGATTTCCAGATGGGGACCGCGGTCCCGGAGCCTGGTCGGTGATGCGGATGCCTGCAACATGGTACGGACGTTTCGCCCACGGAACACAAGGCCGCAGCGCACCTCGTGGACCTCGCAAGCCGGTTCCCCTTCCGACCACCCCGCCCCGCCCGACGGCAAGTTCCGCACCGCGCCCAAGGCCGTCAAGGACGCTCCGCGCCATTGCGCGGTGCCCGTCGGGTCTCCTCAACCGTCCCTGCGCGCCACCCTCCGGAACCAAGGTGGGGCAAAGGCCGTGCAGCGGGCGCGTTGCACGGCTCATTCCTCGGTCCGCTCCGGGAGGATGACGCCACCATCAAAAATTGTAACCAGGTCCAGCCGGCCGGGACCGGAGTCGCGCCTGCGCCGATGGCAACGACGGAAATGCCGGTAACCGGCTTTGGCGATGGACGGTGCTGCCGAGCTGGCGCGCCCCCTGCCTGCTCGGCTCGGCACTGCTCCAGCAGCACGTTCGAACGGAGCCGAGCCGCTGCCTGCGGCGATCTCGTCAACAGAGGAGGTCCACCCGGCGTGTCGCACTGGCGCTGGAATACCGGGTCGCGGCAACGTTGCCGGTGAGCGGGTGAGGGCAGAGCGATGCCACCGGCATCGTGAGCGTGCGTAGAATCGCGGAGGGGACGCGCCGCGTCAGGAGGCATCGCTGGCGCTGGACAATGGCCAGCGTGGAACGGGCGAGGGGGCTGGGCGCCGTGGTGTCGACGGGCAGGTTGGCGCGGGCGCCACTGCAATCTGGCCTGGTTCACGCGGTAGCCGCCTGGCCGCCCCACCCCGCCGAGATGTTGCAAACAGCAACGCCCCATAGCCTGCGCCCAACCATCGCCGGGCACGATGCGGCGTTGCAAATAGCAACACCGGCGCCCGCCGTTTTCTCAGTCTACCCGATCGCCGGCGAGCAGCGCATTGATGGTGTCGCGCATTTGCTGGAGCATCGCGCGGTCGGTGTCGGCGAGCGGTTTGCCGATCGGTCCGGCGTGCAGAGAGAGCAGGGCATCGCGGGTCGTCAGGACGCTGCGCGCGATCCGCCGGGGCAGGGCCGAGCGCATCACCTCCTCCGGCTCCTCGGTCGGGCGCCGCATCCTGGTCTTCGGCGGCTTGCCGTCGTCGTCGACATCGGACCCGGTCAGACTGCCGACGTAGACGCGCTTTGCCGCTTCCCAGGCGGCGACCTGGGCGGTCTCGTCGTCAAGAGCCGCGATGCTGCGCAGTGTGCGCATCGGGACGCGCGCCTGCGGGTATTCATCGCGGACCCGGGCAGGAAGGGCGAGGAGCTTGAGTGTTCGGGAGACCTCCGACTTGGCAACCCCCAGGTGCTTGCTGATGTCTCCCTGCGACCAGCCCCGCGAGGCCATGATCTGGGCGAAGCCGTCGGCTACCTCGAAGGGGCTGAGGTCGCTGCGCAGCAGGTTCTCGACGAGGGCGATCTCGTCCGTCGGCGTGTCGGCGTCGAGCACCACGGCGGTGATTGTCGGTTGCCCGAGAGCACGGATCGCGCGCAGGCGCCGCTCGCCGTAAGCAAGTTGGTACAACCCGTTGGGCAGGGGCAACACACCAATGGGTTCGAGCAGGCCATACCGCGCGATGGAATCTTGCAGAGCCTTGGCCTCGGCCGGGTCGAAGTCCTTGCGAGGCTGTGCCGGGTTGGCGCTGATCGACTCCACCTCAACCTGCGCCGTGCGGGCGTTGCGCACCACGAAGGAAACGGGCAGGGCGGTTTCGCCGGCTGGCTTTGCCTCACGCCCTTCGCGCAGCGCGCTGATCATGCTGTTGTTGGCGCGGCCGAGTTTACGCGACATTGGTCATCTCCATCCGGAAGCCAAAACGCTTCCGGCGTTCGGCGATAAGGGCATTGGCGACGGCACGAATGACCTCTGCCCCGGCGGCATTGGAAACCGCACTGACGGCCGCTTGGCCGGCTGCGAATGCTTGGCTGTAGACGGTGGCGCGCGGGAGCGGATCAAAGATCCGTGCGACGTCCGAATATGCCTTCTGCAATTCCAGCAACGACTCCCGATCCTGGGTCAGGCGTTGGGAGTACATGGTCGGCAGGATGCCGAGCACCGCCAGCGACGACTGTACGGTGTCACGGATTTCGCCGATGGTCTCCAGGATGTACTCGATGCCAAGGACCGACATCAATTCGGTCTGACAGGGAATGAGCACGGTGTCGGACGCCGTCAGCGAGTTCATGGTCATCTGCGCCAAGTGCGGCGGGGTGTCGATGATCACGAAGTCGTAAACTTCGCGCAGCGGCGCCAATGCCTTGCGTAAGGTGAAAATGCCGGTGGCCTGCCCTTGCAACTCCGCCTCGACCTTGGCGAGGCGGATGCTTGACGGCGCAATATCGAGTCCTGTGTCTTCGACCGTGAGGACGATGTCGGACAAGGTCGCCTCCCTGCGAAGGACGACATCGAGCGTCCGGCCCTTGCGGTGCAGGTCAATGGCGTTGAGCCCGAGGTGAATGGTGGCGCTGGCCTGCGGATCGGCGTCCACCAGGAGGACCTTGTGGCCGTCCTGCGCCAGCATCGTCGCCAGGTTCACGCTGGTCGTCGTCTTGCCGACGCCCCCTTTGCCGTTGCTCACCGAATTGACGAGAGCGGGGCCGTGTTTAACGCTGACGCCGACGCTCACGATTTCCCGATGCAGCAGATCAACGACGACCTGTGGCGCCTTTTCGGAGCCGCGCTCCCAACCGCTGACCTTCTGCTTGTCGTACCGGCGGTTCAGGCGCTCGTTGAGCCATGCTGCGAATTCCGGCTGGCTCAATCCGAGCCTTTCGCGGAACGCCTTGACGTCGTCTCCCAGCAAGCCGCCCTCCGTTCAAAAGTGGCATCAGCCTCTCCGATACAGGTAGCGGCTACTTTCGTCAAGAAGCCTGAGATTACTGGGTTATCGACTACCCACGCCTGCGACATCGGCGCAACACCGGTTTGTCCTCGGAAAGAGGATTTTGCGTAAGAACCATCAGGCGGGGCTCTGCCGCGCCCATCCGAGGGCCGTTGGGGGAGGTGTTGCAATTAGCAACACTTTCTTTCTGATGAGGTGCGTACATTTGCAGCTGCGGGCAGGGGCAGGGGCAGGGGCAGGAAAATTGCGACTGCGTGATCGGAAGGGAGAGTCTCGACGTCCCGAGAAGGTTGCGCCCACGTCGGTGAAGGATTGCTCGGACGTTGCGAGACCTTGCGACGAAGCCGCCAACGTCAGAGAGGGCATCCCCGCTACGCCGGCTAGCACTGTCCCGCCGAGATCATTGTGACGGCAGTCTG
>CBFGPE010000060.1:0-38588 GCA_965650625.1 uncultured Azospirillum sp. | reverse complement strand
GCCGCCAGATGCTGCACGAGATCGGCCGCGAGCCGACCCCGGAAGAACTGGCCGAGCGTCTGATGATGCCGCTGGAGAAGGTCCGCAAGGTTCTGAAGATCGCCAAGGAGCCGATCTCCCTCGAAACGCCGATCGGCGACGAGGAGGATTCGCATCTCGGCGATTTCATCGAGGACAAGAACGCGGTCCTGCCGCTCGACGCCGCCATCCAGGCGAACCTGCGCGAGACGACGACCCGCGTCCTGGCCTCGCTGACGCCGCGCGAGGAGCGCGTGCTGCGCATGCGCTTCGGCATCGGCATGAACACCGACCACACGCTGGAAGAGGTCGGCCAGCAGTTCAACGTGACCCGCGAGCGTATCCGCCAGATCGAGGCGAAGGCGCTGCGCAAGCTGAAGCACCCCTCGCGGTCGCGCAAGCTGCGCAGCTTCCTGGATACCTGATCGGGATACCTGATCGGAAGCGTTCCGGTTCGGGACGAAGCGGGGGCCGGTTGGCCCCCGTTTTCGTTTTCCGACTTCCGCGTCGGAACGATGAACGAGGGGTTGCATTTCCCTGAAGCTTTGTCGCAAAGTGCGCCCCGCGGTAGGGCCTGTAGTTCAGCGGTTAGAACGCGCCGCTCATAACGGTGTTGTCGTCGGTTCGAATCCGGCCGGGCCCACCAATCCTCCATTCCGCCTGAAGCATCGGCCATTCCGGGCATCGCATATGCCTCCCGGGGACGATGGCGTGGTCGATGTGCCCCGGATCATCTTCCGGGATCATCCAGCGGATGGCCTGAAGCCTTTTCGGCACAAGCGTGGCCGTACCGCACAAATTTTGCTGCAAGCCCGACAAAGTCTGGAATAAAGGATGCGCGGCGCGCGTTCGCACCCATATGCATCGGGTCTCCCATCGGCCGCAGGGCCGAATGGGCCGGCCCGGCCCTTGGAGTTGCGGCGCCGTGTCGTCCCGTCCGTCCTTTCGGGAGGAGGGGGAGGCCATGGCGTGAGCCGTGGCGTGATCGGTAAGGATCGGGTGCGCGGTTGAGCAAATTCGGGGTCGATCTGGAAGTCCACATCGCGTCCTTGCGGCGCTACGCGCGTGCGTTGCTGCGCAACGGTGCGGATGCGGAGGATCTGGTGCAGGAGGCGCTGACGCGCGCGGTGGCGCGCGCCGACAGCTTCCAGGCGGGGACGAACCTGCGGGCATGGCTTTTCACCATCCTGCACAACGTCCACGTCAATCAGGTCCGTTCCAAGGCCGCCCGGCCGCAGGAGGTCGACGTCGCCGACGTCGAATCGAAGCTGGTCAGCCCGGCCCGGCAGGAAGAGCGTGTCGAGTTGCGCGAGATGATGCGCGCAGTCGACGAGTTGCCGGAGGAACAGCGCAAGGTGCTGCTTCTGGTGGCGCTGGAGGGCCTGAAATATGACGAGGTCGCCGACATGCTCGGCGTACCGATCGGGACCGTCATGTCGCGCCTGTCGAGGGCGCGCGAGGCGGTGCGGGCGAAACTGGCGAACGAGGGTGGCGTCACCCTCCGGCGGGTGAAGTGATGAACGCGCATCAAGCGACTGGACGGGTCACGGAGGACGAACTCCACGCCTATGTGGATGGCCAGCTGGACGGCAACCGCCGCCTGGCGGTGGAGCGATGGCTTGCCGAGGATCCGGAGGCGGCGCGCCGGGCGGAGGATTACCGCGCCCAGGGGCTGCTGCTGCACGAGATGTTCGACACCGTCCTGCGCGAGCCGCCGAGCGACACCGTGCAGGAACTGTCCGACAAGCTGAAGGGGCGCATCGCCCTCAACGACAACCGTCCGGCCTGGCATGCCCGCCCGCTGGTGCGATTCGCCGCGGCGGTGATGCTGGTGGTCGCCGGCGCCGCCGGCGGCTGGATGGGCCGTGGCGCCGACCAGCAGGCCGCCGCCCCTGTCGCCCAGCAGCGCCAGACGCTCGCCACCTTCGCCCAGGAGGCGACGCAGGCGCACCGTTTCTACACCTCGGACGAACGGTTCCAGGTGGAGCTTGGCGCCGACAACCAGGACGAGTTGAACGGCTGGCTGTCCAAGCGGATGGGCCGCGACGTGTTCGGTCCGGACCTGGGCCGCGTCGGCTATCGGCTGATCGGCGGCCGCTCGCTGCCGACCGATCTCGGCGCCGGCGCCCAGTACATGTATGCCAACGACGCCAACAAGCGGATCACCCTGTTCGTCGGCGCTCCCCAGGGTGGCAACCAGTCCAACTTCAGCTTCACCCAGAACGGCGACGTCGCGACCTTCTATTGGGTCGAGGGTCCGCTGGCCTATGCGCTGGCCGGCCGCCTGTCGAAGGAGGAACTGCTGGAGATCGCCAAGGCGGTCTATCAGGACGTGAAGGCCGGCCCGCCGCGCCGCGAACCGCCGCCGGAGCAGCAGCCCCAGCAGCAACAGCCGCAACCGCAGCAGGAACACCCGCCGGGCGTGCAGCCGATCAGCGACACGCAAAAGGCAAAGGAAAGCTGAGGCGAAGGGAAGCTGAGGGGGCGTCTGCCCCCTCTACCTTTTCAACAAATTCTCCTTCAGCCAGTCGCGCACTTCGCGGCAGACCGCCTCCGATGCCTCATCCAGGGCGTGGCCGGTGCCGGGAACCAGGACCAGCTTCTTCGGCTCGCTCGCTTTGCGGTGGACATGGATGGAGCAGCTGGGTGGCAGGATCTCGTCCGCCTCGCCGTGGATCAGCAGGATGGGGCAGGACAGGTCGGCCACCGGGTCGGTGCCGTAGCCTTGGGTCGCCAGCGTCACCACCGTGCAGACGGCGCCGCGGTTCGACGCCGCCGCCTGGATGACCACGGCGCCGCCGAAGGAGTGGCCGACCAGCGCCACATGGTGGATGCCCTGGCGGCCAAGGAAACTCAGCCCGCACAGCAGGTCGTACACCGCCTCCTCCAGGTCGCGCGGGTCGCGGAAGCGCAGGCGCAGCGAGGCGATGCCGTCGGCGGTCAGGTCGGCGGCCAGCCGGGGATAGAGCCCGCGCGCCGGCGTGTCGAACCCGCCGCCGACCCCGCCGACCCACAGCACCGCCAGATCCCCGCCCGGCACCGGGTAATAGCGGCCCTCGATCGGGCCACGGTCGGTTTCCAGCGCCACCGGCTGAAAGCCTTCGGCGTCGGCGATGCCCATGGTGGCGTCCAGAAGCGGCACGGCCATTCTCCCTTCCGATCTTAGCTGCTGCAGATGGTAACAGCGGGAACGCCCCGCGGTTGCCGCATACCGGTTCGGGCGAGGCAACGAAGCCGCAACCCGGCTGTTCTCTGTCCGAAGGCTTTGGCCGAGGACTTTGCACAGACGGGAAAGGAGCGGCGATGGCGTCGAACAGTTTGACCGGGCGGGGCCGCTGGTCGCAGCCGGACTCTTTCCTTTCAGGCCTTGGATCGGGCAGGGGAGCGGGCGAGGCCGCGACCGGCGGCCGCTGGCTTGCCATGATGGGCGGCACCGCGCTGGGCGTGATGGGGTTGCGACGGTCGGGATGGGGCGGGGCGATGCTGGCGCTGGGCGGCGCCGGCCTGTTCGCCGTCGGCGCCCTTGGGTTGCGGCCCCTGGGTGAGCGGTCCCTGCATGCCGCGTCGAACTCAGCCTCCTGGCGCAGCCATGTCCCGGCCTCCCGCCGGCGGTCGCTGACGCCGGAGCGCACGCAGGCGGTCGTCACCATCGCCTCCGAACCGGGGACGGTCTTCCGCTTCTGGCGCAACTTCGCCAACCTGCCGAAGCTGATGCCGCAGCTGGAGCGGGTCGATGTGCTGTCGGCCACCGAAAGCCGCTGGATCGCCAAAGCCGTTTCGGGCGGCGAGGGGCCGAACTGGCGCTGCGTGCTCGACCGCGTCGACGAGGACCGGCTGCTGACCTGGCACACGGTGGGCGAGACGGCGCTGCCGCACCGCGCTTCGCTGATGCTGAGCCCGGCACCGGGCGACCGTGGGACGGAGGTGCGGCTGACGCTGGTCTACCGGGTTCCGGCCACCGAGGTGGCGGCGCTTCTGGGCGTGACGCCGGAAGGGCAGGCGGAAGAGGCCCTGCGCCGGCTGAAGCAGCGGGTGGAGACCGGTGAGCTGTCGACCATCGAGCGACAGCCGCGCGGAAATGGATCGGGTACTTTCCGGGAGGCGACGGAATGAAGGCGCTCTGCTGGAACGGAACCAACGACCTGCGGGTGGAGCGGGTGCCCGACCCGGTGCTGGTCAATCCGCATGACGTGATCGTCAAGGTGGCGCTGTCGTCGGTCTGCGGGTCGGACCTGCATCTGATCGACGGCTATGTGCCGACCATGCGGCCGGGCGACATCATCGGCCACGAATTCCTCGGCGAGATCGTGGAGAAGGGGCCGGAGGTCCGCTATCTCAACCGCGGCGACCGGGTCATCACCGTGTCGATCATCGGCTGCGGCCATTGCGGGCACTGCCAGCACGGCGAAAGCTCGCTGTGCGACAACTCCAACCCGAACCCGGACTATGCCCGCACCGCCTACGGCCATTGCGGCGCCGGCATCTTCGGCTACAGCCACGCCTTCGGCGGCTATGCCGGCAGCCACGCCGAATACATCCGGGTGCCCTACGCCGACTTCAACGCCTTCCGCGTGCCGGAGGGGGTGAGCGACGAGAAGGCGGTCTTCGTGTCGGACGCGGTGCCGACCGGCTACATGGCCGCCGACATGGCCGGTATCAAGCCGGGCGACGTGGTGGCGGTGTGGGGCTGCGGCGGCGTCGGCCAGATGGCGATCCGCAGCGCCTATCTGCTGGGGGCGGAGCGGGTGATCGGCATCGACCGCTTTCCCGACCGGCTGCGCGCCGCCCAGATGAAGGTGGGGGCCGAGACGCTGGACTACAGCCGGGTCGACGTCTTCGACGCGCTGCAGGCGATGACCGGAGGGCGCGGTCCCGACGTCTGCATCGACGCCGTCGGCATGGAGGCCGACAGCGCGTCCAATGCGGTGGAGGACCTGTATGACCGCGCCAAGCAGGCGGTGGGGCTGCAGACCGACCGGCCGGCGGTGCTGCGCCAGATGATCGAGAGCTGCCGCAAGGGCGGCACCCTGTCGATCGTCGGCGTCTATGGCGGGGTGATCGACAAGTTCCCGATGGGGGCGGCGATGAACAAGGCGCTGACCTTCCGCATGGGCCAGCAGAACGGCCAGCGCTATGCCGAGCGCCTGTTCGAGCACATCCGCAACGGCGACCTCGACCCCTCATATCTGATGACGCACCGGCTGCCGCTGGACCACGGCCCGCAGGCCTACCGCATGTTCAAGGAGAAGGCCGACGACTGCCTGCGCGTCGTCTTCGCCCCACAGGGATAGAGTGAGCAAGGATAGAGTGAGAAGGGAGAGCCGCCATGGAACTGGTCTACGCCTATCCCGCCGAACGCGGCCGGGGTGTGGAGGCCGAGATCGTCGGCAGCCTGCGCGACCGCTTCGGCCATGTCGTGCAGCGGGGACGGGAGGAGCGGGACGCCGAGCGCGGCGACCGGTCCGACGTGGTGGTGACGCTGGAGGTCACCGACGACAAGGTCGAAGCGGCGCTGACCGCGCTGCGCGCGCACCCGCTGGTGATCGACGCCGCGGCGCGGAGCTTCGGGGAGCGGGTGTGAGGGAGCGGGGCGGAGATTGCCCCCTCCCTAACCCTCCCCCGCTTCGCGGGAGAGGGAACTCCGCCGCATTGCAAACTTACCCTCTCCCGCACAGCGGGGGAGGGAGGGACCCGCGGCGAAGCCGTGGGAGGGAGGGGGCATCCGAAGCCGACACCCCCCCAAACAAAACCATAGCCCCTGAAACAATTTTCAGCCCATCCGTGACCACGCCGCCCGACCCCTGTTGACCATCCCCGCTAGGCAAGTCCGCATCACTCGTCCAGGGGGCCGTTGCCGTGAAGATGACCGCCGCCGTACCGCCTGTCGAGCAGGCGCAGGCCACCGTCAAACGCCGCTGGCCCATCGGTGTGGAGTTGCTGCCCGGCGGCGCCCATGCGCGGGTCTGGGCGCCGAAGGCCGGGCGGGTGGAGCTTGTCACCGAACCGGACGGGCAGGCCACGGCGCTGGAGCGCGAGGGGAACGGCTATTTCTCCGGCGCCGTGCCGGGGCTTGCAGCCGGCGGGCTCTACCGCTTCCGGCTGGACGGCGGTGACATGCTCTATCCCGACCCGATGTCGCGCTTCCAACCGGAGGGGCCGCATGGGCCTTCCCAACTGGTCGATCCGCGCCGCTTCGCCTGGACCGACCAGGGCTGGCAAGGCCGCGCCATCCGGGGCCAAGTGATCTACGAGATGCACATCGGCACCTTCACGCAGGAAGGCACCTGGGACGCCGCGCTGCGGGAGTTGCCGGCGCTGGCCGACCTCGGCGTGACGGTGCTGGAGGTGATGCCGGTGTCGGAGTTTCCCGGCCGCTTCGGCTGGGGCTATGACGGGGTGAACCTGTTCGCGCCGACGCGGCTCTATGGCGATCCCGACGCCATGCGGCGCTTCGTCGACGGGGCGCACCGGCTGGGGCTCGCCGTCATCCTCGACGTCGTCTACAACCACTTCGGCCCGGACGGCAATTACCTGAAATGCTTCGCCGACGATTACTTCACCGACCGCTACAGGAACGAGTGGGGTGAGGCGATCAACTTCGACGGCGCCAACTCGGAGCCGGTGCGGGAGTTCTTCCTGTGCAACGCCGCCTACTGGATCGAGGAATACCATCTGGACGGGCTGCGGCTGGACGCCACCCAGTCGATCCATGACGCCGGTACGCCGCACATCCTGACCGAGATTTCCCGCGCCGTGCGCAAGGCCGCCGGCGGGCGAGCCACCATCCTGGTGGGGGAGAACGAGCCGCAGCATGCCAGCATGGTGAAGCCGGCCGACGAGGGCGGCTGCGGCCTGTGCGCCATCTGGAACGACGACCTGCACCATTCGGCGATGGTGGCGCTGACCGGCCGGAACGAGGCCTATTACACCGATTATCGCGGCACCCCGCAGGAGTTCGTGTCGGCGATGAAGTACGGCTTCCTCTATCAGGGGCAGTGGTATCGCTGGCAGGGCCAGCGGCGCGGCATGCCGGCCTTCGCCATGCCGCGGCCGGCCTTCGTCACCTTCCTGCAGAACCACGACCAGATCGCCAACTCCGCCCGTGGCTCCAGGCTGCATGCCCTGGCCACGCCGGGGCTGCTGCGGGCGATGACCGCGCTGATCCTGCTGGGTCCCGGCACGCCGATGCTGTTCCAGGGGCAGGAGTTCGCCGCAAGCGCCCCCTTCCTCTATTTCGCCGACCACAAGCCCGACCTCGCCGCGCTGGTCGAGCGGGGCAGGGCGGAATTCCTTGCCCAGTTCCCCAGCATCGCGGGACCCGCAATGCGTGCGGGGCTGCCCAAGCCGCAGGCGGAGGACAGCTTCACCCGCTGCAAGCTCGACCACCGGGAGCGGGAGGCCAACGCCGAGGTCTGGACCATGCACCGCGACCTGCTGCGGCTGCGCCGGGACGACCCGGTGTTCGCCGCCCAGCGCACCGGCGGGCTGGACGGCGCGGTGCTGGACGACGAGGCCTTCGTCCTGCGCTTCTTCGGGGAGGCGGAGGGCGACGACCGTCTGGTCCTAGTCAATCTGGGCCGCGACCTGACTCTCCGCGCGCTGGCGGAGCCGCTGCTGGCTCCCCCGCTCGACGGCGCATGGCGGGTGCTGTGGTCCAGCGAGGAGCCCGTCTATGGCGGCTGCGGCACGCCGGCGGTGGAGCAGCCGGACGGCGCGTGGCGGCTGCCCGGCCATGCGGCGCTGGTTCTGGGACCCGCGCGCGATTCTCCGACAAAAAGCGACCCAATGAAAAGTGATGGGGCCGGAGGCAACACAACCCCGGTCATCGTGGTTTCCCAAGGGTCGGAAACCGCTAGCTGAGCATAGGTCCATCATGGCTGATTTCGTCCGCACCCTGTCGCGCGAGGTTCTGAACACCGGTCCGAACGGCGCGGAAACCCGGGAATGGCTGGTCGCCAACGGTCTCGGCGGCTATGCCTCCGGGTCGGTGTCGGGGGCGGTGACGCGGCGCTATCACGGGCTGCTGATCGCGGCGCTGCCGGCCCCGCTCGGCCGCGTGCTGATGCTCAGCCAATTGAGCGACGTGGTCATCGACGCCGACGGCCGCAGCTATCGCCTGAGCTGCCGCGATACCGGCGGCGATGCGGATGATGGGGATTCGCGGGAAGACGGACAGACCGCCGCCCTGCAGGAATTCCGCATGGAGGAAGGTCTGCCGGTCTGGCGTTTCCGCGCCGGCGGGGCGGTGATCGAAAAGCAGGTCGTCCTGCCGCACGGCCAGAACATCGTCCATGTCACCTACCGGGTGATGGAGGCAAAGGCCCCGGTGCAGTTGCGCCTGCGGCCGGTGCTGGCCTTCCGCACGTTGGAGTCGGCGGTCGATCGGCCGCTGGCCCGGGACTACCGCATCACCGCGGCCGGGCAGCGCTACGAGGTCTCCGCCGGGTCCGACCTGCCGGTGCTGCGCATGGCGATCGAGGGCGGCGATTTCCCGATGACGCTCGACGGCGGCATCCGGCGCGACGTCTATTACCGGGTGGAGGACGAACGCGGCTATCAGGCGCGCGGGTCGCTGTGGACGCCCGGCTACTTCAGCGGCGAGGTCGGACCCGGCCAGAGCATCACCTTCGCCGCCGCGACCGAGGAGTGGTGGCGGCTGGAGGCTCTGCCGCCGGCGGACGTGCTGGTGTTCGAGACGGAACGCCGCCGCCGCATCATCCAGAACGCCCATCCCGCCCTGCGCGACGGGGCGATGGCGGAGCTGGTGCTGTCCGCCGACAGCTTCCTGTTCGTCCCGGCCGGCCGCGTCGCCGACCAGATGCGGGCGCGGGCGGAGGGCGACGAGGTGCGGACGGTGATCGCCGGCTATCACTGGTTCACCGACTGGGGCCGCGACACCATGATCGCGCTGGAAGGGCTGACGCTGGCCACCGGGCGCCATCTGGAGGCGGGCTGGATCCTGCACACCTTCGGCCATTACATCCGCGACGGGTTGATCCCCAACATGTTCCCCGACGGCAAGGACCGCGGGCTGTATCACACCGCCGACGCGACGCTGTGGTTCTTCCACGCGCTGCACCGCTATCTGGGCGCCACCGGCGACCGCGATACGCTGCGCCTGCTGCTGCCCAAGCTGCGCGAGGTGATCGACTTCCACCGCCGCGGCACCCGGTTCGGCATCGGCGTCGACCCAAAGGACGGGCTGCTGCGCCAGGGGCAGGAGGGCTACCAGCTGACCTGGATGGACGCCAAGGTCGATGACTGGGTGGTGACGCCGCGTCGGGGCAAGTCGGTGGAGATCAACGCGCTGTGGCACAACGCCCTGCGGCTGATGGCCGGCTGGCTGCGCGAGGAGGACGGCGAGGCTGCCGCCCGTCCGCTGAGCGAGTTGGCCGATCAGGCTTACGCCTCCTTTAACGCACGTTTCTGGTGCCCGTCGGCCGGCCACCTGTTCGACGTCGTGGATGGCGAGCATGGCGACGACATCGCCTGCCGGCCCAACCAGATCTTCGCCATCTCGCTCGACCATCCGGTGCTGGAGCGCGAGCGGTGGGAGCCGGTGGTGGAGACGGTGCGCAGCCGCCTGCTGACCCCGGTGGGCTTGAGGTCGCTGGCGCCGGGCTGCCGCGACTACAAGGCGAAGTATTTCGGCGACCTGCGGGCGCGCGACGCCGCCTATCACCAGGGCACCGTCTGGGGATGGCTGATCGGCCCCTACGTCGATGCGTGGCTGAAGCTGCATCCGGAGGACAAGGCGGGGGCCCGGCGCTTGCTGGAGGGCTTCCTGCCCCATCTGGACGAGGCCGGGATCGGCACCATCAGCGAGATCTTCGATGCGGAGGCGCCCTTCACCCCCCGCGGCTGCATCTCGCAGGCCTGGAGCGTGGCGGAGGTCCTGCGCTGTTGGGCGAAGACGGAGGGTTGAGGGGTTCGGCGGTTGCGGAGACCCTGCCTTTCCGAAGGTCATAGGGCGGTCGATGAGGGCCGCCCCACCCGCAACGATGGTGGAATGCCCTAGGGAGCAGTTGTCAACAGGGCACAACAGGGTGTGAAATCGAAGGGTCAGGCGGAATGTGACAGATTTCGGTTGACACGCGGCCAGGGCTCCGAAAGCAGAAAAACAGGGTTTTCTTTTATAAATCAGGCGCTTGCGCCAGTTGCCTGATTTTTGGGCAAATACCGTAGCCCCCTTGAATCGCCTAGCGCGAATCGGGACTGCCCACGGCTTGCCCACACAGTTATCCACAGCCTCTGTGGAGACCGTTGGCTTTGCCGGCGGCCATGCCTCCCGTCGTGCCTGTCGGTCAAACCTATACTTTCGATGCCCATGCTTTGGGTCGAGGCAGAGGTGGGACTCTGCACAAGGGGGTAATCGTATTGGATTTTAGCCAGGCCGAAGAAAGCATCCTATAGTTCCCGCACCGGTTCTCTCGGTACCCCGACTGGCGGTAACCCGGGCGGACCTTCGAAAAGCGGCCGTACGGAGTGCGGAGAGACAGCCAGAGCGGAGGAGCCAATGCGGAGCGTTGTGCGGGGCGTCGCCGGCATGCCGTACCCGGCGGCCAGGTCGGGATGGGCGACGGAGGATGCCGCCGCGACCGGAACTGCCGGGCGCTCGCGGCGTGGCACCCTTGGCCTGTTGCCGGCCGTCGTCGGTCCGCTGCTGGCGGTGTCTGTGCTGGGGGCTCTGATTCTGCATCTTCTGGCCGGTTTGGTTGCCCGGCTTCCCGCCTCCGATGCGCTGGGTGCCTTGTCGGTCATGGTCGGGATGGCGGTGGTCCTGGTGACCTTGCTGCCTTTCGCGCTGCTGTCCGTCAGGCGGGCGCAGCGGGCCTGGGCCGCCATGCAGGAGTCCTTTCGCCGCTGAGGCTACCTTCTCATAGGATCACTCCCGATAAGGATTCCGTTGCTCCGCGCGGCGTGCCCGCGTTTAATCACGGGTGAGGGCGGCATTCGCCCTCCCTCCCGGTGATCCGGGATGGTTTTCCGGGGGCGCGGGATGGGGCTTTTCGATTTCCTGAAGATCGCGGTGAAGGACAATAAGGCGGCCAAGCCCGCCGGCCGCATGCCGGTCAGCGTCATCCAGTGCGACGGAAAGAGCTTTCCCATCGTGTCGCTGACGCCGAAGGGCTTCGTCGCCCGCGGCTTCGACGGATCGCTGATCGTCGGTCAGAACGCCAAGGTCTCGGTGCGAGTCGACGATCCCGCCGGTAAGTTCACCTTCAACGCGACCGTCGCGGTGGTGGAGATCAAGGGCGACACCATCGGTGCCACCTGGACGATTCTGCCGACGGAAGTCGATGCGGTGATCCGCCAGTACGCCCAGAACCGCAAGAAGCTGGACGGCAAGCCCGCCCGGTAAGGGCGCAGCCCCTTTGCCGGCGGCCGGTTACTGGCGGTCCGTGGGCGTTCCGGCCGCCGGCGAGGGCATGCCGGCATTGACGATCTTCGGCAGCGCCAGGACGCGCGCCCGCTCCAGCCATTCGGACAGGGTCACGAACTCGCAGCCCTTGGCCCGCAGTTCCGTGATCACGCGGGGCAGCGCCTGCGCCGTGCTGGCATAGGTGGAGTGCATCAGGAAGACGTTGCCCGGCAGGCCGCCCAGCTTGATCTGGCTGACGATCTTGTCGGCGTTTCGCACCTGCCAGTCGCGCGTGTCCACCGACCACAGGACGGAGCCCATATGCTCCTCCCGCACGATGGTCAGCAACTCGTCCGAATAGCGGCCGTAGGGCGGGCGGAACAGCACCGGGTTGGCGCCGAACTCGCGCAGGATGCGGTTGGTCTCCGTGATCTCGTAGCGGGCGCCGGCGGCGTCCATCTTGCGCAGGTCGGAATGGGTCAGGCTGTGGTTGCCGATCTCATGCCCGCCGGCGACGAAGTCGCGGATCAGGTCCCCCTGCCGTTCGGCGATGCGGCCGACCGGAAAATAGGTGGCGCGCACGCCCTCGCGGTTCAGGATGTCCAGAACCTGGCGGGTGACCGTGCGGTGCGGCCCGTCGTCGAAGGTCAGGGCGCAGAGGTTCCAGTTCTCCCGCTTCAGCGTCGCCGGCATCACGTCATAGCGCGAATCCGGCATCACCGAGCGCAGCCGGCCCTTGCGGCGGCTGTGCTGCTCGATGTCCGCCATGGTGCGGGCATCTTCCTCGTTGTAGATCACCAGACCGTCGGCTGGCGGCAAGGCAGCGGCGACCGACGGCGGCGGCAGCGGAGCGGCAACGGCGGAGCCGATCGGCGCCAGGACCGAAGTGGTCGTCGTCGTCACCGTCTCGCGCTCGACGGCCGGCTGCGGCGGCTTGGCTTCGGGCAGCGGCGGCGCGACGGCCACGGTCACGGCCGGCGGCTTGGTCGCGGGTGACGGAACGAAGGCCGGCTCTGCCGGTGATGCCGCCTGAACGGGGGCAACTTCGGGAGCGGGCGCGGTCTTTTCGGGAGCGGCCTTCGCCAGCGTGACGGGAGCCGGCGTCGCGGTCGGGGCCGGGCGGTCGACGACAAGGCAGCCGAAGCCGGCGCCGACGATCCGCCGGCACAGTGCCCGCGCATCGGTGCCCTTGGCGACCTGGGCGTAGAGCGCCACGCCGCCGGCCTCGCTCTTGCCGTCCAGCAGCATGACCGAGGCGGTCATCCCGGCCGTCAGGTCGCGCTCGCGCCGCTGCAGGTTCTTCCAGCTCCACCAGGCGTCGCCGTCACCGGAATAGATGCCCAACTGCAGGACCGGGCCATCGGCAGCGGCTGGAGCCGGTGCGGGCGCCTTCTGCTCGACCTTGGCGGCGGGGTGGCGTTTGGCCGGTGGTTCGGCGGCGTGGGAGGGAAGCGCGGGCAGGGCGATCGCGCAGGCCAGCAGGGCGACCTTGAGCAGTCCGCCACGCGTCGGCAGGACCAGCGCGAGGCCCCGGCGGCTGTCGGCCATCCGGAGGCTGGAACTGGGGGATGCAGCGTTCGGCCAGGAAATGCGCAACATATCGGTCCCGTTGCTTGGCCCAGCCACTATCTGCGGACCGCCGGTTGATGGCGGTGCAATATCATCCCGATGGGGTTAATTCAAACGACAAGCGGCGAAATTGTGGCGGCTTCGCCGCTTTTCACAGGGGCGTTGCCGTTCGGAAACGGTGCGGGGACCGGACATGCTCACGGGGCGGGCAGAGGGGGGTGAACAGGCGTGTGCAGGGGGGATCGGAACCGGCGGGGGAGCGGCGGGGTTCATTAGAGGACAGGCGGAGGGGCCGGATGCCGGAACAGGCGCCGCCGGCCTCTTCGCTGACCCTTTTGGAAGGCCCACCCGTGAAGGAGACGACCCGTATGGCCGAGGATTTGGAAAGCCGCATCCGTCGGCGCGCGCATGAGATCTGGGAACGCGAAGGCCGGCCGGAAGGCCGCGACGCCGCTCATTGGGAGCTGGCCAGCGAGGAGATCGCGATCCAGGACAATTACCGCGACACGCTGAAACCCAACCCGGCCGGCGGTCCGGAAGCGACCGCGATGCGGACAGAGCCGGTGGAGCCGGTGCTGAGCATCGCCAATCAGGGCGAGCAGCCCGGCCTCGCCGACCAGGGCGACGAAATGGGAATGCCGATGCGCGGCGATCGCGAGGTCTGGCCGACACCGGAGGAGGCGGCTTCCACTGCCGTGCCGCCAAACCGCAGCAAGAAGACCCGCCGTCGGGCCTAGGACCCTCAGACGCGGGACTTGTCCGCCGCGTTGCCCACCGTACCTCCCGCAGCGCCATCTGCCGTGCCGCTCCTGCCCTCAGGCATGGCGGCGCGGCCGGTGTCGGCCGGCGTCACCGCAGGGGTGGTCGTCGGGGCGGTCGCGGGTGCGACGGCCGGGAGCGGACCGGGCGCCGGCTCCACCGCCGGGGCGGAAGCGCCGACCGGCACGTCGTCCAGGCGGTCGTAGATGTCCGGATGCAGGCGGACGGCACCGTCGGCCTCGACCGTGGCGATCCAATAGACGAACTGGACCGGCATCGGCGTCGGCAGCTTGACCCACTGCGGCTGCGGCTTGTCCAGCATGCGGTCGATTCGCGCCGGGGTCACGCTGGTTCCCTGCAGCAGCAGCTCCGCCAGCCGGCGCGGATCCTCCAGCCGGACGCAGCCGGAACTGATGGAGCGCAGTTCGCGCGCGAACAGCCGCGGCTCGTTGGTGCCGTGCAGGTAGATGTCGTAGGGGTTGGTCAGGTTGAAGCGGAACCGGCCGAGCGCGTTGTGGTCGCCCGGCTGCTGCACGATGCGGACCCGGCCGGGCGTGACGTCGTGCCAGTCGACCGTTTCCGGCGCCACCTCCTGCCCGTCGAGATAGACGATGGCGTTCTGGATGCCAGGCACGCCCTTGGCCCGCAGCATCGGCAGCTTGTCTTCCTTCAGAACGGTGGGCGGCACGGTCCAGGTCGGGTTGACGATGACGTGGGTGATGCGGTCGGTCAGCAGCGGCGTCTCGCGCGACGGCCGGCCGACGATGGCGCGCATCGTCAGCTCCTCCTCCCCGCCGCGCACCAGCGTGGTGGTCTGGTCGGTCAGGTTCACCACCAGGACATTGTCCGGGGCGGTGTCGCGGAAGCTGCGCATCGCGACGGCGCTCTGCCGCATCAGCGCCGCTGCCTCGGCCGGCGTGCGGTCGAGGGCGGCACGGGTGCCGGCGCCCACCAACCCGTCCTGCTTCATCCGCTGGGCGAGCTGGAAGGCCTTGACCGCGAGGTCGACGTCGGCGGTGAAGACGTCCGACGCCTTGTCCGCCGGCAGCAGGCCGAGTTCGACCAGCCGCTGCGACAGCCGGCCGACGCGCTCGCCGCTGCTGCCCCGCTTCAACAGGCCGCCTTCGCCGATTCGGGTCGACGGCTGCACCGGGTTGCGGTCCAGCTCCACGGCGGCGGCGTCCAGCCGGTCGGCCCATTGCGTCAGGGTGTCGCGGTAGGGCAGGGCGTCCGCGGGCCCGACGCCGAGCAGCGCCAGCGCCGATGCGGCGGCGAGCGCCAGCATGGCCAGCTTGCAGGGCTTGCGGAGGTCGGCGGATACGGTCATGTCGGATACCCTCTGTCACAGTGGGCTGGCCGCGCATACGAACGAACGCGCAGCCGCCGCCCTTCCGAACAATTTATGCAACGCAATAATGGAAGGCGAGGCGTGCGGCGCGAAATTCAGTCGATCATTCTCCCGGTGTGATCTTCCTGCCGCCGTCCTATGACCAGCCTATGCAAGAAGGTCACAGTGCAAAATTTTTTGGTTGCCTCGGCCGATGACCTTCCTTATACGGATATCCGTCCGGAGACGATTCACACCAGACGGGACGCTTCGGACCAGCGTTGGTCATAAGGTTATACCACCCGCGGGCGCCACGCGACCCGCCAAACGCCGAACGGCCACAGCGTAGAACGGCCAAAAACGTAAAACGACGAGGTTCGGGGATGCATTTGGGGGATGATGAGCGTGCCGCTCCGACCATCGGGCGGCGCGGGTTCCTGGGTTTTGCCGCCGCGGCGGTAACGTCGTCCCTCCCGGCCGCTTCGGGACTGATGACGGGGGTCGCCACCAGTGTGGCGACGGCGCCGGTCCTGCTGGGGTCGGGCAGCGCGGAGGCCGCTCCCCTTGCCGGCAGTGTCAGGCGCATCAGCCTGCACAACATCAACACGCAGGAGCGGTTCGACGGCGTCTATTGGGCAGACGGCCATTACAAGCCGGATGCGCTACGCAAGCTGGACGTGCTTTTGCGCGACCATCGGGCCAAGCAGGTCTGCCGTTACGATCCGCGCCTGTTCGACCTGCTCGCCCGCGTTCACCAGAGTGTCGGGTCGGACGATCCGTTCGAAGTGATCTGCGGTTACCGCTCCCGCCGCACCAATGCGATGGCGCGGCGCCGGTCGCGCGGGGTGGCGAAGGAAAGCTATCACACTCGCGGCATGGCGATCGATATCCGCCTGCCCGACACCCAATTGCGCGCCATCTCTGAGACGGCGAAGGCGATGCAGTCGGGCGGCGTCGGCTTCTACCCGCGCAGCGGCTTCGTCCATCTCGACGTCGGCCCGGTTCGCAGCTGGTAGAAACCGGATCGGCGGGTCAGCGGCCAGTTGGCTTTAGCAGCCGGCACCCTGGGTGCGTCATTCCATGCAAAAAGGCTCCGCATCGACCGATGCGGAGCCTTTTTGATGTGCGGATGTGTGCATGCTGCCTATCGGTCGTCCTGCCGCTTTCAGCTTCGCGGCGAGGGCTTGGTCGCGCGCAGAATGTCGGTCGGGTCCCAAACCGCGCCATGACGGCGGCGTGCCTTGCTTTGGCTGGAGTCGTCGGCGGATTTCACCGGCTTCACCCGCGGTGCATCGCTGCGAACCGTGCGGCCGGCCTTGCGGGCGCTTTCCCCCTCCGGAGCCGCGGCGACGATTTCGCTGCTTGCGAGAAGGCCGCCGCCGGATGACTGCGTCGGGTTCTGGGATGTCGAGGAGTCGGGGTCGCCATCCTCGCCCTCGTCTGAGCCTTCCGGCGGCTCTTTGATTTCCGGTGACAGCGCGGAGAGAAGAGACAGCATCTCGTCCGACACATGGGAGGGGGCGGCGCGCCACAGGCGGAGGAGCCGCGCCTCGCGCCGGCTGATTTGGGTCTCGCTGTCGTCCGACTCCTGAAAGCCGCTGCGCGACCGGCGCAGGCCGTCGCCATCGCTGTAGGTGTCGAAAAAGAAGCTGACCGGAACATCCAGCACCTGTCCAAGACGGTACAGGGTTCCGGCCGATATGCGGTTGGAGCCGCGTTCGTACTTCTGAACCTGCTGAAACGTCAGGCCGATGGCCTCGCCAAGTTTTTCCTGGCTCATTCCCAGAAGGGTTCGGCGCATCCGCACGCGCTGCCCGACATGGGCGTCCACAGACCAGGATTCCGGCGATCCGCGTCGTCCTCTTTTGCGCGCCGTCGGTTCACTCATGTCCATTGGTCTCCGATGCCTAGTCTTCCGCAGCCTCTCTTTGCGAGAATGAAAAGATTGTTCACACATTCCTTGCGGATGTTCAAGAGAAAACTTTTGAATATTGACGCGCGGCCGCCATATTCCGATAGGCATCGATGGTGCGGCAGCATTCGCAAGAGTTGTCGTGTTACAGCTTTGTATTATTTCGCGGGCGATGAGGATCAATTGCCAGAAAGGCTTGTCAGATCCCTGCACTCAACCCTTTTGCGGAAATCCCGGAATCTTCCGGCTCGCCCAATGGTTGGATCGATAGCTTTTTGTTTACAGGAATTCGACGATCGTGACCGGATAGGGTTTGCACCGCCACAAATGGTGATCAGAAAGCTTCTGGTTGTGGTAAATATTCGAACGCTTGCAGAATAACTTTCTGTTCCACAGGCCGATACACCGCGTCACGCATCCGCGACCGGCCGCCGTGGGCTGGTATCGTTGGCCGGGCAATCATTAATACATAATTAACTATATTGGAGCGGTGCCGATCGGCTCCCTCGGCGGAGGATTCAGGGCCGCGAAGGGCGTGGTGCGTGACCATCCATATCGGCCTTGCCGCCGCTCCCGGTCTGGGCGGAGGCGGGCCGGGCAACGGCTCGCGACGGGGATGGCACTGCCCAGGGTCCACCGGCGGTGGCGAACCCTTCCACATGGTCGCGCAGCTTCTGAACCTGGGACGGTGTGATGCTGCGGCCGAAGCGCGACTTCAGCAGGGCGGCCAGCGCGCCGCGCGTCGGTCGGACACCGTCGGCCGACAGGGTGCGGTAGGCGACGAAGGCCTCGGCATAGAGATGGATGCGGTCGGGGCGCGCGCGCAGCTGTACCGCCTGGGCAGAGGCGCTGCGGTTCAGGTGGTCGGTCAGCCGCTCCACCGCCTGCGTCTGGGTCAGGTCGGGCAGGGCGACGGCAGGCTGCTCCGGTGGTTCGGGACGGCCGATGGAGTCGCGCCGCCGCCGCCGCCGCTGGCGTTCGCGATCGCCGGCGCGCAGCCGCTCGGCATAAGCCGGGTCGGCGGCGCGACGTTCGGTGCGGCTGCGGTTGGAGCGGGCGGCGCGCTCCGCCTCGCGCGCCCGCAGCATCGGGTCGCGCAGCAGGAAAGCCAGTTCCTCCGCGGTCAGCCGATGCTCCTGCTCCGAACTGGCGGGCACGGAGGTGGAGGGGCTGTCGCGGTTGCCGTCGGTGTCGTCCATCGCGAGGGAACGCGAAGGCCGCCCTCCATGTTCCCACACCCTGGCGAACGGTCCGGCCGGAGTCTCCGCATGGATGATGAGGGAGATTTCATGTCCGGTGCCGGTCCCGCCCGTGCTAGAGAAAGGCCGTCCTTATTCGGGCCGCCGTCCTCTCTCCGGCCCGCCTTCCCGGCCCGTGCAACAGTGGAATTCGCCCGCCCATGACCCCCCGGCAAGCCCTTCAGCAGCGCCTTGCGGCCTTGGATGCCCATCTGCGCGCGGAAAACCCCAACCTGCTGCCGGTCCTTCCGACCTTCCGCGCCTTCGACCGCATCCTGGCCGGGCTTGGGCTGATCGACCGCCATGAATCGCTCACCACCCGCATCCCCTGGTGGCCGATGGTCGCGGTGCTTGGCACCTTCTCGGCCGGCAAATCGACCTTCCTCAACGGCTATCTGGGCGAGGTGCTGCAGAACACCGGAAACCAGGCGGTCGACGACAAGTTCACCGTCATCTGCCACGGGCCGGAGACGCGCAAGGAGGCGCTGCCCGGCACCGCACTGAACGCCGACCCGCGCTTTCCCTTCTACCGCATCGCCGACGAGATCGAGAAGGTAGCGGCCGGCGAGGGCAAGCGGATCGACAATTACCTGCAGCTGAAGACGCTGGCCGGCCCGCGGACCAAGGGCAAGATCTTCATCGATTCGCCCGGCTTCGACGCCGACGACCAGCGCCGCTCGGTCCTGCGGCTGGTCGACCACATTGTCGAGCTGTCGGACCTCGTGCTGGTGTTCTTCGACGCCCGCCATCCGGAACCGGGCGCCATGCAGGACACGCTGCGCCATCTGGTCGCCAAGACGGTCAACCGCGCCGACGCCCGCAAGGTTTGCTACATCCTCAATCAGGTCGATACCACGGCCAAGGAGGACAATCTGGAGGCGGTGTTCGGCGCCTGGCAGCGCGCCATCGCCCAGGCCGGGCTGGTGTCGGGCCGCTTCTACGCCATCTACGACCAGCGCTCCGCCGTCGACATCGAGGATGACGGCCGCCGCGCCCGCTACGAGGCGCGCCGCGACCACGACCTCGCCGAGATCCACACCCGCATCAATGAGGTGGAGGTCGCCCGCGCCTATCGCATCATCGGCTCGATCGACAGCTTGACCAAGGAGCTGGAGGGCGAGGTGGTGCCCAAGCTGCGCGAGGCGATGGCGACGTGGCGCCGCCGCGTGCTGACCGGCGACGCGGTTTGGGGCGTGCTGCTGCTGGCCCTGCTGGGGACGGTGGTGCAGACGGTTGGCGGCGGCTTCGGCGCCTTCCTCGGCTGGCTGTTCGAGAATGCCGACGGCGGGCTGCCGCTGCACCTGATCGCCACCGCCCTGCTGCTGGGCGGGCTGTTCCTGGCCGGGCATTTCAAGCTCCGCCAGTTCTTCGCCCGCCGCATCGCCGCGTCCCTGAGTGACCGCTTCGGCGATGTCGACCTGGACCTGCGGGCGGCCTTCCTGAAGAACACGCGCTTCTTCCGTTCGATCTTCGCCAAGCAGCCGGCCGGCTGGGGCGGGCGGGCGCGCCGGGCGATCTTCGCCATCCGCGAGGCGACGGCGGTGCATGTCCAGCGCGTCAACGACCTCTACACCGATCCGGCCGGCCGCCGTGCCAGGGACGCCGCGCCCGGCCCGGCCGCCGCGGCGGACTGACCGCGGGCCGCATAGGACCTCGGCCACCCTTTACAGCGCAACGGATGGGTCATTAGATCTGCGCTCGACCGCCGGACGGCGGCGCGGGACTCACCAGTGGACGGCCAGTGAACGTGCGGGAATCGGCAGGCGGCGCGGCAGGCGGAACAGGACGGACGGTGCTGGGCGCCGTCATGGTCGTGCTGCTGCTGTGCGCGGCGCCGGTCCGGCTATCGGCGCTGGAGGCGCGATCCGCACCCGGCATGCCCCCGGCGCCGGCCCCCTACACCGGACTGGATCTGGTGACCGGCGGCGATTACGCCCCCTACACCGGCGAGGATCTGCCGGGCGGCGGTCTGGTGACGGATTTGGTCCGCCAGGCCTTCGCGGTCGGCGGGCGCCGGTATGATGTGCGGTTCATGCCGTGGAAGCGCGGTTATGACGGCGTGGTCTCCGGCCGCTTCCTCGCCACCTTCCCCTATGTCCGCACGCCGGAGCGGGAGCGCGAGGTGCTGTTTTCCGACCCGGTGGTCGAGGTGCGGCAGTTCGTCTATCTGTCGAAACGGTCGACAATGGAGTTCCATGGCGGTGACGCTGGTGCCAACTCCGGCGGCGTGACGGGCTTCCTCGGGCGGGCGGTCTGCCAGCCGGTCGGCTACGCCCTGCCGGCCGAACTGGAGGCGCTGGTGCAGCGGAGCCAACTGACCCGGCACACGCCGACGGACCTCGGTGCCTGCGTGCGGATGGTGGCCGCCGGCCGGGCCGACGCCCTGGTGATCGACGAATACAGCGCCGCCGCAGCCATCGCCCGCGCCGGTCTGGCCGAAGAGATCCGGGTATCGGAGCGCCCCTTCGCCGTGGTGACCCTGCATCTGGTGGTGGGGCGGGCCACGCCGGGGGCGGAAGCGATGGTCGCCGCCTTCAACGACGGGCTGAAGACGCTGAAACGGCAGGGGATTTACAGCCGGCTGCTGGACGCCCACACGGTTCATTCGGCTCCCTAGATTTCCCTCGGTTTTGCGCGGTCTTTGCGGCGGCCGGGGCGATATTCCGGTTCGATGTCGTGCTTTTCCGCGCCATAGGCCCCCGTTGCCATGGACAGGACGGTGCTTCGTGCTATAAACGCGCGGTTTCGATATTGGAAAAGGGGCGCGGGCCGTGGCCATCGACGCGTCGATTCTGGTCCTCAACGGGCCGAACCTCAACATGCTGGGTGTGCGGGAGCCGCAAATCTACGGGTCGATGACCCTGGACGACCTGGAGGCCGCCTGCCACGAGCGTGCCGACACGCTGGGTCTGACCGTGGACTTCCGGCAGTCCAACCACGAAGGCGAACTGGTCTCGTGGATCCAGCAGGCGCGCACGGAGAATGACGGCATCGTCATCAACGCCGGCGCCTACACCCACACCTCGGTCGCAATCATGGACAGCCTGATCCTGTCGGAGCTGCCGGTGATCGAGGTCCATCTGTCGAACATCTTCAAGCGCGAGCCGGTCCGTCATCACTCCTATATCTCGCCGGTGGCGAGGGGGATGATCTGCGGATTCGGGCCGCACGGGTATCTTCTGGCGCTGGACGCCATCGCGAACATCATCGACCGCGATTAAGGAAACGGGAACGACTGACATCATGGCGAGCTTCGACATCGACGGCGATCTGGTCCGCAAGCTGGCGGACCTCCTGCGTGAGACGGGCTTGAGCGAGATCGAGTTCGCCGAGGGCGAAAAGCGCATCCGCGTCACCCGCCCGACCGCCGCCCAGACGGTCGCCGTCCAGGCTGCCCCGGTCCTGGCGGCCGCCCCGGTCGCCGCCGCGGCGGCTCCGGGCTCGGCCAAGCCGGCGAGCCATCCGGGCGCCGTGACCTCGCCGATGGTCGGCACCGCCTATCTGGCGGCCGAGCCGGGCGGCACGCCCTTCGTTCGTCCGGGCGACGTGGTCAAGGCGGGCCAGACCATCATGATCATAGAGGCGATGAAGGTCATGAACCCGATCAAGGCCCCGCGCGCCGGCACCGTCGCCGAGGTGCTGGTGTCCGACGCCCAGCCGGTCGAGTTCGGCGAAGTTCTCCTCATCATCGAGTAAGCGGGGCATTCCCTTGGCGATGTTCGAAAAGGTCCTGATCGCGAACCGTGGTGAGATCGCTCTGCGCATCCACCGCGCCTGCCGCGAGATGGGGATCCAGACCGTGGCGGTGCATTCCACCGCCGACGCCGACGCCATGCACGTCCGCCTCGCCGACGAAAGCGTGTGCATCGGCCCGGCGTCCGCGCGCGACAGCTACCTCAACATTCCGGCCATCCTGTCGGCGGCGTCGATCACCAATGTCGACGCCATCCATCCCGGCATCGGCTTCCTGTCGGAAAACGCCCAGTTCGCGGAGATGGTGGAGGAGCACGGCTTCACCTTCATCGGCCCGACGCCGGAGCATATCCGGATCATGGGCGACAAGGTCACCGCCAAGAAGACGGTGATGGAGCAGGGGCTGCCGGTGGTGCCCGGCTCCGACGGTCCAGTGTCGACGCTGGAAGAGGCGGAGAAGATCGCCCACGAGACCGGCTATCCGGTGCTGATCAAGGCGGCGGCCGGTGGCGGCGGCAAGGGCATGAAGGTCGCCCGCAACCCCGACCAGCTGAAGGAAGCCTACCAGCTGGCCCGTGGCGAGGCGCGCGCCGCCTTCGGCAATGACGAGGTCTATCTGGAGAAGTATCTCGGCCGTCCCCGGCACATCGAGATCCAGCTCCTGGGCGACACCCACGGCGCCTGCGTGCATTTCGGCGAGCGCGACTGCTCGGTCCAGCGCCGGCACCAGAAGGTGATCGAGGAGGCGCCGAGCCCGGCCCTGAACGCCGAGCAGCGCGAATTCATCGGCGCCCTGGCGGCGAAGACCGCGGCGGCCATCGGCTATCGCGGCGTCGGCACGATGGAGTTCCTGTTCGAGGACGGGCAGTTCTATTTCATCGAAATGAACACCCGCCTGCAGGTCGAGCACACCATCACCGAGATGATCACCGGCATCGATCTGGTGCGCGAGCAGATCCGCGTCGCCGCCGGCGCGCCGCTGGGCTACGACCAGTCGGACATCCGCTTCGAAGGCCATGCCATCGAATGCCGCGTGAATGCCGAGAATCCGGAGACCTTCATCCCGTCGCCGGGCAAGATCGACGGCTATCATGCGCCGGGCGGGTTGGGCGTGCGTGTCGATTCGGCGCTGTATGACGGCTACAAGGTGCCGCCGCATTACGACAGCCTGATCGCCAAGCTGGTCGTCCACGGCACCACCCGCAACGAGTGCCTGATGCGCCTGCGCCGCTCCATCGAGGAGTATGTGATCGGCGGCATTCAGACCACGCTACCGTTGCATGACCGCATCATCGCCCAGCAGGCCTTCATCGACGGCAATTACGACATCCATTGGCTGGAACAGCTGATGGCGAAGTCCTGAGCACGCCGCGTCTATATTACATACTCGCAAATGCTGCGGCGAATTGCCGCAGTGTTGAAAGCCCCTCCCTCAAGTCGAGCGAGGGGCTGTTCTTTTATGAAATTTCGCTGATGAAGTTGGCTCTATTCTCCGGCCGCAATGCGGTCATTTGCAATCTGGCAATCCGGCGGCCCGAACGCGCTTTTTCTCGCAAATTGCGACGCTGAATGCATATGACCGCCGCCGGGCGGCTACATCCCCCATCCCCCCGGCGTTGCCGGCCATAGGGGTTTACCCGGAAGTCCGCTTTTCGGCCAGCGGCGCGTACATGGCACACCGCTTGCTCACTTGATCTGCATCAGTGCGGAGCGTTGCCTACCCAGGGTAGACGAAACTCCATTCCGCTAGCTGTATCGAACCATCGCTTACTTCCGGCGGTGTTGTGTTCCCCTGGTCCGCATCCCGGTTGCGCCTCCATTGCGCTGCCGAACCTGCTCCTTGCCCGACGAGGTCCCGTCCATGCGTCTCAATGAACCGATCACCGACCGCGAAATCGAGATGGAAGACGGCGTGCTGCTGGTGTCGCGAACCGACACGGGCGGCTGCATAACCTTCGTCAACAAGGCCTTCGTCGACATCAGCGGCTATGCCGAAGAGGAGCTGATCGGGGCTCCGCACAACCTGATCCGCCATCCCCACATGCCGAAGGAGGCCTTCGCCGACCTGTGGGCGACGATCAAGGACGGGCGGCCGTGGGAAGGGCTGGTGAAGAACCGGACCAAGTCCGGCGACTTCTACTGGGTCCGCGCCAACGTCACCCCGGTGGTCGAGGACGGCGAGGTGACCGGCTTCATCTCCATCCGCACCAAGCCCACGCGGGAGCAGGTGGAGGCGGCGGAACGGCTCTACGCCGACATTCGCGAAGGACGGGCCGGCCATCTGATGGTGCGCGACGGACAGGCGGTGGCGCGGGGCGGCGCTGCGGGGCTGCGGCGCTGGGCGACGAGCATCACCGGGCGCCTGACCCTGATCTTCGCCTTCATGGTCCTGTCGATGCTGGTGGTGGGCGGCGTCACGTTGCGTGGCATGTCCGACAGCAACGCCTCGCTGAAGACCGTCTATGAGGACCGGACGGTTCCTGCCGTGCAGATCGGCGAGATTCTGGACCATATGCGCGACAATGTGCAGACGCTGCAGCACCTGATCATCGACGCCCGCGACGGCACCGATCCCAAGGTGATGGCCGGCCGCGAGCAGCGCATCTTCGCCAATGCCGCCACCATCGACCGGCTGTGGGCGGACTATCTCACCACCTATCTGACGCCCGAGGAAAAGGAACTGGCCGGGCGCTTCGCCAAACAGCGCGCCGCCTTCCTCGACGAAGGGCTGAAACCGGCGGTCGAGCTGGCGCGCCAGGGCGATTCGCTGCGGCTGGAGGTGCTGGTCCGCGACCGCATCGATCCGCTGTTCCAGGCCGCCTTCCAGACCAACAAGGATCTGCTGCAGCTGCAGCTGACCGTGGCCCGCACCGAATACGAGGGGGCGCTGGCGGATTTCCGCTGGCATCTGGTCTTCGCGGTGGCCGCCGGGCTGGCGGTGCTGGTGGCGGCCGTGCTCTGCGGCTTCATGCTGCTGCGCACCGTGCGGCGGCCGCTTACCGACTTCTCGGCCGATTTCGACGCCATCGCCCGCAACGAACAGGCCCATATCATCGACCTGCCGGCGGCGGTCGAATTCCATCCCATCGCCGGGCAGCTGCGTGGGCTGAAGGCCCGGCTGTGCTACGCCGTGCAGGAGCGCGTCGAGCGCGCCCGCCATGCCGACGAGGAGCGCCGCCGGGCGCTGGAGGCCATGGCCTCGACCGTGGAGCGCGAGGCCGGCCGCGCGGTGGAGGAGGTGGCCCAGCGCACCGGCGCCATGGCCAACGACGCCGAAGGCATGTCCGGCTCGGCCGAGCGGGTCAGCATCAACGCCCAGACGGTGGCGTCGGCCGCGGGGCAGGCGCTGGCCAACGCCCAGACCGTCGCCGCCGCCAGCGAGCAGCTGGCCGCCTCGATCCGCGAGATTTCCTCGCAGATCGCCCATTCCAGCGCGGTCACCCGCCGCGCGGTGGAAAGCGGCCACCACACCCAGGCCACCATCCGCTCCCTGTCGGAGACGGTGGCGAAGGTGGGCGAGGTGGTGAACCTGATCCAGTCCATCGCCGGCCAGACCAACCTGCTGGCGCTGAACGCGACCATCGAGGCGGCGCGGGCGGGGGAGGCCGGCAAGGGCTTCGCCGTGGTGGCGCAGGAGGTGAAGAACCTCGCCAACCAGACCGCCGCCTCGACCGAGGAGATCACCCGCCAGATCACCGCCATCCAGTCGGTGACCGATCAGGCGGTGCAGGCGGTGGAGGAGATCGGCCGGACCATCGCCGAGATCGACCACATCGCCGGCTCGGTCGCCACGGCGATGGAGGAGCAGTCGGCCGCCACCCAGGAGATCAGCCGCAACGTGGTGGAGACCTCCACCGCGGCGCAGGAGGTTTCGTATCGCATCGCCGCCGTGTCGGAGGAGGCCGACCGCACCGGCGAGCAGGCGACCCAGGTCAAGCACGGCTCCGGCGACGTCGCCCGCTCCATCGAGAGCCTGCGCAAGGTGCTGGTCCGCATCGTCCGCACCTCCACCGGGGATGCCGACCGCCGGCGCGAGCCGCGCTATCAGGTGGACGAGACGGGGACGCTGCTGATCGGCGGCGACCGTCTGGCGGTGACCGTGCGCAACCTGTCGATCGGCGGCGCGATGATCGACCCGGTGACGGCGACCGACGGCCGTTCGCTGGCGGGCGCCACCGGCAAGCTGCGCTTCGACCGCTACGGCGCCGAGGCGACGGTCGCGGTCAAGGCGGTGGAGCATAACCGCATCCACCTCGCCTTCGATGGCGAGACGATGTCGCGCGACTTCGTCCGGGCCGTCGAAATCGCCACCAAGGATCGTCCGCCGATCGACGTGGCCGCCTGAACATTTCCGGCCGTATCCGATGCCCTGCCAACAGTGCTTGGCGCGGAACTTTGCGCGCCTTCTCCACTCCTGGGTTGAGTGATGCTCCCATGTGACAATTTCGCAAGGGAGTCCTTAGGGAGTGAAGGAGTGTTGTTGGGATTGTCGCCGGGACTCTGTGCTCGTTCACGCGTCCCGCCGCGTGCACGGAATCGAGGGCCGGCCGCATCCATGGTCAACACCACAGCCTTGTCCCCCCTGTTGGAATGTCCCGAGCAGGACGCTTCGCAGTCGGGACGCCTCCAGCCGGTCGCCGTCCCATCGAATATCAGGCCGTCGAACGCCACGCCGGGGCCGGACGGACGCTCCGCACCCGGCTTCGCTGGCGGCGCGGCCGGCAGGCATCGGCGGTTCCGCGCCTGTATCAGGCGACCGACGCCGCCGGCGACGGGCTGTAGGATTGGGACATGGCCAGCGGCGCGGTGTGGTAGAGCCCGCGCTGGCAGACGATGCTGGGCTTCACGCCGGGCGAGGTGCCGCCGCATGTCGATTTCTGGCGTTCCCGTGTGCATCCAGAGGACCTGCGGCTGGTCGAGGCGGCGCTGGCGGCGCATCTGTCGGGCGAACGCCCGGTCTATGAATGCGAGCACCGGGTCCGCACCAAGTCGGGGGCGTGGCTCTGGGTTCTCGACCGCGGCCGGGTAGTGACCTGGGATGTGGAGCGCCGTCCGTCCCGCATGCTCGGCACCCATGTCGACATCACCGCCCGCAAACGGATCGAAGAGGAACTGGCCGAAAGCCGGCTGCAACTGGACGCCATCCTCGACAACGCGCCGGTGGGGGGTCTTCTGGTCGACCGCGACCGGGTGATCCGCCGCGTCAACAAGGCGGTGGCCAGCACCCTGTCCAGCGCGCTGAACGAGCGTCTCGCCCTGATCCGCGGCCTGACCGCCTTCGTCGAGGTGGCATCCGGTGCCGGCGACCTCGCCGACCAGTTCCCGCGCTATGCGGAGAGCCTGCGGCGCTCGGTGGTGGGAGTGCGCAACATTTCCGCAGCGCCGGATTTCATCGTCCGCATCGTCTATCCGGTCGAAGGCAACGAGAAGGTCCTGGGCAACGACCTGCTGAAGGACGCCCGTCCCGGCTTCGCGGAGACGGTGCAGCGCGCCATCGTCAGCCGCGACGTGACCATCCACGGCCCGGTCGGGCTGCTGCAGGGCGGGCGGGGGCTGATCGCGCGCCAGATCGTCTATGGGCTGGATAAGGGGGGCTCGGCCAAGCCCTGGGGCGCGGTCGGGCTGGTGTTCGATGTCGATGCCATCCTGAAGGAGGTGCGGTTCGAGCGGGTGCCGCCGCATCTGGCCTTCGCCCTGGTGACCGACTCCGGGCAGCGGGTGGCCGGCGACGCCCTGGTGATGAGGAACGACCCGCTGGTCGAGCGGATCAACCTGCCGGAAGGCCAGTGGGATCTGGCGCTGGCTCCGCGCAGCAGTTGGGAGGGGCTTGCCCATGCCGACCCGGCCTTCCGCGGGTTTCAGGCCGCCTTCCTGCTGCTGGCCCTGCTGACCGAGGCGATCGCCTTCATGGCGGTCAGCCGCCGCTATTCGCTGGAACGGCAGGTCGACCTGCGCACCGCCGAGCTTGGCCGCGCCAAGAACGAGCTGGAACAGTTCACCTATGCCGCCGCCCATGACCTGCAGGAGCCGCTGCGCGCCATCGCCAGCTATGCCCAGCTTCTGGAGAAGCAGCAGAAGGGCAAGCTGGACGACGAGAGCGAGGGCTTCATCCGCGAGATCGTCGAGGGCGCCGGACGGCTGAAGATGCTGCTGCGCGACGTCCAGCTGTTCCTGGCGGAGGACCGGGTGCCGCTGGGCGGCGGCGTCGTGCAGGCGGGCGACGCGTTGAAGGCCGCCCTTGCCGCGCTGAAGCGGCGCATCGCCGAAGCGGGGGCCACCGTGACGGCGGCGGACCTGCCGGAGGTGCAGGGCGACGAGCGGCGCCTGCGCGAGATCTTCATCGTGCTGATCGGCAACGCCATCGAATACCGTCATCCCGGCCGCGCGGCGGAGGTTCACGTCTCCCACCGCCGGGTCAATGGCCATGACGTGATCGATGTGCGCGACAACGGCATCGGCATCGACCCGCGCTACCGCGACCAGATCTTCGAGGTGTTCCGGCGCCTGCATTCGCGGGGCGAGCATCCCGGCACCGGAATGGGGCTGGCCATCGCCCGCAAGATGGTGGAGCGGCTGGGCGGCCGCATCACCGTCGTCTCCAGCCCCGGCATCGGCAGCGTCTTCTCCATCCATCTGCCCACCCCCGCCTTCCGAGGATTCCCGTGATGCAGGACCTGACCACCCCCTTCGAGATCCTGCTGGTCGAGGACGATCCGGCCGACGCCGGCCTCGCCAAGCGTGCTTTGCGCGACGGGCGCATCCTGTGCAACGTCGGCCATGTCCGCGACGGGGTGGAGGCGATGGAGTATCTGCGCCGCCAGGGCCCCTTCGCCGGCGCCGCCCTTCCGGACCTGATCCTGCTCGACCTCAACATGCCGCGGATGGACGGCCGCGAAGTGCTGCAGGAATTGAAGGCGGACGAGGAACTGAAGACCATTCCGGTGGTGATCCTCACCACATCCGACGTCGACCGCGACGTGAACGCCAGCTATCTGCTGGGCGCCAACAGCTTCATCACCAAGCCGATGGACATGGACGCCTTCTTCGATGCGGTGAAGAGCATCGAGGAATACTGGTTCCGCGTCATCCGGCTGCCACGGTGAGGGAGGTCCGCCATGTCCATCGCCTTATCCGGCAAGCCGCTCTTATCCGACACCTCCGACCGGGAGGACGGCCGCACCGCCATCCTGCTGGTCGAGGATGACGATGCCGACGCGCGGCTGGTCACCCGGTCGCTGACGCCCTATGCCTGCCGCGCCAGCGTGGCCCGCGCCACCTCGCTGAAGGAGGCGCGGGCCTGGCTGCACCGCAACGCCTGCGATGTCGTGCTTCTCGACCTGTCGCTGCCCGACAGCTTCGGGCTGGAGACGGTGACCCGCCTGCACGCCGACGCGCCGTCGCTGCCGCTGGTGGTGCTGACCGGATATGACGACGAGGATTTCGCGCTGGATATCCTGGCCCACGGTGCCCAGGACTATCTGGTCAAGGGACAGACCGACGGGCCGCTGATGTGGCGCGCCGTCCAGCACGCAATGGCCCGCAAGCGGCTGGAGGAGGAACTGCGCCTGTCGGAGGAGCGGCTGCAGGGCATCATCGGGCTGGCGCAGGACGCGATCCTGACCACCGATGCCAACCTGAACATCACCCTGTTCAACCGGGCGGCGGAAAGCCTGTTCGGCTATGACGCCGACGACATATTGGGCCGTCCGCTGTCGCTGCTGATCCCTGAACGCTTCCGGCCGGACCATGACGCGCACATTGCCGATTTCAGCGCGTCGGAGACCCAGGCCCGGGTGATGACCAGCCGCCGCGAGGTTCTGGGCCAGACCTCCGCCGGTCGGGAATTCCCGGCGGAGGTGTCGATTGCCAAGCTGCACCATGCCCATAGCCTGCTGTTCACCGCCGTGATCCGCGACGTGTCGGAACGCAAGCGGGTGGAAAGCGAACTGCGCCGCATGGCGACCACCGATCCGCTGACCGGGCTGAACAACCGCCGCCGCTTCATGGAACTGGCGGAGGTCGAGATGGCGCGGCTGCGCCGCTATGGCCGGGCGGTGTCGGTGCTGATGCTGGACATCGACCGGTTCAAGGCGATCAACGACACCCACGGCCATGCGGTGGGCGACCATGCCCTGGTCAGGCTGGCGGAGGTCTGCCGCGACGAGCTGCGCGACACCGACCATATCGGCCGGCTGGGCGGCGAGGAGTTCGCGATCATCCTGCCGGAAACCCCGCTGGCTTCGGCGGCCGAGGTGGCGGAACGGCTGCGCCAGCGTCTGGCGCTGGCCGACGTGCCCATCGTTTCCGGCGACCATGGGCAGGGATGCCTGCGCATGACCGTCAGCATCGGCGTCGCCATGTGCAGCGACGAGGAGTCCAGCATCGAACGCGCGCTGGGGCGCGCCGACCGGGCGCTGTACGAGGCGAAGGCGGCGGGCCGCAACCGCGTCGTCGTCAGCGACGGCTATCCGGGTCCGGCCTTCGCCGCCGCGTCCGGCCCCATCTTGATCGCGAGCTGACGGCATGTTCGAGGAAAAAGGACCGACAGACCCTTGACCCAGCGGACGACTGAAATGGCTGAGACACCGGAGCCGGTTCTTCTGGTGTCCTCGCAGGCGGCGCTTGCCCGGCACTACGCTCCCGTCTTCGGGGCGCTGGCGCGGGTGGAAACCATGGCCGCGGCGCTGGACCGCCTGCGCGGTGGCGGTGCGGCGTCGGGCGAGACGGTGGTGTTGCTGGACGCCCCCGCCGTCGCGGCGGTCGAGGCGCTGGCCCGGCTGGATCCGGCACCGGCGGTGGTGGTGCTGCTGCCGGACGGCCAGGATGACGCACGGGGACAGGACGTCGCGGACTTCATCGCTGCGGGGGCGCAGGACGTCTTGCCGGCCGGCGCCGTCACTGCCGAGTGCCTGCGCGCCGCGGTGTCGGCCGCCCGCCGGCGGCAGATGCGGGAGAATCGGCTGCGGCTGGCGATGGCCGAGGCGGAGCGGGCGCGGGGAGAGGCCCACTCTCTGCTCGACGCTGCGGGGGATGCAGTGGCGGCGGCGCTCGACCCGATGACGGCGCTGATCTCGGCCGCGCTGGAATCGCCGCTGTTGCCAAGCCAGCAGGATCGGCTGATCGCGGTCCAGACGGCGGGGGGTGCCCTGCGCGCGACCCTGTCGGCCCTGCGCCCGGTCGGGCGCGAGGCGGTTGTGGAAGAAAGCCTGACGATTGCGGCGCTGGCGGATGGCGCCAGGGCGGTGACGGTGGAAAGCGGGGCGGAGGAGTGCTTCACCGGAGATGCCGCGGCGCTGCGGGCGCTGCTGTCCTTGCTGACGGCGGAGGCGGGGGCTTCGGTGTCGCTGGGATTGCGCCGGACCGACGATGGCGCGGAGCTGTCGGTACGCCGCCGGGGCGAAGCGCGACTGCGCCCGCTGCTGCTGGCGGCGATCCAGCCGGCGGTGCGGCGACTGCGGGGGCGGCTGCTGTCCGATGGCCCGGCGAACGAGGCGGGGGAGGGGATGGTCATCCGTATCCCCGTCCGCCGGATGGAGCAGCCGGCCGCACTGTCGGTGCTGCTGGTGGAGGACAACCCGATCGGCCGCTTGGTCGCCGCCGGCTTCTTCAAGGCGCTGGGCCATGGCGTGACGACGGCGGAGGATGGGGCGCAGGGGCTGGCCGCCGCGACGGAGAAGCGCTTCGACCTGATCGTGATGGACATCCAGATGCCGGTGATGGACGGCCACGAGGCCACCCGCGCCATCCGCGCCCTGCCCGGCGAAGCCGGCCGCGTGCCGATCGTCGCGCTGACCGCCGGCACCGATGGCGAAGACGACGCGCAGTGCCGCGACGCCGGGATGGACGACTGCCTGCACAAGCCGCTGGCCATGGACCGTCTGCGCGCGGTGCTGGAGCGCCTGTTCCCCGGCCGGGTGCAGGTCGGCGGATAGCGGCGCGCGGTACAAATTGTCAAAAATTTTACAGAAACAAAATCATATTCCACTCCATGGTAACCGAGCATCGGTTGCCGGCCGCCGGTTCGGACGGTATCAGTGGAAAGCGGTGCTCTGGCCGGAGGATTGGGGATGGACATGCAGGTGATCGACTATTCCCAGCACCGTATTTTGGTGGTGGAGGACCAGCCCTTCGTCCGCCGCACCATTGTCCAGATCCTGGGCCAGATCGGTTTTCGCGACGTGGCGGAGGCCGAGGACGGCGAAACGGCGATGCGGGAATCGATCCGCGTCAACCCCGACCTGATCGTCTGCGACATCGATATGAAGCCGGTCTCCGGCCTGCAGTTCCTGGCCCGCCTGCGCGCCAGCACCGAGGCCGCCAACCCGCGTGCGCCGGTGGTGTTCCTGACCAACCACACCGAATCGGAGATCGTGAAGCAGGCGATGGCGCTGGGCGTCAACGGCTTCGTGGTCAAGCCGCCCTCCTTCTCCGCGCTGAAGGAACGGGTGGACCGGCTGCTGGGGGGGCGGTGAGGTCCACCATCCTGCTCGCCACGCTGCTGCTCGCCGCTTGTTCGGGCGAGCCGTCGGAGGGCGACATGCGCAAGCTGGTGGAGGCGCACACCCGCCGCACGCTGGAGCGGCAGGGCAATGCCGGATTCCGCGCCTTCGACGAATTCCGCAAGCAGGGCTGCGTCGACGCCAAGCTGAAAAGCGGGCAGGACAACAGCGGCCAATATGACTGCTATTACGCCGCCACCTTCGTGCCGCAGCCGGGGCAGCAGCCGCTGACCGTCAACGGCAAGGGCCGCTTCCGCCGCACCGACAAGGGCCTGACCTTCGAGGATCTGGGCGCGCAGCCGCGCTGAGCCACATTATCCACCGCGCGCAAGGCGGGAGAGGGTGGACAGCGGATCGCCGGCCTCCTCGCCGAAGCAGACCTCCATGTCGTCGCAAACCTCGCAGTTGGGGGATTTGCACAGCATCAGCCCCTCGCGCTCGCAAAGCTGGCGATAGAAGAACTTCTTCCATTTCATGTCGCCGGCATTCATCGCGACCAGCGCCGGGAAATGCCGCCGGAACAGGAGGTTGAGTTCGCCGCGGTCGTGGAAGCCCATGTCCTGCCAAAGATGGTTCGGCTCCAGCGACCGGCGGGCCAGGATGGCGGCGAGCCAGCGCTCCTCGTCGGCCCCTCGCGCGCCATGCTCGGCCAGGAAGGCGCGCAGGTCGGCCTCCTCGATGGCGTCCTCTCCGGCTCCGTCTCCGTCAGGTAGGGCGGCGACCGTATCGGCGAATTGCGGGGCGTGACGAATGGCAAGCTCCGTCAGGTCCGCCTTGGTCAGCGCCAGCGCCTGGGTCATCGTCCGGGCCGGATCGGCGGCGGCCAGAGCCAGGATGCGGCCGAAGATCAGGCGATCGGCGGCGGCGTCATCGGGCGTTGCGGTTTGGGCAGGGGGTTGGGCCGCGGTTTGGGCAGTGGGCTGGGACAGGACCACTCGGCATCTCCACCGGCAAAGAGCACCCGCGACGCCTGCTATCCTGACCCATGATGCTGCAGTTGCGAAAGGCGCTGTTCTGCCGTCGGCGCTGCGGCATTGCGCCGCATCAGCCGGTGCGGTCGTCGATCTCCGCCGTGATCTCCGCCGTGATCTCCGCTGCGAAGCGTTCGAAGAAGCCGGCGAGCACACGGTCGGTCTTGGCCTGCACCAGCTTCACCGCCAGCCGGCCGACGGCGCCGCCCAGCGCCACCGACAGGCTGTAGGTCAGCAGGGTGCGGCCGTCCGCCTCCTCCAGCACCACCAGCGCCTCGCCCTTCACCGCGCCGGCCAGCCCGCCGTTGCCCTGGGCGACCAGCCGGTAGCGGTGGGCGCCGTCCTCCGGCTCCAGCCGCAGGCGGCCGGAGAAGCGCGCCTTCATCGGCCCAAGGGTGGTGCGCACCCGCGCGGCATAGTCGGTGGCGGACAGCCGCTCCATCTCTTCCAGGACGGGGATGCAGCGCATCAGCACCGCCGGATCGCATAGCGCCGCGAACACGCGGTCGCGCGGTCCGGGGACGCTGTGGGTGCCGGTGATGTCCATGCGCGCTCTTCCTTCCTTGCCGTCCCGGTACAACAGTTTTGCCGGCACAAATCATCCCGGCAAATCCGTTCGGGCGAAGACATCTGGTATTGCTTGGCCCCGGAGCCAAGCCAGTGAAAAAGACGGAGATCGAAAGCCATGCGACAAGCCGCCACGACGCTGACCGTCCCCACCCGCGGCGCCGGGCTGGTCGAGGTGACCGCCCAGGTGCGGCACTGGGTGGCGGAGCAGGGGATGGACACCGGGCTGCTGACGGTGTTCTGCCGCCACACCTCGGCGTCCCTGACCATCCAGGAGAATGCCGACCCCGACGTGCAGGCCGACCTGCTGCGCTTCTTCCGCCGTCTGGTGGCGGAGGATCCGTCGCTCTACGCCCACACCACCGAGGGGCCGGATGACATGCCCGCTCACATCCGCTCGGCCCTGACCGGCGTCAGCCTGTCGATCCCGGTGATGGACGGGGAGCCGGCGCTGGGCACCTGGCAGGGCATCTACCTGTTCGAGCACCGCGCCCGGCCGCACCGGCGGGAGATCGCGCTGCACCTGATCGGGGACTGAGTCGCATCCTTGCCTGAAATATCTTTCATCCGGTCGCAAGGCGGCGGTGAAGGGCGGTTCCCTATGTTCTGGACAACAGCGGTGAGGCGGTGCGGCGGACTGAAGGCCGGCCATCGTCTCCCGGAAGTCGGAATCGCCTGATTGGAGTGTCGCCGTCATGACCACCCTTCCTCCCACCCAGAGCCAGACCCCGAACCAGACCCAGCGTCCGGGCCGCCTGCGCCGGACCGTCGCCGCCCTGCTGCTGGGTTCGACCGTGCTGACGGCTCCGGCGCTGACTGGTTGGGCGGTGTCGCGGGCCGAGCAGAACGGCGCCGCGCCGCCCGCAGTCACGATGACGCAGGACACGCCCTCGACCTTCGCCGACCTTGCGGCCAAGGTCAGCCCCGCCGTCGTCAACATCGCCGCCACCCAGGAGGCCAAGGCCGAACCACGGGCTCAGCGCGGCCCGCAGATCCCCGGCTTCCCGCCCGGCTCGCCGTTCGAAGAGTTCTTCCGCCAGTTCCAGGACCAGATGGGCCAAAACGGCGGCCCTGGCGGCGGCCCCGGCGGCGGTCAGGATGACCAGGAGCAGGCGCCGCGCGGTAAGATGGGGGCGCTCGGTTCCGGTTTCATCATCGACCCGGCCGGCTATGTCGTGACCAACAACCACGTCATCGACGGCGCCAGCGAGATCACCGTCACCCTGCAGGACGGCACCGCCATGCCGGCCAAGTTGATCGGCCGCGACGCCAAGACCGACCTCGCCCTCTTGAAGGTGAAGTCGGACAAGCCGCTGCCCTCGGTCGATTGGGCCGACAGCGACAAGACCCGCGTCGGCGACTGGGTGATGGCGGTCGGCAACCCGTTCGGGCTCGGCGGCACCGTCACCAAGGGCATCGTGTCGGCCCGCGGCCGCGACATCCACAGCGGTCCCTACGACGATTATTTCCAGCTCGACGCCGCCATCAACCGCGGCAATTCGGGCGGCCCGACCTTCGACCTCAGCGGCCATGTGATCGGCATCAACACCGCCATCTACTCGCCCAACGGCGGCTCGGTCGGCATCGGCTTCGCCATTCCCTCCAACCTCGCCAAGGAGGTGGTGGCCCAGCTGAAGGAGAGCGGCAAGGTCGAGCGCGGCTGGCTGGGCGTGAAGATCCAGGAGGTGACGCCGGACATTGCCGATAGTGTGGGGTTGCCCAGCGCCAAGGGCGCCCTGGTGGCCGACGTCACCGCCGACAGCCCGGCCCAGCGCGCCGGCCTGCACCAGGGCGACGTCGTGCTGTCCTATGCCGGCAAGCCGGTCAACACCCTGCGCGACCTGACCCGCAACGTGGCGGAGACCAAGGCCGGTGATACGGTCGAGATGAAGATCCTGCGCGAGGGCCGCGAAAAGACGGTTCCGGTGCGCATCGACCGCCTGTCCGACCAGACGCAGGTCGCCTCGGCCGACACCGGCAACGGCTCCGCCGCGCAGGAGGAGGTCGCGCCGGTGAAGGGGCTGAAGCTCGCCCCGCTCGACCGGGCGGCGCGCAAGCGGCTGGGCATCGACGACAACGTCCACGGCGTGGTGGTCACCGGCCTGTCCTCCAGCGTCGATGTGCCGATCCGCCCCGGCGACGTGATCGAGCGGGTCGGCGACACCGAGGTGAAGAGCCCGGCCGACGTGCGCCATCAGGTGTCGGAGGCCGAGAAGGCGGGGCAGAAGGCGCTGCTGATGCTGATCAACCGGCAGGGCAACGAGTCCTTCGTCGCGCTGAAGCTGAAGGCGTGAGGCGAAGCGCCGCTTGAGTGACGAAAGTCCGGCCAGGCACGACACCCTCGTGCTTGGCCGGGCTGTTTTGGGAGGCTACACTCGTGCTCATGAAGATTCTCGTCATCGAAGATGATCGCCAGGCCGCCAGCTACCTTGCCAAGGGGCTGAAGGAGGCCGGCCATGTGGTGGACGTCGCCAACGACGGGAAGGAAGGCCTGTTCCTGGCCGGGGCCGAGCATTACGACGTGATGATCGTCGATCGCATGCTGCCCGGCCGTGACGGCCTGTCTCTGGTCCAGGTTCTGCGGGCGGCCGGCAACGACACGCCGGTGCTGTTCCTGTCGGCACTCGGCAGCGTCGACGACCGGGTGAAGGGGCTGAAGGCCGGCGGCGACGATTACCTGACCAAGCCCTTCGCCTTTTCCGAGCTGCTGGCCCGGATCGAGGTGCTGGTGCGCCGCCGCGGCGCCGGCCAGCCGCAGACCAGGCTCAGCGTCGGCGACCTGGAACTCGACCTGCTGTCGCGCAGCGTCAAGCGCGCCGGCAAGGCCATCGACCTGCTGCCGCGCGAGTTCTCGCTGCTGGAATATCTGATGCGCAACGCCGGCAGCGTGGTGACCCGCACCATGATGCTGGAGAATGTGTGGGACTATCACTTCGATCCGCAGACCAACGTGATCGACGTGCACATCGCCCGTCTGCGCCAGAAGATCGACAAGGACTTTCCCACCCCCCTGATCCACACCGTGCGCGGCGCCGGCTACAGCCTGCGCGCGGCGGAGGCGTGAGTCCCGGTGCATCTCCATGAAACATGACGGCGCGGCCGCCGGCCTGCACGGCTTCGTGGCTGCGGGCTTTCGGCTGGTGCGGGCCACGGCGTTCCGGCTGGCGCTGCTCTATCTGGCGATGTTCGTCCTGTCGGTCGGGCTGATCCTCGGCGTCGTCTACCGCACCACGGCGGGCTTCCTCGAACAGGAGATCGGCGAGACCATCGCGCTGGAGGTCGCTGGCCTGCAGGACCATTACCGCAATTATGGACTGTCCGGCCTCATCGACGTGGTGCGGACGCGCAGCGCGGTCGCCAACAACAACTCCATCTATCTGCTGACCACGCCGGCCGGGACGATCCTGGCCGGCAACCTGTCGGGCTGGCCGGCGGCGGTGCCCAATGCCAGCGGCTGGACGCATTTCAAGGTCGCCGATTACGGCGGGGTCACCGACCGCCCGTCGACGGCGCAGGCCGTGACCTTCACGCTGCCGGGGCAGTTCCGCCTGCTGGTCGGCCGCGACATGAGCGAGATCGACCAGCTGCGCAACCGCATGTTCCGCTCGCTGGGCTGGATCCTGGGCTCCACCGCCCTGCTTGGGCTGGGGGGCGGGCTGCTGATGAGCCGCGGTGCCATGCGGCGGATCGAGGCGATCAACCGCACCACCCGCCAGATCATGAGCGGCGACCTGAGCGACCGGGTGCCGCGATTCGGCGGCGGCGACGAGATGGACCGGCTGGCCGGCAACCTCAACGCCATGCTGGACCGCATCGAGCGGCTGATGACCGGCATGCGGCAGGTGACCGACAGCGTCGCCCACGACCTGCGCACGCCGCTGACCCGCCTGCGCTCCCGCATCGAACTGGCGCTGCTGCACGAGACGGAGGACCCGGAGGTCTATCGCGGCGTCCTGCAGGACACCATCGTCGAGGCCGACCGGCTGCTCGCCACCTTCACCGCCCTGCTGTCGATCGCCGAGGCGGAATCGGGCGCCAAGCGCCAGGACTTCGTCCCGGTCGAACTGGCCGAGGTGGTGGAACTGGCCGCCGACCTCTACGAGCCGGTGGCGGACGAGCGCGGGCAGCGCCTGTCGGTCGCCGTCCGCGGCAAGCCGACCGTCCGCGGCAACGGCCAGCTTCTGGCGCAGGCGGTGTCGAACCTGCTGGACAACGCCATCAAATACACGCCGGAGGGCGGCGTCATCACGCTGGTGCTCGACGGCCCGGCCCCCGGACGCGCCGCCAGCATCGAGGTCGCCGACAACGGTCCCGGCATCCCGGCGGAGATGCGCGACAAGGTCCTGCAGCGCTTCGTCCGGCTGGACGCCTCGCGCGCCTCGCCCGGCAACGGGCTGGGGCTCAGTCTGGTGGATGCGGTGGCGACGCTGCATGGCGCCCGGCTGGAGTTGAGCGACAATGAGCCGGGGTTGAAGGTCAGCCTGATATTCCCGCCGGAAGCGCGGCGGTAAGGGCAGGCGGCCCGGCCGCCCGAGAGGCGGGCAAAAAAAAGCCCGCCGTGAGGCGGGCTCTTCAAGTGACATCAGCGAGAATGACTCCTTGGCGTCACATTTGATATGGGGCGGCCTGCGGCGGCTTCCATATCGATTTTCGGACTATCGCCGACGACCTAG
>CBFGPE010000059.1:0-39208 GCA_965650625.1 uncultured Azospirillum sp. | reverse complement strand
GAGAGCCGTGACAGACCATCACGTCGATAGGAGGCATGTGGACGGGCAGCAATGCTCGAAGCTAAGCCTTACTAATCGCTCGATCGGCTTGATCTCGACACCACATTACCGCGCCATGCGCAGCAGCAAGCCTGCTCAAAACAGCAGCTTGACAGCACGCATCGCCGTTCGATACATCCTCCCTCACTTGCACTGAACAAGCTTAGCGCTTCGGAAGCAGCGTCGGTCTTGAGCCTTGGTGACCTGGTGGTCATGGCGAGGTGTCAAACACCCGATCCCATCCCGAACTCGGCCGTGAAAAGCCTCCGCGCCAATGGTACTGCGTCTTAAGACGTGGGAGAGTAGGTCGCCGCCAGGTCACTCAGGCTCAAGAGACGCTCAACCAAAGCACAAGCTTGCATCGTCACACCACATCGAAACGCCCCGACTCCCACGAGCCGGGGCGTTTCGGCGTTTTCGGCTCGATCCCGATTCCCAGGCATCGGTCGTCGCACCAGCACATCCTCTTTGGTCCTGCATCATTGCGAGGATCTCCCCGCCTGCGCGTGCATACGGCGGTGATAACATCCGGCAATTATCTGCAAACCACAATAATGTCGTTAAAAATTGATAGATTATACGAATCTCTCATTGAAATTGCATTGGTGCTCGATGTTCGCCTATCATGCGGATGTCTAATTCGCGTGACGTTCTCCTGCGTTTATGATGGGGGCTTAGGTGAGCAAAGAAGTTGAGATAGCTGATAATATTGCCACCAATGCTCTGGTGCGGGCGACGCAAGGGAGCGCATCGGTTCCTCCGGCCGCCGCTCCGGTGGAAGTCGACAACACGACCTTCCGCGGAATCGTATCCGGCGATGCCGAGTTGAACTTCACCTGGTCCGCCTTCCTGATCGATTCTCTGGTGGAGGTCGGCTGCACCCATGCGGTGATGTGTCCGGGCGCGCAGATGGCGCCGCTGGCGCTCGCCTGCCGCGCCAATCCCAAGCTGAAGGTCTCGGTCGTTATCGACGAGCGGTCGGCCGGCTTCTTCGCGCTTGGCCTGTCGAGCGTGACGCAGAGGCCGACGATCCTGATCTGCACGTCGGGCTCCGCGGTGGGACAGTTCTATCCCGCCGTGATGGAGGCGAATTATGGAATGATTCCGCTGATCGTCATCACCGCCGACCGTGCCCCGGAGAACCAGGACCGGAGTTCTGCGCAGGCGATCGACCAGATCCGCGCCTTTGGCCAGCATGTGCGGGCGTCCCACAACATCCAGCTTCCCGATGCCAGCATCGATTCGCTCTCGCCGCTGGTTTCCCGCATCTATGAGCAGGCGACCGGCGCCACCCCCGGCCCGGTGCATGTGAACCAGGCGTTCCGCGACCCGCTGGTGGCGAAGCTCCGCAACAAACGCCCTGTTCCCACGCCGCCGGTGGTCTCCAACCCCGTCCTGACGGTCAATGCGGACCACGCACGACGGTTGGCCGAGTCCCTGGCCGGACGCCGCGGCGTGATCGTCTGCGGCGCCAGCGAGATCGATGAGCCGGGCTTCCCCGCCGCCATCTATGAGCTGTCGCGCCGCCTCGGCGCTCCGATCATCGCCGATCCCTTCAGCAACCTCAGGTTCGGTGCGCCAAGCGACGTTACAGTGATCGCGCGTGCCGATTCCTTCCTGAGGGCGACGCGCTTCACCGACACCCACAAACCGGATTGGGTGATGAATTTCGGCGGACCGCCGATTTCGAAGCCGGTGCTGACCTATCTGCAGAACACCAACTGCAGCGACTATATCGGTGTCGATCCGACCAACAAGTGGCAGGATCCGATCCTGCGCATGACCGAGATCGTGCGCGCCAGCCCCGAATCCCTATGCAAGGCGCTGGTGTCGTCGGGCGGTCTGCGTCCCGCGCCGGCGTCCTGGGCGCAATCCTTTGCCGCCTGCGACGCCTATATCGACGGCCTGTCGCGCAGCGCCTTCGATACGATCTTCTGGGAGGCGCCGATCCTGCGGCGAATGGTCCAGGCGACGCCCGAAGGGGCCGTGTTCTTCTGCGGCAATTCCATGGCCGTGCGCGACGCCGACAGCTTCTCCGGCCGGACCGATGCCCGGCTGCGCCTGTTCGCCAACCGCGGCGTGAATGGCATCGACGGCTCCATCGGCACACTGATCGGCGTCGCGGCGGCGCAGCGCCCGAAGAAGACCCTGTCGGTCATCGGCGACATGGCCTTCTCGCACGATGTCGGCAGCCTGCAGCTTGCCGGCGATCTCGACATCGTGCTGGTCGTCCTGAACAACGGCGGCGGAGCCATCTTCGAATATCTGCCGACCGCGAAGACGCCGGAGGTCATGGACTTCATCTCTCCGCCGACGCTGAACATCGGGCTCGCGGCGCAGGCTTCCGGCTGGCGGACATGGCGGGCCGGCGATCTCGCGGAGTTCAACGGCGCGCTGGAGGAGGCGATGGCGGCCCGCGGTCCCTGCCTGATCGAGGCGGTCATCGACCGCAAGGAGAGCGTGCGCCAGCACAAGCTGTTCTGGGGCGCCGCCGACGGCATCAACGCCATCATCCGGCTGCGCGGACCGGAGGGGATGACCATCACCTTCGGCGTTCCGCAGATCACCGAATCCGACAAGTCGGCGGTCGAGTTCGATCCGAACATCACCGACTGACGGCGCGGCAGCGACCCCATGGACGGCCATCGAACCGAGACGGCGCGCGAGGCGGAGGACGAGAGGTCCGGGACCGCGTCCTCCTCCCCGCTGCCAATCCTGCCGCGGGAGCGGGCGGCGATTTTCCTTCTGGGCTTCGCGGCGTTCCTGCCGCTCTATGCTCCCCAGTCGGTCCTGCCGCAGCTGGCCCGCAGCTTCCAGGCCAGCCCGGCGGAAACCGGGGCGGTGATCGGGGCGACAACGCTGGCCGTCGCCCTGTCGGCACCGCTGGCCGGGCCGCTGACCGACCGGTTCGGGCGCAAGCGCTCGATGCTGGCGGCCATCGCCATCCTGGTTCCGCTGACGCTTCTGCTGACGCTGTGCGGCAGCCTGAGCGAGCTGCTGGCCGTCCGTTTCAGCCAGGGCATCGTGCTGCCGGCGCTGTTCACCGGTGCCGTCGCCTATATCGGCACCCGCTGGGAGGGCACCCGCGGCGCGTCGGTGACCGGCATGTTCGTCACCGGATCGGCCATCGGCGGCTTCGCCGGGCGGTTCGTTTCCGGACTGGTTGCCGACATCGCCGGCTGGCAGAGCGGGTTCGCCGCCCTGGCCGCGGTTTCGGCGCTCTGCGCAGTCTTCGTCGCGCTCTGGCTGACGCCGGACCGCGGCCGCGGGACCGGGTCGATCCTGAGCAATTTCCGCGGCATGCGGGAGCATCTTCGGGATGGCCGGATTCGCGCGGTGAGCCTGTGTGGCGGCACTGTCCTGTTTTCGATGACCGGATGCCTGTCCTATCTGGGATTCCATCTGGCGGAGCCGCCGTTCGAACTGACGGCGGCGGGGATCGGCCTCGTCTTCCTGGTCTATCCGCTCAGCGCGACCGCCCCGCTGGTCAACAGCCGGCTGCTGCGCCTGCTGGGAACCGGCAACGCCTATCGTGTCGCCTTCGGCGTCTGCGCGGTCGGGCAGCTGCTGCTCCTGCTGCCCGATCTGACGGCGGTGGTCGCCGGGACCGGAATCTTCCTGGGCGGGGTGTTCCTGTGCCAGTCGCTGGCGCTCGGCTATGTCGGCCGGGTGGCAACGACGAACAAGGGGGCCGCCGCCGGGCTCTATGTTTGCTGCTTCTATCTAGGCGGCAGCCTTGGTGCCATCGCGCCCGGCCTTTTGTGGAAAACCGCCGGGTGGCCCGGATGCGTGGCCCTGGTTCTTGCCGCACTCGCAACCGGTGCGCTCATTTCCCTGGCGATGCGCGAGCAAAATCGCCGCGCCACGGAGCCGGTCTGACTTTCCAAACCGGGAGCGCCCTTTCACCCTTCCCCCCATGGATGAGAAGAGCGCCATGATCCAATTCGCGAAACATCGGCGGACCATCGCCGAAGCCGTCACGCGCCGTCGCCTGCGTGCGGGCGCCGCCCTGCTCGCCGCGGGTCTGCTGGCGGGATCGCCGGCCCTGGCCGACACCACCGCCACTGGGGCGGCCAATGGAGCGGCCAAGCCGGCGACGGCGCGGTCCACGGTCCTGCTGCAGACTTCGACGCACGCCAACGGGGCTCCCATCGTCTATCCGACCGGCAAGCCGCTGGTCACGGTACGGGTCACGGAGATACCGCCGGGTGTCGACACCGGCGTCCACAACCACCCGATCCCGTTGATCACCTATATCCTGGCCGGCGAGCTGACCATCCGGGAGGTGACCGGCGCCGCCTATGTCTACAAGAAGGGTGACGCCTTCGTGGAGACGGCGGAATTCCATCACGGGGTCAACGAGGGCAAGGAGCCGGTCCGGCTGCTCGCCGTCTATCCCGGTGAGGTCGGGGCGCCGCTGTCGATCAAGCCGCCTCATTGACGCCATCGGCCGCCTGCGATCCCCGACCTGTTGGGATCGCGGGCGGCCGAGGCAAAAAAGAAGGCGCCGGAGCGGGATGTCCCAGCTCCGGCGCCTTACTGATTTTAGGCTCTCTGGTCGGCAATCGGCCGGATCAGGCGACCCGGATGCGGTCGGTGAAGGAGTTGACCTCCTCCTTCAGCAGCGAGGTCTGGTGGCTCAGCGTGCCCGAGCTTTCCAGCAGCATCTCGGCGGAGCTGCCGGCGTCGGTCGCCTTGTGCAGCACATGGGTGATGGAGCTGGCGACCTCCGTGGTGCCAAGCGCCGCCTGACGCAGATTGTCGCTGATTTCCGTCGTCGCCTGGAACTGCTGCTGCACCGCCCCCGAGATGCTCATGGCGATGCTGTCCATGCGGTCGATGGTTTCGCCGATCCGCTTGATCGCGTTCACCGCGCTGAAGCTGGTGGACTGGATGGCGTTGATCTGGACGCTGATCTCGCCGGTCGCGACGGTGGTCTGGTTGGCGAGCGCCTTCACCTCGTTGGCGACCACGGCGAAGCCCTTGCCGAACTCGCCGGCGCGGGCGGCCTCGATCGTCGCGTTCAGCGCCAGCAGATTGGTCTGCTTCGCGATGTTCTCGATCATGTGGACGACGTCGCCGATGCGGCCGGCCGCGTCGGCCAGCGCCGAGACGACTTCGTTGGTCTTGCGCGCCTCGTTGACCGCGTCGCGGGCGATCTCGGTGGATTGGGAGGCCTGACCGCTGATGGCGGCGACGGAATGGGACAGCTCCTCCACCGCTTCCGACACCATCTTGACGTTGATGCTCGCCTCTTCGGTGGCGGAGGCGCCCTGGGTGGCCAGTTCGACGGTCTGCTCGGCGACGCTGGCGAACAGGCGGGCGTTGGTCTCCACAACCTCGGCCTCGCGGATGACGTGCTGGACCACGTCCATGACCGTGCTTTCGAAGTTTTCGGCCAGGCTGTTCATGGCCTCGCGCTTCTCCTCCTCGTTGCGCAGCCGCTGTTCCTCCTGGGCGTTGCGCAGCCGCTCCATGTGGATGGCGTTTTCCTTGAAGACCTGGACCGCACGGGCCATGTCGCCGACCTCGTCCCGGTTTTCGATGGCCGGGATTTCGATCGAGGTGTCACCCTTGGCCAAAGCGCTCATGGCTGCGGTCATGCGACGGATCGGGCCGACGATCGATCTGGCGATCAGCAGCGCGAAGACGATGCCGGCAAGGACCGCGATGACGGGCGTGATGACGGCTTGGCGCCAGCTGGCGTCGAGCGCCTCGGCGGCCCGCACTTGGGTCTGGGTCTGCGTGTCGGAAAAGGCGGTGACGATGCTGCGGACGATCTGCTGCAGTTCGGACAGGATGTCGCGGATCCGCGCCTGCGATCCGATCAGCGTCTGGCTGCCGCCGATGGCGTCCTCCAACCCCTTGGTGAAGGTGACGAGCTGCGGCTCCATGGACGCGAGGAAGCGCAGAAGGCGCTTGTTGGTGATGACGGTCTTGGCTTCCTGGATCGATTCACGCAGGCGCGTCAGCTCGCCCTTGGTGGCGTCGGCGTCGTTCGGATCGAAGGTGGTGAAATAGCGGGCGGCGGCCATGCGGGTGGCCTGCAGCGCCTGCTGCAGGCGCAGCGTGGCCTGGAGTCCCGGCGCCTCGCCGATGTTCTGCGTGCCTTCCACCAGGGCCACGGCGGTGGTGTTTAACTGGGCGCCGACCAGGAAGGACTGGCCCACCCCGTCGCGGCGGCGGGTGACGGCGGCGACCGTCTCGTCGAAGGCGGCGCGGTAGCTGGCCGCGGCCTTCTGCAGGGCGCCGATGCTCGCGCGGTCGACCGTCAGGGCCGTGCCGGTGTCGGTTTCGGCGATCGCCTTCACGAAGACATCCACCTCCTTGCGCGCGCTGAGGAGGTCGGTCTCGGACTGTGAGGCGATGTAGTTCAGGACGGCGCGGTCCATGTGCTCGCTGATCTCGACCAGTCGAGCCGTGCTCATGGCGTCGTGACCGACCGATATGACCCCTTCCAGCTCGCCGCGGATGGTGTCGACGTTGTTCACAAACTGAACGCCCAGAAACACGATCAGGGCGATCGAGGCCATGAAGCCTGCGTATATTTTCTGCGAGATCTTCATGTGCGAGGCCAAACGAAACATGCGGACACCCGTTGTGAAAAACGTCGCTTGGACGGCGGCGCGGGATCGCGTCAGGAGGGCGGGGTGCCAAGGGGCGGAATGTCCAGGCCCGCCGGCCTCCCCGCAACTGTCGACGAACTTGGACGGCTACTTGGCGTTCTTGATCGCCATGATCTTTTCCATGGTGAACTGCTTGGCGGCTTCCTGATAGAACGGCTCAAGGGCCTTTTCGAAGGCCGCACGATCGAACTCGGTGGTGATGGTGATCGGCGACGCCTTGAGGACTTTCATCCCCTCGCGGTCGCGATTGCGCACGTATTCACGCGACGCCTTGCCGCCGGCGCGGGCCGCTTCAACGAAGGCGGTCTTCATCTCCGGCGACAGGTCGTCGAAGAATTCCTTGTTGATCAGGATGACGGCCGGCGAATAGGTGTGGTTACTGATCGTGATGTTGCTCTGCACTTCGTAAAGCTTGGAGCCGACGATCGTGGTGACCGGGTTTTCCTGGCCTTCGGCCTGACCGCTCTTCAAAGCGGGATAGAGCTGGGCGAAGGGCATGCTGAAGGGTTCGGCCCCCAGCGTCTGGAAGGCCTTCTTGAAGAGATCGCTTTCGGCGATGCGCATCTTCAGGGCCTTCATGTCGGCCGGGGTCTTGATCGGCCGGACCGAGTTGGTGAGCTGGCGGAAGCCATTCTCCGCCCAGGCAAGGGCGACGGTGTTGGTGTCCTTGAAGGAGTCGAGGAGCGAGGTGCCGATGGGGCCGTCCAGGACCAGGTCGGCGTGCGCCTCGTCACGGAACAGCAGCATCAGGTCCAGGATGCCGACATTCGGATTGAACTGCGCCAGCGCGCCGCCCGACGACGACAGCACCATGTCGATGGTGCCGAGCTTCACGGCCTCCAGCATGGCCGGGCCGGAGCCCAGTTCGCTGGCCGGATGTTCCTCGATCACATACTTGTTGTTCGTACGGCGCTGGATTTCCTCGTTCATCACCCGAATGGCTTCGCTGAACTGCGAACCCTTCGGCAGCACATGGCCGATCCGAAGCTTTTCCTGCGCCTGCGCGCCGCCCGTGGCCATCAGCAGGGCCGCGCCGATTACCAAACCCCAAAATGCTCTCATAACGAACCTCCGTGCGTGAACCGCTGAACCTGCACTAGAATTGCAGTGCCTATACCGTTTGGTGGTTGCAAAAGTAGAAAGCTGATGCTTTCAGGTCAAACCTATTTTAGCAATCCAGCGTATTGAAACCCTTTAAGCGAGAGCGATGAATAATTCATTACCGCAGGATCGGCGCTGCATTCTGGAGTATGCGTCTAAAGGTCGCAGAAATGTCAGGATATGCGCTGCATATCGGAGTACTTAGAAGATTGCCTGTCTTCAAAGGTGCCGTCGGTGTTTACGGAGGTGGGGAAGGTTCGAATTATTGGTTGAGCGCGCAACCCAAATGGTGGGTGTCGCCTTCTCTGTTCCACCGGTCGCCGAACGGGCAGCGGGACGAAAAGGGGGACGTTGGCGCCGGCTCGACCTCGCCTGCGCCAACGTCCCCCTTCCGCCGCATCCATGCCGTCACTGCGGAGCCGGCAATGTTGTGTCCGGTCTCAGCCGATCTGACGGTTCAGCCGGCAGCCCGCAACAACTCCTCCTGGGGTTCCTCCTGAGCCGGGGACGCGTCGAGGTCGGTCCATTGCAGCGACCGGAGGTAGCGGCTCGCCATGCGGCCCTGTTCGTTCAGGCGGAACAGGTGGAGCCAGCCGTTGTCGAACAGCGCGCGCAGGTCGGGATGGCGGGACAGCACCCCGTCGATCGCCTCCTGCGGCGCTTCCACCACCACCGAAAGCCGCAGCGGCTCATGCATGTGGCGCTCGCCGTCATGGACCGACTGCCAGGGCAGGCCGACGCGCAGGAGTCCGCCATTGCCCTCGACCACGCCGATGCCGCCGGTGACGTTGTGCAGCAGCTTGTTGCCGGCGCCGAACATGGTCGGCGCCACGGTGGAGCCGTAATATTGCAGGCTGATCCAACTCGCCACCACCACCGGTGCGGTCAGGATCAGTTCCAGCACCCGGAAGCCCTCGTCGTGCCGCCAGTCGTAGCTGTGCAGGAAACTGCGGCCCCGCAGATCGCGGCCGGCCGTGCGGCCGCGCGGCGCGGCGATGAAGGCGCTGCATCCGGCAAGGCCCCATTCGGGCCGGACCTCCGCCCAGTCGCGGCTGCGCCCGGCGATGTCGTCGGCACCATTGGCCCGCGGCAGGCGCAGCGCCCGCTCGCCCCGCGCGATGGCCCCGGCAGCGGCGAGCCAGCCGCGCACCCGCTGCAGGTCGGCGGCGTGGGCTGCCGAGGGATGGTCGGCGTCGTAGAGCGTCACCGCGTCGGTGGTGGTGTCGTGCAGCGCGCCGACGAACAGCGTGTCGTCCGGGATGATGATGCCCTGGCCGGCCAGCGCGGTCCGCACCTCCGCATCGTTGAGCAGGCCGGCGAGCAGGCGGGCGTTCGCCTCCCCCGAATAGCCGCCGCAGGCGCCGCATTGCAGGGCGCTGGCATGCGGGTTGTTGACGGTGGTGGCGCCATGGCCGGCGAGCAGGACGATCCGGGCGAAGCCGTCGGTCAGCGACATCGCCCGCAGGATGGTCGCCGCCATCCCGGCGCGTTGCTCCACCGGCAGTGCGGGGGCGAGGCGCGGGGCCGGGTCGTGGGACGCCTTGGCGCCCGGCAGTGAGAAGGAGTCGCGCAGCAGCTTGCCGGCATAGACCGGCCCCATCGCTTCGACGAAGGCGAAGGACGACACGGCTGCGAGCTTGAAGCGGCCCCAGGCGCGCTTCGCCCGCGCGGTCAGCCGGGCCTTGGCGTCGTCCGACAGGTGCGCATGTGTATGGTCATGCCCATGCTCGTGGTGATGGCCGCATTCGGTGGTCCGCGAGGTGGCGGCGGGGGTCAGCAGCACCGGGCAGCGCGCTTCGTCCACATCGGAGGCATGGCGGCGGTGCGACAGGGCGAGGCCGAAGAAGCCGGCGAAGCCGATGGTCTCGATGCCCGGACCGGTCGATTCCAGGGCGCGCCGGAACAGCTCCGACCGCACATCGATGCAGAAGGCGGCCTGGAGGGTGGGGCGCACGGGATGCGGCTTGGCCGGCTGGGCTTGCGCGAGCGTTTCCGCCAGCGTCCGCTGGGCGGCGCGGTCGGCGGCGTCCTGCAGGATGGCATCGACGATCTGGTCCGCCGTGGGCGCCACAGACTCGGCATGGGCGGCGCAGACGGCGCGCCAGCGCTCGGCGATCTGCTGCTCGTTGCGGTCGAAGAGCGCCTGTTCCCAGACCAGCCGGATCGCCAGGAAATCGGTCAGCGTCGAGTCATGGCCGCCGCCGAGTTCGGCCTGCCACAGCCGGTAGCGGGCGAACTGCGCCCAGCCACCGAGGCTCGCCAGAAGCTGGTGGAAGTAGGTTTCGCAGGCGGCGGTGGGAATGCCGAGCCGGGCGACGGCGGCGGCCAGCGCCTGCCCGGCGGTTTCCGGACCCTCGGCGACCTGCGTGGCGAAGCCGGTGAGGCCGAGGATCTCCGGCGTCAGGTCGTGGGTGGCGACGGCGCGCCAGGCGGCATAGGCGGACTTGCCCCGCGGTGCCGCCCACAGCGCTTGGCCCACGTCGAAATAGCCGGCGGCCCAGCCGCCGAACCGTTCGGCGATCAGACCCGGCCAGTCGGTGCCGGAGGCTTCGGCCGCAAGCTCGGCAACGGTCGGCAGGGCCTTCGGCGGTGGTGCCGCGGTTGCGGCGGCGGCCTTAAGGGCTTCGAGTGAGGCTGGGCGGTTGGCATGCGGGGAGGCCGACAGCGCGCCGGCGAGGTCGGCGTCGGTGATTGCGCCCGATGCGATCCGTTCCAGATACCAGGAGCGCGGCATGGTCACGGCGATGCCGGCGACCCGGCCGAGCCGGGCGGCGGTCTGGGCGAGGCTCTCGCCGCTCTGTCCCAGAAAGGGGTTGACGGCGACGCTGGAGGCGAGCGGCCAGACCGGCGGGATCGCACGCACGGCGGCGTTGGCGACGGCGGAAAGGGCGGGGTTGCGGGCCGCGGCGGCGTCGATGGGCTGGACGGCCGGCTGAGCGGATGATTGGGCGGTCATGGTGGGATCGTCCTTCCGGGATCAGGAAATCTTGCGCACGGACCAGCCGCCGAGCAGCCGGTCGAAGACGGCGTTGGCGTAAAGGCCGTTCGACAGGTGGACGCGCAGCCCGGCGGCGGCCGGATGGTAGGCCCACAGCGGGAACATCGACTGGGCGACGGCGACGAGGCCGAAGCTGACGACCACCAGCACCATCAGCGCCCATTCCAGCGGACCGGGGGCCGGCGTGTGCGGCAGCGTGCCGGTCAGCGCCCATTCGGCGACGCTCTGCAGCGCGAAGTAAGCGGTGGAGGCGGCGAGGGCGTAGAGCGCGGTGCGCCGGGTCAGGAAGGTCGGGGCGGCGCCTGCCAGCCCCTGCGCCAGCAGATAAGCGACACCGAAGATCAGGATGGCACCCAGCGCCACCGCCTGCGGCGGCTTGGCGGCGAAGCCGAACAGCGCGCCGAACAGAAGGTAAAAGGCGGCGTAGATCGCCAGCGCGGCGAGGAAGGCGCGGCCGACCGCGGCGCCGTTGGGGATCGCCACCGGGCCGGGCCGCCGGATCGCCGCCACCCCCTCCACCGCGCCGCCGGCGGCCAGGAAGGCGTGCGCCTTGTAGAGGGAGTGCGCCACGATGTGCAGCAGGGCGAGCGGGAACAGCGCCAGCCCGCATTGCAGGACCATGAAGCCCATCTGCGCCACCGTGGACCAGGCGAGCGAGGTCTTGACCGCCGGCTGGGTCAGCATCACCAGACCGCCGAACAGGGCGGTGAAGCCGCCGACGATCACCAGCACCGACAGCACGCCGGGCGCCAGCAGCATCAGGTCGGCGAAGCGGATCAGCAGGAAGCCGCCACCGTTGATGACGCCGGCATGCAGCAGGGCCGACACCGGCGTCGGCGTCTCCATCACCTCGGTCACCCAGCCGTGGGTGGGGAACTGCGCCGATTTCAGCAGGGCGGCCAGCGCGATCAGGCCGGCGGCCCAGACGGCAACCGCTGCACCCTGGCCGGCGCGGGCCATCTCGGCGATGGTGGCGATGTCGGAGGTGCCGTAGCCGGCGGCGAGCAGCACCGCGGCGCCGATCAGCGCGGCATCGCCGACCCGCGCGGTGATCGCCTTCTTGCGCGCCGCCCGCCGGGCGGTGGGCCGGTTCGGGTAGAACAGCAGCAGCCGGTGCAGGAACAGGCTGGTGGCGATCCAGGCCAGGACGAAATGGACGAGGTTGCCGGCCTGCACCAGCAGCAGGACCGAGGCCAGCGTGGCGCAGAGCCAGCCGGTGAAGGCGCCCTGCCGGTCCTCGCCATCCAGATAGGTGGCGGTGTAGCGGACGACGATCCAGCCGACGAAGGAGACCAGGGTCAGCATCGTCGCACTCACCGCATCGAGCCGCACCGACAGGCCGACGCCCGCGGCGCCGAGCAGCGGGCTGGTGCCGGCGCCGGTCAAGGCGAGCAGGCCAGCCGACAGCAGGGCGACGGCGAAGGCGGCCAGCGCCGCGCCCTCCGCCAGTCGCGGGACGGAGCCGGGGCGTCGGCCAGGAGTGCGGAACCCGGCGAATGCGGCCAGCAGGAGGGCTATGGGGCTGAGGAGCGGCAGGAGGTGTGCGAACAAAGCGGTCTCTCCGGAACAGCGTGAGGAGCCTGTCCCTTCGATCTAGCAGCGCCGCCGCTTCGAAAAAAATTCATTGTTCTCGGGATATCGTTCGGTAAAATCGAACGATGCGGGATTTGAATTATCACCACCTCTTCTATTTCCAGGCCGTCGCCCATGACGGCAACCTGACGCGCACGGCGGCGCGGCTGAACCTGACCCAGTCGGCGCTGTCGGTGCAGATCCGCAAGCTGGAGGAACGGCTGGGCCATGCGCTGTTCGAGCGCGAGGGCCGGCAACTCCGCCTGACCGAGGCGGGGCGGATCGCGCTCGACCATGCCGATTCGATCTTCGCGCTCGGCGAGGAACTGGTGGGGACGCTGAAGGAAAGCGGCCGGAGCCGGCGGGCTCTGCGGGTGGGGGCGCAGGCGACGCTGTCGCGCAATTTCCAGATTGGTTTCCTGCGGCCGATCCTGGGGCAGGAGGATGTCGACGTCATCCTGCGCTCGGGCAGTCAGGCCGAACTGCTGCAGGCGCTGGAGGCGCTGAACCTGGACGTGGTGCTGATGAACCGCGCACCCGCCGGCGACGCGGCATCGCCCTTCGTCGCCCACCGGCTGGCGGAACAGCCGGTCAATCTGGTGGGAACGCCGCACCGGGTCGCCGGCGGCGGCACCATCGCGGAGTTGCTGACCGGGCATCCGGTGATCCTGCCGACCACCGACAGCAGCGTGCGCACCGCCTTCGACGCGCTGGCCGACCGGATCGGCATCCGCCCGCAGATCGCCGCCGAGGTCGACGACATGGCGATGATGCGCCTGCTCGCCCGCGAGGATGTCGGGCTTGCCGTGCTGCCGCCCATCGTGGTGACGGACGAGCTGGCATCCGGCCGGCTGCACGCCGCCGACGTGCTGCCGGGGATCACCGAGACCTTCTATGCGGTGACGGTGCGGCGGCGCTTTCCCAACGCGCTGCTGCGGGTTCTGCTCAGCGCCTAACCGCTTCAGCCGGCGAGCGGTTAGGCAGTCCGGTCCTGGGAGAGGTTCAGCTCCTCGATCATGGTCTGGCGCATGACGAACTTCTGGATCTTGCCGGTGACGGTCATCGGGAACTCGTCAACGAAACGGATGTATTTCGGGATCTTGTAGTGCGCGATGGGGATAGTGTGTTGTGTTCAGCGCGTGGCCCGCTTGTAGCGGCGCGCATCAAGGGCGAACAGATTCACGAACTCCGTGGTGCCGTTGTCGAGCTTCGGCACCTAATACCGACTCTCTTATGAACTGACCTTCTGGAGCCAAGGAGGGAAGCAGAGTGATTTGATGCGGCCGGTTTCGGCGATGAGGGCGTTCCAGGCGTCGCAGCAAGCGTTGATGATGGCGTCTTGATCGGGAAAGACCCGCAGCGACATCAGCTTCTCACGTAAGAAGAGCCAGATGCGCTCGACCGGGTTGCACTCGGGCGAATAGGGCGGCAAGGGCACGAGGGAGAGGTTGGCGGGAACGACCAGACTCTTGCTGGCGTGCCAACCGGCGCCGTCGAGGACCATGACGGCGTGGTCGTCCGGGGCCAGGGTGGCGGCGAAATCGGCGAGGAAGCGGTTCATGGCGAGGGTGGATACCGTGGGCAGGACAAGGGCGAAGCCCTCCCCGGTCATGGGTTCGACGGCAGCAAAGAGGTAAGTCCAGTCGAACCTCTGATCGCACAGGCCAGGGGGACGCTGGCCCTTCAGCCACCACCGATGACACAGCCGCCCCTTCTGCCCAAACCGGGCCTCATCCTGGAAGAACACGCGGATGCGCTTGCCGGCGTGCGTCTCGGCAACCTTCTTCAGGGCGGTGGGAAGCCCCCCTTTTTGAAGCGCTCCTGCGCTTTGGCATCGGTCTTGGGATGAACGGGCCGGGCCTTCTGCCGCGAGAGACCCAGATGCCCCAGAGTCCGGCCGACGCTGTGCGGATGGAAGGTTTTGCCGAACTTGGCGGCGATCCACACCGCCAGGGCCTCGCAGGTCCATGTGCAGACCCCATCCACGGCAGGGTCCGGTCCTTTGAAGACCGCGGCCGCCAAGGCCGCCTGTTCCGCGTCGCTCAGCCACTCCGCCCGGTGTCCCTTCGGCCGATCGAACAGCCCAGCGACCCCTTCCGTGTTATAGCGCCGCACCGCGTCCCGCAACGCCTGCCGTTCCATCCCCGCCAAGCGCGCCGCTTCCGCACGGTCCAGCCCATCCAAAGCGTTGGCGATGGCATACGCCCGCGCTGCCGCCCGACCGTTGCCGCACCGCCGTGCCCAGTGCCGCAGTTCCGCCGCCGTCATCCCCTCCGCGATCTTCAGGCTTGCCGACATGCTCACCCCCACTCCCCGTGGAGTTTCAGTGAATCATGCTCGTCATAATTTGGGAATCCCCTGCGGCCCGAGAGTCAGTTCAATCCTGAGCCGGTATTAGTCTGTACGGGCTCGTCTCGGCGTTCGTCCGGGCAACGCCCTATATCTTGCTGACGCCGCCCAAAGCAGCATTGCCCAATCGAACGCGGCAAGACGGCGGCGGAAACCGCGCCAATTCTCCGCATCCCCGTCGATCCGATCTGGCTTATATCGCCCTTGCCGCCTGTTCCAGACTCGCCGGCACGATCACGCGGTGGAACGGCGCGATTGCCGCCAAGTAGGTCCGCCCCAGCCAGTTATGGCAATGCACCACAGTCACTGCGACGAGTTCCCGTCCGCCCGCTGCGCCCGGGCGCAGCAGGATTGCGAGTCGGAAGTCGAGATGCCGGTCATCTTCGCCCATGACCAGTTCCTCCGCATTCTTCGACAGCAGCGGAAAAAAGCCGATCACCGGCCCCCGCGCCGCCGCGGCAACACCGACCGCGCGAGACGATTTAACGCCGACTGGCGCCATGATCCCATCACGCACCCGCGTCAGTGCGCGAATCCACCACGCCTGCCGCTCGAACCCGGCGCGCGCCAGCAGTTCGAGATCGTCGTCCGCTCCCGGCGGTAACTGAACCGCGTACGCATCCAGCAGGTCTGCGCCCATATAAAGCGGCGTCAGCGCGCTGTCGGGCGGTACGGGCACCGCATGGGCTTTGATTATACCGCCAGCTTTCCCCGAAATGTCAGCAGTCGCAAGAGGTAAAGGCAAACGAGTTGCCCGATCCATCGCGTCTGCTCGTGTGGGCGTCCCGGTCGGCTCGATGCGAGGTGCCATTTTGCGCGGCCTTATGCTATCATTTTCATAGCAAATATTGCAGTCAACGCTACGAAAAATATAGCATGAAATTTCCAAAACCCGGCGAGCCCGTACGCGGGTCGCAAACCGGACACCCAACTATGGCGCTTCTCGATCTGCTGGGGCGGCGCATGAGTTTGCGCGTTTTGTGGGAGCTTGCGCATGCCGGACAACCACTAACGTTTCGGGAACTGCAAGCGGTCGCGGGAACAAATCCGAGCCTCCTGAACACACGCCTCAAGGAACTGCGGGCCGCTGCCATCGTGGTCCATCACACTAGCGGCTATTGCTTGAGCGAAGAAGGGGAGGCGTTGGTACGCCTCATCATGCCGCTTGACGAGTGGGCCGCCGCGTGGGGTGCAAAACTTGGGGACCGGAGATGATGCGCCGGCAGCGCCGCATGCGCGGACTATGTAGCACCCGCCACCGCGTGACCCTGCCGTTCCGTTGCTGCGCCGTCTATTGCCTATCCGAAGCTTGGCAAATGGGGCAAGAATCATGGGCGAGCCGCAAGTTGTGAGCGGGTTGTGCGAGAAGCGGGCCGAGATGTCCGGCACTATCGAGGATATAGAGCGGCGCCTCGCTCAGCACCGCGCCGACCTGATGCACGTTGACGCCGTTCTCCGGCTCCAGGATCGCAAGCGACCATGGCTCCAGGCTTGGCGTCCGACGCTCCAAGGTCGAGAACGCCAACGCGTGGCTCCTCAACAACGAGCGCCGCGATCGAAGGCACGGCCGCAGAGCCGAAATCATCCAAGCCATCCTCACATCCGCATGCATCTTCCTCATCACAAACAGAGTGGTGGATTTATGGAAACTGCCTTCAAATCTCCGCACCGAGATCGGGTTGCCCGCGGCCCGATGCCGCGCGGGCGAGGCCGGCATAGTGGCGGACGTCGAAGGCGATGAACTCCACCTCCGCGTCGGTGACGTCGCGCAGATGCTTCGCCGGGCTGCCGGCCCAGAGCTGGCGGGCGGAGACGCGCTTGCGCGGGGTCAGCAGCGCACCGGCGGCGAGCATGGCGCCGCTTTCCACCACTGCCCCGTCGAGCACGATGGAGCCGATGCCGATCAGGCAGCCGTCCTCCAGCGTGCAGCCATGCATCCGCACGCCATGGCCGATCACCACGTCGGCGCCGATGATCGTGGGATAGTCGTTCAGCATGACGTGGATGATGGTGCCGTCCTGGATGTTGGTGCGCGGCCCCACCGTGATGCTGTGATCGTCGCCGCGCAGGACGCAGCCGTACCAGACGCTGGCCTCCGCCCCGATGGTGACGTCGCCGACCACCACCGCGCCGGGGGCGACGTAGGCGTCGGCGGCGATGCGCGGCCACACGCCGCGGACGGGCTGGATGATGGCGCCGGGGTGGCGGGCCAGCAAAGCCTCGCCGGTTTCGAAATTGGTCTCGGTCGCGTTCTCGGTGGTCATTGTTGTTGTCCTTTTTGGGGCCTGCCGGGTCTTCGTGCCGGTCAGGAGGCGAGCCGTTCCGTCTCCTTCCGGGTCTTCGGAACGGCGACCACCCCGGCGGCGAGCAGCCGGTCGATGTCGTCGCGAGTGTAGCCCAGTTCGGCCAGCAGCGTCGCGCTCTGCGCACCCACCGGCGGCAGCGCCATGCGCGGTCCCAGCCGCTGGCCGTCCAGCGTCAGCGGCAGCAGCGGGACGCGGGTCTCCCCGCCGGTTTCGGTGGTGATGGGGGCGAGGCCGCCGCTCTCGATCAGGTGGGGATCGTCGAACAGCTCCTCCGGCCGGTTGATCGGGGCGTAGGGCAGGCCGTTGCGCTCGAACAGATCGGCGATCTCGGCCTTGCTGTAGGCGGCCAGCCGGCGGCGGATTTCCGGCAGCATCCAGTCGCGGGCTTCGCAGCGCCTGGTGTTGCCGTCCAGCCTGGGGTCGGCCAGCAGATCGTCGAAGCCGAAGGCGGTGCAGAAGGTTCGCCACTGCACGTCGCTGACCGCGCCGAGGAAGATCTGCTCGCCGTCCTTCACCTCGAAGGTGTCGTAGATGCTGAAGGCGGCGATGCGCTCGGGGAAGGGGGGCGGCGCTTCGCCGGTGACGGCGAACTGCTGCATGTGCTGGGCCGACAGCAGGACGCAGGTCTCGTACAGGCCGGACTGGATGTCCTGACCACGGCCGGTGGCCTCGCGGGTGCGGAGCGCCGCCATGATGCCGATGACGCCGAACATGCCGCCCATGATGTCGTTGACCGAGCTGCCGGCGCGCAGCGGCCGGCCGGTCGGGCCGGTCATGTAGGCCAGCCCGGCCATCATCTGCACCACCTCGTCCAGCGCCGTGCGCTTTTCATAGGGGCCGGGCAGGAAGCCCTTCAGCGACAGGTTGATGATGCGCGGATTGCGCGCCGCGAGGCTGGCGTAGTCGAGGCCATATTTCGCCATCAGGCCGGGACGGAAATTCTCCAGCACCACATCGGCGGTGTCGACCAGCTTGTGGACGGCGGCCAATCCTTCGGCGCTGTTCAGATCGACGGCCAGCGACTGCTTGTTCCGGTTGAAGGTGCGGAAGAAGCCGGCGGCGGCCCCCGGCAGGGCGCGCGTCTTGTCGCCGGTCACCGGCTCCACCTTGATGACGTCGGCGCCCAGATCACCCAGAATCATGCCGCAGGTCGGCCCCATCACCATGTGGGAGAATTCGACAACGCGGATGCCGGCCAGGGGAAGGTTGGTGGCGTCAGGCATGGACGGGGCTCCGGTTAAAATGCTTCGGTAGGCCGGCGGTGGCGATCTTGCCGTGCAGCGTCTGGCCGGGAAGAAGGGAGGCGAGCAGGCGCTGCGCCTCGATCAGGGCGTCCAGGTCGATGCCGGTGTCGAAGCCCATCGCCTCCAGCATGAAGGCCAAGTCCTCGGTCGCGACGTTGCCGCTGGCGCCGGGGGCGTGCGGACAGCCGCCCAACCCGCCGAGCGAGGCGTCGAACTCGCGGATGCCGATGTCCAGCACAGCGAGGCAGTTGGCGAGGCCGAGGCCGCGGGTGTCGTGGAAATGGGCGCTCTGCAGCCGGTCGCCGGCGATGTCCTTCACCCGCTTGTAGAGGCGGCGGACCTGCGCCGGGTCGGCATAACCGACGGTGTCGGCCAGCGCCACGCGGTCGGCCCCGGCCTTCAGGCAGGCTTCGGCGAGGCGGACCACGTCGTCCTCCGGCACCTCGCCCTGGATGGTGCAGCCGAAGGCGGTGGAGATGCCGGCATCGATGCGGGTCTTGTATCCGCCTTCATCACGGGCGCGGCAGACGCGGGCAAGTTCCTCCACCGACTCCTCGCGGGTCTTGCGGATGTTGGCGCGGCTGTGCGCCTCGCTGGCCGACAGCGGCAGGACGATGACGTCGGAGCCGGCGGCAAGTGCCGCCACGGCGCCCTTCAGGTTGGGGGCCAGCGTGTGGACGACGATGCCGGGAAGCGCGCGGGCGCCGGCCACCACCTCGGCGGCGTCGGCCATCTGGGGCAGCAGCTTCGGCGGGACGAAGGAGGCGGCCTCGAAGCGGCGGACGCCGGCACGGTGCTCGGCCTCCAGCCAGCGCAGCTTGTCGGCGGTCGGCGTGACGCGGTTGAGGATCTGGAGCCCGTCGCGCAGGCCGACCTCGACGATGGTCACAGGGGCTTTCGTCATGGCAAGGGTCCTCCGTTCGGATGCGCCGCGAGGGGGCGCATCCGGTGGAAACGGGAAGGGTGGGAGAGTCTAGGTCAGATGCCGAAGCCGGCGATCACGTTCCGAAGCCTGCGGCTTGCGGAAGCCAGAGCGACAGGGACGGGACCAGCCAAATGATGAACAGGCCGGCCATCATCAACAGGACATAGGGCAGGGCGCCGCGCGTCACCTCGGCCAGGGAGGAATTGGTGATGCCCTTGATGACGAACAGGTTCATGCCGACCGGCGGGGTGATCAGCGCCAGTTCCAGGTTGATCATCAGCATCACGCCGTACCAGACCGGGTTGATGCCCAGCGCGGTCATCACCGGCAGGATGATCGGGGTGGTGATCAGGATGATCGCGATCGTCTCCAGGAACATACCGAGGATGAAGATCGCCAGCATCACCGCCAAAATGAAGCCGCCCTGCGACAGCCCCAGCGCCGTCACCGTCTCCATGATCTGGGCCGGCAGGCGGATGATGGTGATGGCGTGGCCGAACATGCCGGCGGCGGCGATGATCATGAACAGCATGACGGTGGTCCGCATGGTCTGCACGCCGCAATCCAGCAGGTCGGCAAGCGAGACGTTGCGGTAGACCAGCAGGGCCACCGCCAGCGCGTAGACCGCGCCGACCGCCGCCGCTTCGCCCGGCGTGAAGACGCCGAAATAGATGCCGCCCAGGATCAGCGGCGGCATCATCACCGCCCAGAGCGACTTGCGGAAGGCGGTGGCGACGGTGCCGAAGCCGGGCCAGGGCTGCGAGCGGACGGCGTCCTGCCGCTTGGCCTGAAGCCAGCTGTAGCCGGCGAACAGCACCGCCATCAGCAGGCCCGGAATGATGCCGGCGAGGAACAGCGCGCCGATCGAGGCGTCGGTGACGATGGCGTAGAGGATCATCGGCCCCGACGGCGGGATCAGGATGCCCAGCGTGCCGCCGGCGGCGATCAGCCCGTAAGTGTCGCGCTGGCGGTAGCCGAAGCGCTTCATCTGCGGGATGGAGATCGAGCCGATGGTCAGCGCCGTCGCCACCGACGAGCCGGAAATGGTCGAGAAGATGGTGCAGGACAGGATGGTGGCGAAGCTGAGCCCGCCCTTGATGTGGCCGACCAGCGTGTTCGACATCTCATAGAGGTCGTCGACCACCTTGGCCTTGATCATGATGTGCGCCATGAAGGCGAACATCGGGATGGTGGCCAGCAGCGGGTTGTTCAGGCTGGAGAACACCGCGTCGGCCATGCTGTCGATGCTGCCCTCGAACAGGGCCAGCACGCCGAGCGAGGTGAGGGACAGCGCCGCGAAGATCGGCATGCCGCTGAGCAGCAGGAGCAGCAGCAGTCCCAGGATCAGGAACGTCATCAGTGACCTCCGCTCTGTTCTTCCGCCCCGTCACCGGCAAGCGCGGCGACCAGCTTGGCAAAGGCGACGATCCCCAGCAGGGCGGCACCGATGGGAAGCGTGGTCTGCGGGATCCACATCGGCATTTCCAGCTGGCCCGGCGAAAAGGCGTCGAAGTCGTAGGAGAACATCGCAGTCTCCCAGCCGGTGCGGGCCAGCAGCACGGCGAAGACCAGCACCGCCAGATTGGCCCAGGCATCCAGCCAGCGCCGGCCGCGCGGACCGACGAACCCCATGATGAGGTCGATGCGGATATGGTGGCCGGTGCGCAGCGCTTCCGCCGCGCCGGCCATCACCATGGCGACGACCATGAAGCCGCAGGCCTCGTCGACCCCTTCCAGCGGCTGGCCCAGGACGTAACGGGCGAAGACGCCCGCCGTGGTCAGGGCCAGCACGACGACGATCAGCAGGACGCTCAGCGCGCCGCCGATGCGTGACAGGACCGATGCGGTGCCGGTCAGCAGGCGGAGCGCGGTGTGGGACGCGCCCTTTTCGCGTGCAGGTGTGACGGTGTCGGGGGTGGACATGCTGCTCATGGCCGGTCCCCTCTTCACTGGAGCTTGTTGACGAGTTCCAGCAGCTTGCGGCCGTCGGCGCCGGTCTCGTCGGCGAAGCCCTCGGCGAAGGCGGGCGCCATGGCGGCCTTGAAGGCGGCATTCTCCTCCGGGGTCGCGATGTGGACCTTGACGCCCTTCGATTCCAGTTCCGCCGGGGCGTTCGCCGCGGCCTCCTGCGAGGCTTCGATCGCCCAGACGGCGGCCTCCTCGCCGGCCTTCTTCAGGGCGGCCTTGTCCTTGTCGGACAGCTTGTCGTACCAGCGGGGATTGACGTAGCCGTGCAGATAGGCGGCCAGCACCGGCACCACCGTCATGTGGTCCTGCACCTCGTAGTATTTGCGCGACCAGGCGGCGGCGACGTCGGTGATGGCGGCGTCGATGACGCCGGTCGCCAGCGCCTGATAGACCTCGCTGCCGGGGATCGCAACCGGCGTGGCGCCCATCGCCTTCAGACCGCGGTCGAAGGCCGGGCCGAGTCCGCGCATCTTCAGGCCCTTGAAATCCTCCGGCTTGAGCAGCGGCTTGCCCTGGGAGGTGAAGACGCTGGTGTTGGTCTGGAACATCCAGACGATGTTCTTCACGCCCTTCTTCAGCAGGCGCTCCTCAAGGAAGGCCGCCGCTTCAGAGGTCGGCCACTTCTTCCACGCCTCGATGGAGGACATGGTGTAGGGGCCGACGGTGACGTTCATCAGCGGCAGGGTCTTGCCCCACTGGAAATTCAGCGAGAAGGCGCATTCGATGTCGCCCTTGGCGACGGCCAGGATGTTCTCGTTGGCCTTGATCAGGCTGTCGGAGCCGAACACCTGGACGTCGAGATCGCCGTCCGACAGCGTCTTCACCTCCGCCGCCCAGCGCTCGACCACCTTCGCGATGTGGTGGGCCGGTGGCAGCTGGTGGCTGCAGCGCATCCGCGTCGCGGCCTCGGCATCCGTCGGCAGCGCCAGCAGAGCCGTGGCGGACGCGGTGGCGAGCAGCGCCAGCATGGTCTTGAAACGAGCGGACGTCGTGGTGGGCGTCATGTCCTGCACCTCCCTCTGGTGGTTCGTTGCGGCGGTCCAATGGATTGAAACGCCGGGCCCATTCAACTGCGGGCCTTCGGATTGTTCGTTCACGAAACAGAACAGCACGGGGAGGGAAGGTCGTAAAAGTATAAAGAAGAGAAGTGAGCTATCTGGTTTCGAGATATCTCGCTTCAGAGAAGGGTGTCGCGCAGCCGGCCGGGCCATCGGCCGGTTGCATGCGCCTCGCGCACCACGTCGATCATCAGGCGCCGGGCCTCGACCACCGCGCGGGAGGCGGTCTTCATGCGCGAGGACACCAGATAGAGCGTGCGGCCCATTGACGGGTTCACCACCGGCCGCGCCACCAGTTCGCCGCAGGCGATCTCGTCGCCGGCGAGCGCGGCCGACTGCACCGTCACGCCCAGCCCGGCGGTGACCGCCCGTTTCAGCGGGATGGCGGATTCGATTTCCAGATAGACTTTTGCGGCGATGGCGTTGCGCACCTGGGGATCGCTGGCCAGCGCCTGCAGCACGGCGGTGCGGCCGGGCATGATCAGCGGCAGGCGCAGCACCTCGTCCAGATCGATGGGACCGCCGTCGCCGATCATGGCGCGGGTGCCGAGGCAGACCAGCTCCTCGTCCAGCAGCGGCACACCTTCCAGCCGGTCGTCGTTGGGCGGCACCAGGGTCAGGGCGAGGTCGGCCTGACCGGACAGCATCCATTGATGCATGATCTCGCTGTGCGCCTCGATCACGCGCAGCTTGACCTCAGTCAGGGTGGAGGCGACGCGGCGGATGAAGGGCAGGCCGATGGCTTCCATCGCCGTGTAATTGAAGCCGACCATCACCGGCCCGACCACCGCCCGCGACAGCGACAGCACGTCCAGCTCCGCCTGTTCCAGCGCGTGCAGCACGCCGCGCGCATGGGCGAACAGGCGGTCGCCCGCCTCGGTCCGGCTGACGCCGCGCGGCTGCCGCAGCAGGAGCTGGACACCCAGATCGCCCTCCAGCGTCGCCACATGCTGGCTGAGCGCCGATTGCGCGACGTTCAGGAACTCGCTGGCCTTGGAAAAGCTGCCGAGTTCGCAGACGGCGACGAAATAGCGGAGGCGGCGGAAGTCCAGCTTGATCGACATGCGGCTTTGTCCCACAGGCCCCGGTGCCGGACAAAGCGGAATATCGGCCGTGGACGGGCCGGAAGGATGACCGGCGAAGGATACTCAGGTCACATGCGCATCATGCGGAAGATGGCGATGAACATCACCACCACGCCCACTTCTGCCAGCGTGGCCAACCAAGCCGGGTGGAAAACGATCCCCAGCGGCATGATGAGCAGGAGGATAAGCGCCGGGAACACGATGTAGGGGGATTCGAACCGGCGGGAGTCCATCTGCGCCGCGGTGTCTTCGTCTGCCGGCAGCGCCGGTTGCGCCATTTGCATGGTCATCGGATCGGAACCCTTGTTGATGGTTGGGTGCTCGGGCCGGCAACGACCCGGCGACGCCGATCCTAGGCAGCGGTATACATCGGAAAAAGCGAAATTAACCGATGGTTCATATCGGCTTCTTCAATTCAACCCCGCGCCTCCATGGGAGCGGCCAGAATGGTCTTCAGCCCGGTGAGCGCCGGGTCGATGATGGCCTCGTCGGCATCGGTCGGGTAGGCGGCGTAGATGGGAAGGCTCAAAGGGCGGGCTTCCGGCAGGATTTCGCCCTTGCCGGCGTCGATCAGCGGCTGGACGAGCTGGCGGGGAAAATGGCCGGTGCCGCCGCATTGCTTGACATAGTCGAGCCCCAGCGTGCCGACGCCGATCGACACCGGTGCCGACTGCACGTCGTCGGGCCGGTGCAGGCGCACATTGCGGCGGAAATCGTCGCCCCAGTCGATGTGGACGTACGGTTCCTCCGAATAATCGTCGACGGCCGGCATCCGGAAGAGGACCAGTTCCTCCTCGATCAGCAGCCGGATCGACAGGCCGGGCAGGGCGCGCGGTGAATAGAGCACGGCGACGTCCAGCGTGCCGTCCTGAAGCCCCTGCAGCAGCCCGCTGGGCAGGCCGACGTCGCAACGGAGCGCGATCTCGTTGGCGTTTCGCCGCATCCAGGGGATCCAGCGGTAGAGCAGGCGGTTCCACAAGCCGGCCTCGCTGCCGATGCGCAGGAGCGCCTTGTGGCCGGCGGGCAGGGTTGCCTCCTGGCGCGCCTGCTCCCACAGGCGAAGGATGGCGACGGCATGGCGCTGGAAGCGCAAGCCGGCGGTGGTCAGCGTGGCGCCGGTCTTGTTGCGCACGAACAGACGGCAGCCAAGCTGCTGTTCCAATTGCTGGATCCGCGTGCTGACCGTCGATTGGGTAACGTGAAGCCGGTCGGCCGCCGCCATGAAGCTGCCCGCCGCCGTGACCTCCAGAAATGTCCGCGCCATTTCCGTATCCATGACACCTCACCTGACTGCCGGCCTTCGCATCCGGTCACCCGCCGGTTCCTTGGGACCAGACCTAAAGCATCGGCAGCTTGATCGCGACCGGGCGGTGTGAGACGATTCGTCGCATCCGCTGGGTGCAGCCGCCACCGGCAGATCCCCTAAAGGGAGGAAATGGTATCGGGAAAATCGATAATAACCATCGGTTAAATTCGCTTTCTGGCTTTTCCGAGCGCCAGTAGCCTCCGCTTCGCCAGCCGGAAGCAATCCGGCCGACCTCTCCGGACATCCGGAGGCAACGTTGAGAAATGGGAGTTCCGCTGTGTCCGTCATGCGCAATATTATGTTGGCGTCCGTCCTTCTCATCTCCGGTGGAACCGTCGCCGCCCAGGCCGCGGACGGCGATGCCGCGGCGGGCAAGACGGTGTTCAACGTTTGCAAGGCCTGCCACACGATCGAGGCCGGCGGCCCCAACCGCGTTGGCCCGAACCTGCATGGCGTCGTCGGCCGCAAGGCGGGCACCCACGACGGCTTCAGCTATTCGGCGGCGATGAAGGATTCCGGCATCACCTGGGACGAGGCGAAGCTGAACGAATATCTGAAGGATCCCAAGGCGACCGTTCCCGGCAACAAGATGGCCTTCGCCGGCATCAAGGATGACGCCAAGCGCGCCGACCTGATCGCCTATCTGGCGAGCGAGTCCAAGTAAGGTCTTGCCGACCTGATCGACGGGAGGCACCGGATGCGGCCCATGGCGGGACCGCGTCCGGTGCCTTTTGCTTTTTCAGATGATCGGGGGATCAACCGGCGGCGACCGCCGTCAGCAGGCTGGAACAGGCTTCGGCGACGTCGGCAGGGGCTTCCAGCGGCGACAGGTGGCCAACGCCGGGGAGGATGCGGAACTCTGCCGCGGGCAGGATTTCGCTGTAGATCTCCAGGAGACTGTCGGCGCGCTCGACAAGGTCGCAATCGCCCACGGCGATCAGCGTCGGGATGCCGATGCCCGCAATTCCGTCAAGGCGGGCGAGCATGCCGGCCATCGTCCAGTCCCGTTTGGCCCCAGCCGCCCCCCGCAGCGTGTCCTCGACCACCTGCCGCCTTTCCTCCTCCGGAAGTTGACGGTGGCAGAGGATTTTCAGCGCTTCATTCACGCCCTCCGCGTTCTGATAGGAGGCGAGCATCGCCTCGCGCATTTCGGCCGGCACGGGCATTCCTGTCGGCGGAGAGGGGGCGATCAGGACCAGCCCCACAAGTGCGCCGGGGCCTTTTGCGGCCACGATCTGGGCGACCTTGCCGCCCATGGAATGGCCCACGAGAATGCAGCGGGTCAGCCCCATCTTCGCGATGACCTCCGACACGTCGCCGGCCATTGCGTCGAGATCATAGCGCCCGTCCAGGGCGACGGACCGACCCCAGCCGCGCAGATCCAGACTGACGCAGCGTGCCCGGTCCTTCAATTGTGCGACGACATGGCGCCAAGTGCGGGCGGAACCGCCCCAGTAATGCAGGAACACCAGTGCCGTGTCTCCCTGCCCTTCCTCCAGAGTGTGGATGACCGCCCCGGTCGTTTCGACGTTTTTGGACATTGCCAAGCTCCATGACATGCGTATCGCGCCGAATTGGATTTAGCGGCCGAACGGAGCCGTGATAATCAGGCGCGAAATGGATTCATTCCGGACTGGGAGTGGATGATGGCGCTGGATACCCTGATTGGCATGACCGTGTTTCGCCACGCCATCGAAGAGGGCAGCCTGGCCGCCGCGGCGCGCCGGAATGGCATGTCGGCTGAAATGGCCGGACGGCATCTCAAGGCGCTGGAGGCGCGGCTGGGAGTCCGGCTGGTCAACCGATCCACGCGCAAACTCAGTTTGACGGAGGCGGGTCAGGCTTATTTTCTTCGCTGCACGGCGATCCTGGATGAAATCGCCCTGGCCGAAGCCGATGCCGGAACGCGACAGGCCGAGCCGAGAGGTCAATTGCGCGTTGCGGCGCCGCTTGCCTTTTCCAATGCGGTGTTGGGGCCGGCGGTGGCCGACTACATGCGCCGCTTTCCGGGCGTCACCCTCGCGCTGGATCTCAGTGAACGGGAGACCGATCTGCTCGGCGAAGGGTTCGATGTCGCCTTGCGCCTCGGCACGCTGCCGGACACCGCGATGATCGCCAAGCGGCTGGGCAGCTTTCCACTGATCCTGGCCAGTGCGCCGGGCTATTTCAATTCCCGCGACCTCCCGGAACATCCGGGATGTCTGCGGGAGCACAGGATTCTGGCCTATATGCAGACCGCGACTCCGGAGCGATTTGTGCTGTCCGACGCCGCAGGACATCGGGTGCAGGTTGCGTTCGAAGCGCAGTTTCGGGCAACGGACGCCGGCTTCCTCGTCACGCTCGCGCTGCTGGGACAGGGGTTGGTTCTGGCGCCGTCCTTCCTCGTCATGGAGCACATCGCCGAAGGCCGGTTGGTTCACGTCCTGCCGGACTGGTCTGCCCGGACGCTGCCGCTGCACGCGATCATTCCCCATCGTGCCCTGATGCCGGCGACGGTCCGGAGCTTCATCGACGTCGTCGCCGAGTGGGTCGGGACATCGTAACGGCGCCGACGGATATTCCCGGTCCCTCCAGGTCAGCTACTCCTGCCCGGCGGACTGCAGCGGTGGTTCGGCGCCGCGGTCCATGCGCTTGATGATGCCGGTCAGGTGGGTCGCGAAGGCATACACCGCCTCCGGCAGATGGCGGCCGAGCATGGTCTGGATCTGGTAATAGCGCTGGTCGAGGGTGGGGGAGTCGATCGGGATCGACGCCACCGGATGGCCCACCGTGCTGGCATGGACGGTGAAGGGGCTGGCGATGGTGATGCCGCCGCCTTCCGCGGCGAAGGCCCACAGCCCGGCGATGTAATTTGAAACCAGCACCGGTTCGATCACCACCCCGGCCAGCCCGCAGGCGATGTCGAACAGCTGACGCACCGTGGTGTCCTTCTCCGGCAGCGCGATCGGTTCGCGGGCCAGCTGGGCCAGCGTCAGGATGGACCGGCCAGCCAGTGGGTGGTCCTTCGCCATCACCGCCAGGACCGGCGCGCGGCCTTCTCCCAACGCCCTGACCCCCGGTTCGGGAGCGAAGGAGAAGGTGGCGCCGATATCGACCTCCCCCTCCCGCACCATGCGGGTGACGGCGGCCGGCGCGACGATGCGCAGTTCGATGCGGATGCCGGGATGGCGGTCGCGAAAGCTGCGGATGGCCGCCGGGATCAGGCTCATGCCGAACCCCTCGGTCGCGGCGACGCGCACCCGTCCGCTGGCCAGCCCGCGCAATCGCTTCAACTCGGTCACGATGGCTTCTTCTTCAAGGAACACGCGCTGGGCATGGCGGGCGAGCAGGTCGCCGGCATAGCTCGGCACCATGCCGCGCGGCCGGCGTTCGAACAATTCGACGCCGAGATCGGCTTCGAGATGGGCGATCTGCCGGCTGATGGCGGAGGAGGCGACATGCAGCCGCGCCGAAGCGTCGGCGATCGAGCCGGTGCGGGCGACCTCCAGGAAATAACGGAGCGCGGTGGCGTTCATGGCGGTTCCCCTGGCCGGCACCCGTTTGCTAAACTGACGGAAAATCAGGACCATAAACCATACCGTTGCTGACTCGGCAACGGGAACTTCCAACTATTATAATTGCGGCATGCCAATCTGCACAATACCGTGTCATGGCTAACTTTCGTGCAAATGGACCCTCTTGGACGGAGTTCGGACATGGCGCCCTTTGCGTACGGTAAGTCGATGATGTTCGCAGCCGCGGCGGTCGCGGCCCTGGCCCTGCCTTCGGTGGCCCTTGCCAACAAGGCGAACGACACGCTGGTCTATGCTTCCGACAGCGAGCCGGAGAACATCAGCCCCTATCACAACAATCTGCGCGAAGGCGTCATCATCGCCCATCTCGTGTGGGACACGCTGATCTACCGGAATCCCAAGACCGGCGAGTATGAGCCGGAGCTGGCGACCTCGTGGAAATGGATCGATCCGGTCACGCTGGAACTGAAGCTGCGCAAAGGCGTGACTTTCCAGGACGGCTCGCCCTTCACCGCCGACGATGTCGTCTTCACCTTCAATTACGTGCTGACGCCGGAAGCGAAGGTGGTGACCAAGCAGAACGTCGAATGGATGGCCGGCGCTGACAAGGTCGACGATTACACGGTGCGCGTCCGTCTGAAGGGCCCGTTCCCGGCGGCGCTGGAATATCTGTCCGGCCCGACGCCGATCTATCCCGCCGCCTATTTCAAGAAGGTCGGGCTGGACGGCTTCTCCAAGGCGCCCATCGGCACCGGTCCCTACCGCGTCACCGCGGTGGAGAACGGCAGGGGCGTGATGATGGAGAAGTACAAGGATTATTTCAAGGACAGCCCACTCGGCCAACCCGCCATCGGCAAGATCCAGTTCCGCGTCATCCCCGACGGCGAAACCCGCATGGCCGAGCTGATGACCGGCGGCGTCGACTGGATCTGGCGCGTGCCGAAGGATCAGGCGGAACAGCTGAAGGCGGTTCCGAACATCACCGTGCTGTCGGCCGAGACGATGCGCGTCGGCTTCCTGCAGTTCGACGCCGCCGGCCGCACCGCGGCCGACACGCCGATGAAGAAGGAAAAGGTGCGCCAGGCCATCGCCTATGCCATCGACCGTCAGGCGATGGTCAAGAATCTGGCCGGCGAGGGCGCGCGGGTGATGCATTCCGCCTGCTTCATCGACCAGACCGGCTGCACCGACGAGGGCGTTCCGCGCTACGAATACAATCCGGAGAAGGCGAAGAAGCTGCTGGCCGAGGCCGGCTATCCGGACGGGTTCGAAACGGATCTCTACGCCTATCGCGAGCGCGACTATGCCGAAGCGGTGATCGGCTATCTGCGCGCGGTCGGCATCCGCGCCAACCTGCGCTTCCTGAAATACGCCGCGATGCGCGAGGCCGCCCGCGCCGGCAAGGTTCCGCTGGAGTACCAGACCTGGGGCTCCTTCTCGGTCAACGACGCCTCCGCCTTCACCGGCGTGTGGTTCAAGGAGAACGAGGACGACATGAGCCGCGACCCCAAGGTCAAGGCTCTGCTTGATAAGGCCGACACGACGACCGACGCCGCGGCGCGAAAGGACCTTTACAAGGAAGCGCTGTCGATGATTGCGCAGAAGGCCTATCTGCTGCCGCTGTTCTCCTATCCCAGCAATTACGCCTTCACGTCCGACCTCGCCTTTACTGCACAGCCGGACGAGCTTCCGCGCTTCTACGCCGCTCACTGGAAGTGAGGCCGCGGCTGCGGGCCGGCATGGTTGAACGCCGGCCCGCAGCGCCTCTCCGCACGCTCCTTTTCAGGAGACCGCCATGCTCGCCTTCCTGCTTCGCCGGCTCGCCGTGGCGCTGTCGGTGGTGCTGACCGTATCGGTCATCGCCTTCCTGCTTCTGCATCTGTCCGGCGACCTCGCCACCGACCTTGCCGGTCCCGAGGCGTCGCCCGAACAGGTGGCGCAGGTGCGGGCCGAATATGGCCTGGACCAGCCGCTCGCCGTCCAGTACGGCCATTGGCTGGCCGGGGCCGTCCGCTTCGATTTCGGCCAGTCCTTCTATTTCCGGGAGTCGGTGGCGTCGCTGGTCGGCGGCCGTATTCCGATCACCCTCAAGCTCGGTGCCATCGCGCTTGGCCTCGCCCTGCTGTTCGCCATCCCGCTGGGGGCGCTGGCCGCCGTGAAGCGCGGCAGCTGGTTCGACCGCGCGACGCTGGCCTTCTGCGCGCTGGGACAGGCGGTGCCGACCTTCTGGCTCGGCCTGACGCTCATCATCATCTTCTCGGTCAATCTGCGCTGGCTGCCGGTGTCCGGCAACGCGACCTGGAGCCATTACGTGCTGCCCTCGGTGGCGCTCGGCTGGTACGCAATCCCGGCAGTGATGCGGCTGACCCGCAACGGCATGCTGGACGTGATGGCGTCCGACTATATCCGGACGGCACGGGCCAAGGGGCTGCGTCCGAAGACCGTGATCTTCAAGCATGCGCTGCGCAACGCGGTGGTGCCGGTGGTGGCGCTGGCGGCGGTGCAGTTCGGCTTCATGCTCGGCGGCTCCATCGTGGTCGAGGCGGTGTTCTCGATGCAGGGGCTGGGGCAGCTCGCCTGGGAAGCCATCGGGCGCAAGGATTTCCCGGTCGTCCAGGCCATCGTGATGCTGCTGGCCACGATCTACATCCTGCTGACCTTCCTCGCCGACATCCTCAACGCCTGGCTGGACCCAAGGATCCGCGTCGCATGAGCACCACGAGCGCTTCAGGTGCCGCCGCCACGACCACGGCAACCGCAGCCGGATTCGACGCCGTGCCGGTCCGCCGGTCGCCGCTGGCCCGTTTCACCAAGCGGGCGGCGCGCCACCCCGGTTTCATGGCCGGCGCCTTCATCCTCGCCGTCATCCTCGTCATGTCGATCGGCGCGCCGCTGTTTACCACTCACGATCCCTATGCCCAGGACATCTCCAAGCGGCTGATCCCGCCGATCTGGCACGCCAAGGGGACCTGGGAGCATTGGCTGGGCACCGACAAGCTGGGGCGCGATTACTTCGCACGGCTGCTCTATGGCGGGCGCATCTCGCTGATGATCGGCGCGGCGACGGTTTTGCTGTCAGGCGCCATCGGCACGGCGCTCGGCGTCGCCGCCGGCTTCTTCGGCGGGCGGGTCGACATGGTCATCGGCTACATCATCAACGTGCGGCTGGCGCTGCCGGTGGTGCTGGTGGCGCTGGCGGCGGCGGCTCTGGTCGGCACCTCGCTGAACACGGTCATCGCCGTGCTGGGGCTGCTGCTGTGGGATCGCTTCGCCGTGGTGGCGCGGTCGACGACGCAGCAGATCGCCCATGCCGATTTCGTCGCGGCGGCCCGCGCCATCGGCTGTTCGACGCGGCTGATCGTGTTCTCCGAAGTGCTGCCCAACATCATCAACCCGCTGATCGTGGTCGCCACGCTGGAGATGGCCCACGCCATCCTGCTGGAGGCGGCGCTGTCCTTCCTGGGGCTTGGCGTGCAGCCGCCGCTGCCGTCCTGGGGCCTGATGATCTCGGAGGGCAAGCAGTACATGTTCTTCAGCCCATGGGTCATCACCATCCCCGGCGTGGCGCTGGTGGCGCTGGTCCTGGGCATCAACCTTCTGGGCGACGGCCTGCGCGACGTCACCGCCCCCGACAACCGGAGCTGACGGCCATGCCCCTGCTCGACGTCGACAATCTGACCATCCAGATCCCCACCGAGGCCGGACTGCTGAACGCCGTCAATGGGGTGTCCTTCACCGTGGAGCGCGGCGAGACGCTGGCCATCGTCGGGGAGAGCGGGTCGGGCAAGTCGCTGACCTCGCTGGCCCTGATGGACCTGCTGCCGTCCAGGGCGGTGCGGAAGGCGCGGACCATGCGGTTCGACGGCATCGACCTGATGGCCGCCGGCCAGCGCAAGATGGAGGATCTGCGCGGTGACCGCATGGCGATGATCTTCCAGGAGCCGATGACCTCGCTGAACCCGGCCTACACCGTCGGCGACCAGCTGATCGAGGCGCTGCGCCGTCACCGTCCGGTCAGCCGGGCGGTGGCGCGGGAACGGGCGGTGCATCTGCTGGAGCGGGTCGGCATCACCGCCGCCGCCTCCCGCCTGGGGCAATATCCGCACCAGCTGTCGGGCGGCCTGCGCCAGCGGGTGATGATCGCCATGGGGCTGATGTGCGAACCGGATCTGATCATCGCCGACGAGCCGACCACCGCGCTGGACGTGACGATCCAGGCGCAGATCCTGATGCTGCTGCGCGACATCCAGCGCGAGTTCGGCATGGGGCTGATCCTGGTCACCCATGATCTGGGCGTGGTCGCCCGCGTCGCCACCAAGGTGGCGGTGATGTATGCCGGCCGGCTGGTGGAGACCGGGCCTGTCGAGGCGGTGTTCGGCGCGCCCAGCCACCCCTACACCCAGGGGCTGCTGCGCGCCATCCCGGTCCCCGGCCGCACCCGGCCGGGCGAGCCGCTGGGCACCATTCCGGGGCAGGTGCCGAACCTGATTGGCCCGCTGACCGGCTGCGCCTTCCGCAACCGCTGCGACCATGCCACCGAGGTCTGCGCCGCCGCCATTCCGGAGCGGGATCTCGGCCCAGGCCACCGCATGGCCTGCGTGCTCGACCCCGTCGCCACCGCTGCTTGACCGGAGACTGATATGACCGTTCCGGTGCTCGAACTCGAAAACGTCACCAAGATCTATCCTGTGCCGCAGGGGATGTTCAAACCCAGGGCGATGCTGACCGCCGTCGGCGGGGTGTCGCTGAGCGTCGGCCGCGGCGAGGTGCATGCGCTGGTCGGCGAAAGCGGTTCCGGCAAATCGACGCTGGCGAAGATGCTGCTGGGGCTGACCAAGCCGACCTCCGGCGAGATCCGCATCGACGGCGTGCCCATCGCGAAGACCGACCGGCGCGACGTGGCGCGGCGCATCCAGCCGGTGTTCCAGGACCCCTATTCCTCGCTGAACCCGCGCAAGTCGGTCGCCGACCTGATCGCACTGCCGCTGGTCGCCCACCGCATCGGCACCTCGGCCAGCCGACAGAAGAAGGTGGCGGAGATGCTGGACGCGGTTGGGCTGCCGCGCCGGATGATCGACGCCTATCCCGGCCAAATGTCGGGCGGCCAGCGCCAGCGCGTCGCCATCGCCCGCGCGCTGGTGATGCAGCCGGACGTGCTGATCTGCGACGAGCCGACCTCGGCACTGGACGTGTCGGTGCAGGCGCAGATCCTGAACCTGCTGATGGATTTGAAGCGCGAGTTCAAGCTGACCTACTTCTTCATCAGCCACAACCTCGCGGTGGTCGAGCATCTGGCCGACCGGGTGGCGGTGATGTATCTCGGCCGCATCGTCGAGGAGCGCGGGCGCGAGGCGCTGTTCACCCACGCCAGCCATCCCTATTCCCGCGCGCTGCTCGACTGCGTGCTGACGCCCGATCCGACGTTGGGCATGCCCGACACGGTGATTTCCGGCTCCTTCCCCAACCCGATCGCGCCGCCGCCCGGCTGCGCCTTCCACCCGCGCTGTCCGCGTGCCACCGACCGCTGCCACTCCGTAGCGCCAGGCCCCGTGCCGGTCGCCGACGGCGTCGCCGCCTGCCATTACGCCAATTGACGACCCATCCCCCATACCCGAGTTCCGCCATGACCCAACAGCCATCGCGTGACGGCGCCATTGCGCGCGCCGCCCATCATTTCGCGTCCGGCGCCTTCCTGGCCGACCTGACGCGGCGTGTCGCCATCAAGTCGGAAAGCCAGTCGTCCGACCGTGGGGCGGAACTGCATGCCTATCTGGACGAGGAGATGATCCCGTCGCTGGGCAAGCTCGGCTTCACCGGCACCATCGTGGAGAATGCGGTCGCCGGGCGCGGGCCGTTCCTGATCGCCGAACGTCACGAGGCCGACCATCTGCCGACCGTGCTGATCTATGGTCATGGCGACGTGGTGCCGGGCCATGAGGGGCGCTGGCGCGACGGCATCGACCCCTGGACGGTGACGGTCAAGGGCGACCGCTGGTACGGCCGCGGCACCGCCGACAACAAGGGCCAGCATTCCGTCAACATCGCGGCGCTCGCCCAGGTGATGGCGGAGCGCGGCGGCAGCCTGGGCTTCAACGCCAAATTCGTGATCGAGATGGGCGAGGAGGCGGGATCGCCCGGCCTGCGCGCGCTGGCCGAAAGCCATGGCGAGGCGTTGGCCGCCGATGTGCTGATTGCCTCGGACGGGCCGCGGGTGATCGCCGAGCGGCCGACGGTGTTCCTCGGCTCGCGCGGCGCCATCAATTTCGAGATGACGGTGGATCTGCGCAAGGGCGCCCACCATTCCGGCAACTGGGGCGGGCTGCTCGCCAATCCCGGCACCATCCTGGCCAACGCCATCGCCTCGCTGATCGACGGGCAGGGGCGGATCAAGCTGGCTGCGCTGAAGCCGGCCGGCATCCCGCCGGCGGTCAAGGCCGCCATCGCCGACCTGTCTGTCGGCGGCGGGCCGAACGATCCGGAGATCGACCGCGATTGGGGCGAAGCCGGTCTGACACCCGAAGAGCGGGTGTTCGGCTGGAACGCGCTGGAGGTGCTGGCCTTCGAGACCGGCAACCCGCGCGCGCCGGTCAATGCCGTGCCCGGCATCGCCAAGGCGACGCTGCAACTGCGCTTCGTCGTCGGCACCGATCCTACGACGGTGATCGACGCCGTGCGCGCCCATCTCGCCGCCAACGGCTTCGACCGGGTGCAGGTCACGCCCAGCCGCATGGAGGCCTTCACCGCCACCCGTCTGGATCCCAACGACCCGTGGGTGGGCTGGGCGCTGGATTCGCTGGCGCGGACGACGGGCAAGAAGCCGGCGCTGCTTCCCAACCTGGGCGGCTCGATCCCCAACGACGTGTTCTCCGAGATTCTGGGGCTGCCGACCATCTGGGTGCCGCATTCCTATCCGGCCTGTTCCCAGCATGCTCCCGACGAGCATCTGCTGGCCCCCGTCGTCGAGGAGGCCCTGCGGGTGATGGCCGGGCTGTTCTGGGATCTGGGCGAGACCGGTCCCGCCGTCCGGGACGCTCGCAAGGAGGCCCTCCGCGCATGACCCCGCTCGCCCAACGCGCCAGCGACTGGCTGGCATCCCGCCGCGCGGAGATGGAGGACATGCTCCAGCGCATCGTCGACATCGATTCCGGCAGCCGCGACGGCGCCGGCATCGATGCGGTCGGCGACATCATGGCCGCGATGCTGGAGGCCGACGGCATCGCCGTGACGCGCTTCCCGAACGAAACCTACGGCGCCGTGCTGAAGGCCGACATTCCCGGTGCCGAGGGCGGGGCGCCGGTGCTGGTGATGGGACATCGCGACACCGTCTATCCCAAGGGGACGGTCGCCGCCCGGCCCTTCACCCGCGACGGCGACACCGCGCGCGGGCCGGGGGTGGCCGATATGAAGGGCGGGCTGATCGTCGACGTCTTCGTGCTGCGGGCGCTGAAGGCGGCGGGCGGCACCGGTTTTCCGCTGATCGGCCTGTTCACCGCCGACGAGGAGATCGGCTCGCCGTCAGGCCGCAAGATCATCGAGGAGGTGGCGCGGGGGGCGCGGGCCGCCTTCAACGCCGAGCCGGGGCGGGTGTCGGGCAATGTGGTCACCGCGCGCAAGGGCGGGCTGACGCTGGACATCACGGTGACCGGACGGGCGGCGCATTCCGGCGTCAACCATGCCGACGGAGCCAGCGCCATCGGCGCGCTGGCGGCGAAGATCACCGCGCTACATGCGCTGACCGACTATGACAGCGGCATCACCACCAATGTCGGCGTCATCCGCGGCGGCCGGACCCACAACACCGTCGCCGACCATGCGGAGGCGGCGCTGGACATCCGCTTCCGCTCGGTCGAGCAACTCGACGGCATCCTGGCGCGGGTGGAGGCGATCCTGGCGGCGGAGGACGTGCCGGGCACCAGTGCGACCTACCAGCGGGGACATTTGTTCATGCCGCTGGAGGAACAGCATTCGGCCGATCTGTTCGCCCGCTACAAGGCGGCGGCGGCGGAGGTCGGCTTCGAGGTGGATGGCGAGTTCACCGGCGGCTGCGCCGATTCCGGCTTCACCGGGGCGCTGGGCGTGCCGTCGCTGTGCGGGCTGGGGCCGGTCGGCGGAGCGGCGCACACGGAGCGGGAATGGTGCCGGCTCGAAACGCTGGTGCCGCGCGCCCAGGCGCTGGCGGTCACGATTGCGGGGCTGGAGGGGTGAAGTTGAAAGAACGGCCCTCCGATCACGTCGGAGGGCCGTCGCCTTATCAACCGTTGCGATACGTGTAGCTGTAGCCGTTCAGCGCCGGGGCGCCGCCGAGATGGGCGTAGAGGACCTTCGAGCCTTCGGGGAACCAGCCCTTCTTCACAAGGTCGATCATGCCCTGCATCGACTTGCCCTCATAGACCGGGTCGGTGATCATCGCTTCGGTGCGGGCGGCGAGACGGATCGCCTCGTTGGTCTCGGCGCTCGGCACGCCATAGGCGGGATAGGCGTAGTCTTCGAGGATGACGATCTCGTCGTCGCGGACCTTGCGGCCGAGTTCGACCAGTTCGGCCGTGTTGTCGACGATCTGGCGGACCTGGGAGCGCGTCTGCTCCGGCGTGCCGGAGGCGTCGATGCCGATCACGCGGTCGGCGCGGTCGTCGGCGGCGAAGCCGACGATCATGCCGCCCTGGGTCGAGCCGGTCACCACGCAGACGACGATGTAGTCGAACTTGAAGCCGAGGTCGGCCTCCTGCTTGCGGACCTCTTCGGCGAAGTTGACGTAACCGAGACCGCCGTACTTGTGGACCGAGGCGCCGGCCGGAATGCCGTAGGGCTTGCCGCCGGCATCCTTCACCGACTGGATGGCGTCTTCCCAGCTGCGGCGGATACCGATGTCGAAGCCGTCCGGAACGATGCGGCTGTCGGCGCCCATCAGGCGGGTCAGCAGGATGTTGCCGACGCGGTCATAGACGGCGTCCTCGTGCGGGACCCAGCTTTCCTGGACGACGACGCACTTCATGCCGAGCTTCGCCGCGGTCGCCGCCACCATTCGGGTGTGGTTCGACTGCACGCCGCCGATCGACACCAGCGTGTCGGCACCGGCCGCGATGGCGTCGGGAACGATGTATTCCAGCTTGCGCAGCTTGTTGCCGCCCATGGCGAGGCCCGAGTTGCAGTCGTCGCGCTTGGCGTAGATCTCGACCTTGCCGCCGAGCGCTTCGGTCAGGCGCGGCAGATGTTCGATGGGCGTCGGGCCGAAGGTGAGCGGATAACGTTCGAAACGATCGAGGCGCAGCATGGCGGGGCTCCACTGTCTAGGTGAAGAGACGGTATCACCGCCGAAATGAAAGGTGCTCTCGAAGTTCGCTGGCAAATTGCCGCGAATCGCCTCTAGAGTGCCGTCAGATGCAGGATTGCGCACAAAAATCGGTGCCAAAATGAGAGAATCTTCCATCACTGATGAGCTGAGCCCCACGGATCGCAAGATTCTCCAGCATCTTCAACGGGATGGTCGGATGACGAACGCCGATTTGGCGGCGGCGGTCAATCTCAGCCCCGCCACCTGCCACCGCCACACCCAGCGCCTGTTCGCCGAGGGCTACATCCGCTCCGTCCGGGCCGAGATCGAGCCGGCGAAGGTGGATCGCGGCACGCTGGTGATGGTCGGCGTCGAGTTGGACCGCTCGACCCCGGAGAGCTTTGCCGAGTTCGAGCGGGCGATCCGCAAGCTGCCCTTCGTCCTCGACTGCCATCTGGTCGCCGGGGATTTCGATTTCTTCCTGAAGATCCGGGTCAGCGACATCGCGGATTTCAACCGCCTGCACGGGCAGGAGCTGATCGCGCTGCCCGGAGTGCGGCAGACGCGCACCTTCTTCGTGATGAAGGAGGTGATCGACAACGCGATGCTGGATTTCTGAGCGCGTCAGGACGAACGCGCCAGCATCCCCTCGGCCAGAAAACGGAATGCCTCCACGGCCTTGGCGAGGACATCCTGCGGGTCGTCACTGGCCGCCACCCAGAGGGCGGCGTTCAATGCCGCTCCATTCAACAGACGGGCGGCCGCTTCGGGATCGAGGCGCCTGACGACCCCCTGCGCGATCAGCCGCTCCACCGTCTGCCGGGTGGTCTGGAGGCAGTGGTTCTGGCTCGGCCACTGCGAGGGATCGCCCAGGAAGGCCGGGCCGTCGAGCAGCACGATGCGCTGGACCTCGGGTTCGAGAGCCATCTCGATATAGGCGACGCCTTCCGCAAGCAGCCCGTCCCAGTCATTTCCTGCTTGGGCTCCGATGTCGCGTGCGCGGATCGCCATTTCCGCGTCGAGTTGGTCGACCACCGCCTGGAGCAGGCCGCGCTTGTCGCCGAAATTGTGATACAGGGCGCCGCGCGTCAGCCCGGCCGCGGCCGTCAGGTCATCCATCGATGCGGCGGCGAATCCCTTTTCGGCGAAGGCCTTGCGCGCGGACGCGATCAGCTTGGCGCGGGTTTCCTCCATCATTTCAGAGCGTCGCTTGCCGGCCATCGCCTTCTCCACTGATTTCGCGTACGTCTCGCATGTGAGTTGACATACGGAGCGTATGCGTGTTGGGTTCACATACGTGGCGTATATCAACTTGCGCCCGCAGTGTGAAGCCCGAAGCCGGCCAGTCCGGCGACCAAAGAGGAAAACGACCATGGCTCAACGCGAAGCGATCACTCCGGCCAATCGGCATGCGCTCTACGAACTGCACCGCTACTCGGCGGCGATCCGCTCCGGCGACCTTCTGTTCGTATCGGGGCAGGTGGGCAGCCGTGAGGACGGGTCGCCGGAACCCGATTTCGAACGGCAGGTGCGGCTGGCCTTCGACAATCTCACCAACGTGCTGAAAGCTGCCGGCTGCACCTTCGGCGACATCGTCGACATCACCACCTTCCACACCGATCCGGCAAACCAGATCGAGACCGTCATGGCAGTTCGGGAAAAGGTGATCGGCGATCCGCCCTATCCGAACTGGACAGCGGTCGGGGTGACCTGGCTGGCGGGATTCGACTTCGAAATCAAGGTCATCGCCCGTGTTCCAGAAGGCGCGTCCGCCTCGTGACGGCGACCGCTTGAGAACCTTCTCTGATTGGGTTTGTCGGGTCAAGGCCGGATGGGCCTTTTCTGCTC
>CBFGPE010000058.1:0-39570 GCA_965650625.1 uncultured Azospirillum sp. | reverse complement strand
TGTCCAAGGATCAGCTCGCCGGTCTGAAGATCACGCCGCCGTCGAACAGCGACGTCGATTTCGATCTGACCGTGACCGCCGTCGCCAAGGATGGGGTCGCCGCAGAAGCGACCAGGAGCAAGACCCTGCACGTCACCGTCGATCCGGTGACCGACACCCCGACACTCAGCGTCACCGCCGCGAGCGGCAACGAAGACACGGCGATCGCGCTGGACATCCGGTCCGCCTTGACTGATCTGGACGGTTCGGAATCGCTGAGCATCACCATCGCCGGCGTTCCCACCGGTGCGACGCTCAGCGCCGGTACGCACAACGCCGATGGCACCTGGACCCTGACCCAGGCCCAGCTGACCGGCCTGACCATCACGCCGCCGCATGACAGCGACGTCGACTTCACGCTGACCGTTACCGCCACGGCCACCGACCGCGGGTTTTCCCCAGTCTCCGTCCAGACGACGCTGGCCGTTACCGTGGTGGCGGTGGCCGACACGCCGACGCTCGCGGTGACGCCGATCACCTACGACCTTGCGATTGGCCAGAACAACACGCTGACCGGAACCGCCGACAACGACACGCTGTCGGGCGGCGCCGGCAACGACACCATCCGGGGCGGCGCCGGCGACGACGTGATCTATGGCGACGGCACCGGCATCTTCACCACCGCCCTCACCATCACCCCCGCCGTGACGGACGTCGACGGCTCGGAATCGATCTCCAAGGTGACGATCTCCGGCGTTCCGGCCGATGCGACGCTCAGCGCCGGCACCCACAATGCCGACGGGACCTGGACGCTGACCCAGGCCCAGCTGTCCGGCCTGACCCTGACCGCCAAAGAGGGGGACAGCACTCCCATCACCCTCACCGTGGTCACCACCGCGGAAGAGCGGGAGAACGGCAGCACCGCCGACAGTGCCACCAAGACGCTGACCATCCAGTTCACCAACACGCCGAAGGGCAACGACAGCCTGGAGGGCGGTGACGGCAACGACACCGTCTATGGCGGGGCCGGCAGCGACACGCTGATCGGCGGAGCGGGCGACGACAGTCTGGACGGTGGCGCCGACAATGACCTGCTGGCCGGCGGCCTTGGCAACGACACCATCGACGGCGGCGCCGGCAACGACACCGTCACCTATGCGGACTCGGCCACCGCGGTGAACGCGAACCTTGCGACCGGCGTCGGCACCGGCGAGGGCACCGATGTCCTGCGCAATCTGGAGAATGTCGCCGGCTCGGCCTTCGACGACGTCATCACCGGCAACAGCGGCGGCAACATCCTGCTCGGCGGCGGCGGCAACGACACCATCACCGGCGGGGCGGGCCGGGACACCATCCATGGCGGGGCCGGCGACGATCTGTCGATCTTCACCGTCGGCACCGACGGCGGCACCTCGTCGAGCCCCGAATTGCAGGATGGCGATGCCGGCATCGACACCTTCCGGGTGATGCTGAGCAGTTCGCAGCTCAATTCGCAGCCGTCGAACGCCCTGATCCTGGCCGACCTCCGCACCCTGCGGGATCGGATCGAGGCCGCCGCCGCCAATCCCAACGCCGCCACCAGCGACACCGACGTGTCCAAGGCCGCCACCCTGAGCGCGCTTGGCATCAAGGTGGCGGATTTCGAAAAGCTGGAACTCTATGTCGACGGCCAGCCGGTCGATGTCCGCACGGCGCTGAACTACGCGCCCACCGCGACGGCGGACAGCACCTCCACCCGCGAGGATATTGCGGTCAACGGCCGGCTGGGCGCCACCGACCAGGACACGCTCAACGGCCGCACCGACGACACGCTGACCTACAAGGGCCCCGGCGACAACGGCCAGCCGGTGCGTCTGGACCACGGCACGCTGGTGGTGAACGCAGACGGCACCTTCACCTACACCCCGGACGCCGATTTCAGCGGAACCGAGACCTTCTCCTTCACGGTGACCGACGGCTATGGCGGCACCTCCACCGCCACCCAGACGATCCAGGTCACTCCGCAGGCTGACGCCATCACGCTCTCCACGCTGGCCGCGCGCGGCGACGAGGACGCGGCCGGCGGCATCGCGCTCGCGCCGACCATCGCGCTGAGCGACGTCGATGCCGCCAGCCCTGAAAAGGTGGAGAGCGTCACCCTGACCATGGCCGCCTCGCAGCAGGATGTGGCCGGCGCGAAGCTGTATGTGAACGGCGTGGAACTGACCCGCAGCGGTCCCGATGCCTCCGGCAACTACAGCTGGACGATCCCGACCACGGCGCTGACGGCCGGCGGGACGGCGGGGACCTGGACGGTCCAGGGCCTGACGGTCGTCACCGCCCACAATTCCGACGCCGACCTCAATTATACGCTGACGGTCGGGACCATCGACAGCACCAGCGCCGGCACGGCGCGCGGCACGCAGACGGCGACCGGCACCATCACCGTCGATGCGGTGGCCGATGCGCCGACCGTGACCGCCGCCGCCGCCGCGACGGACGAGGACACCTCCGTCGCCCTGTCGATCACCCCGGCCCTGACCGACACCGACGGGTCGGAGAGCATCGGCTACGTCACCATCTCCGGCGTTCCGGATGGGGCGACCCTGAATTTCGGCACCGTTCTCAGCACCCAGAGCGACGGCAGCAAGACCTGGAAGGTGGATGCGGCCGACGTGCCGAATCTGCGCCTGACCCCGCCGCACGACTTCTCCGGCACCATCACCCTCAGCGTCACCGCGACCTCGGTGGAGCAGGAGAACGGCTCGACCGCCGTATCGGCGCCGGCGACCCTGTCGGTGACCGTCACCGGCGTCGCCGACGCCCCCATCGTCATCCCCACCGCCGCCACCGGCAACGAGGACAGCGCCATCCCGCTGACCATCGACGCTCACCTGTCCGACGTGACCGGGGAGACGCTGGACCACATCACCATCACCGGCGTGCCGGAGGGGGCGACGCTGTCCGCCGGCACCCACAATGCCGACGGCAGCTGGACCCTGACGCCGGGGCAACTGAGCGGCCTCAGCTTCACGCCGCCGCTGAACTATTCCGGCACGGTGACGCTGAAGATCACCGCCACTTCGGTGGAGGGAACGACCACCGCCACCTCGGCGCAGCAGCCGCTGGCGATCACCGTCAACGCGGTCGCCGATACGCCGGTGCTGTCGGCCTCCGACGCGGTGGGGCGCGAGGACACCGCCATCCCGCTGTCGGTGGTGGCGGCCCTGACCGACCGCGACGGTTCGGAAACCCTCAGCATCCTGGTCGGCGGCGTGCCGGCCGGGGCGACGCTGAACCACGGCCATTACGACGCGGGCCTCGGCAAGTGGGTGCTGACCCAGACCGACCTGACCGGCCTGACCATCACCCCGCCGGAAAACTCCAACACCGGCTTCGACCTGACCTTCACCGCGCGGGCGACGGAAAGCTCCAACGGTTCCATCGCCGACGCCGCGCCGATGACCGTCCATGTCGACGTGCAGGGCGTGGCCGACGTGGTGACGCCGAACGGCACGCTCACCGCCAGCGGCAACGAGGACACGGCGATCAACCTGCGGCTCGGCGATCTGGTGATGGTCGACAATGACGGGTCGGAGCGCCTGTCGCTGGTCGTCAGCAACCTGCCGTCCGGCTCCTGGCTGTCGCTGGCGGCTGGGCACGAGAGCGGGCTGGTCTATCTCGGCAACGGCCGCTGGTCGGTCGACGTGGCGTACCGCAACGAACTGACGCTGACGACCAAGCAGGATTTCGCCGGCACGATCACGCTGAAGGTGGACGTCATCACCACCGACAGCAACGGCGCGCCGATCATCACGGTGAACGGCGTGACCTCCGGCGGGACGCTGAAGGACACCCGCGACCTGACCGTCACCGTCGACCCCAAGACGGACGAGCCGGTCGTCTCCATCGGCGCCAGCGGTCTGGAGGACGCCGTCGGCGGCATCCCGCTGACCATCTCGGCCCTGACCGGCGACAGCGACGGGTCGGAGCATATCTCCTCCATCGTCATCTCCGGCCTGCCGGCCTGGGTCACCCTGACCAGCACCGATGCCGGCGCGCTGACCGACAACCATGACGGCAGCTGGACCGTCGATCCGGCCAAGCTCGGGAATCTGCGGCTGAACGTGCCGGCCAACAACTCCGACGACTTCACCATCACCGTCAAGGTGACGGCGGTCGACGGCACCGACAGCCTGACCAAGACCTACACCCCGAAGGTCACCGTCACCGCCGTGGCCGACGCGCCGGTGTCGCACGGGGTGAACAGCGCGGTCGAGGCCTACCATGTCGACGACCAGTCGGTGGCCGGCGTGCCGGACGGCTTGGTGCTGAACCTGAACGCCTTCCTGGCCGACACCGACGGCTCCGAAAAGCTGGCGGTCACCATCTCCGGCGTGCCGAAGGGCACGGTGCTGTCGCGCGGCCTCGACAACGGCAACGGCACCTGGACGCTGACCGCCGAGGAGTATACCGCGGCACTGGCCGAAGGCGGCCTGAAGCTGACCGTCAAGGATGCAAACGCCACCGGCATCACCCACAGCGTCGACAGCACCACCCATATCGACACCGCCAGCGTCACCCTGACGGTCAAACCTTACAGCATCGAAAGCGAGGGCGACCGCAACACCAGCGTGTCCGACAGCTTCGTGCTGAGCTGGACCACCACGGCCACGACGGGCGGCGGGTCCACGGGTGGCGGCTCTACAGGCGGGGGTTCCACGGGTGGTGGGTCCACCGGCGGCGGGTCCACGGGTGGCGGTTCCACAGGCGGTGGCTCGACCGGTGGCGGCTCCACCGGGGGCGGCACGTCTCCCGACCCGGCGACCGGCGTCGGCAGCAACCGCCCCTCCGGCGTCACCACGGCGGAGGACAGCGCCGTCGCCCTGCATCTCGACACCGGCCTGCAGGATTGGAGCGGCGTCAGCTCGGTCACCTTGTCGAACATCCCCACCGGCGCCGTCCTGACCAACACGGCCGGCGACACGCTGACCATTGCCAACGGCTCGATCACCCTGACGCCGGCGCAGTTGACCGGGCTTTCGCTGACGCCACCCTCCAACAGCGACGCCGATTTCACCCTCGGCATCGATGTGGCCACCAACTCCGGCAACACCCACACCAGCCTGACCCAGGCGGTGACCGTCACCGCCGTCGCCGACAGCCCGCTGCTGACCGTGCAGGCCGCCTCCGGCAACGAGGACACGGCCATTGCGCTGGACATCACCGCCGCGCTGGCCGACACCGACGGGTCGGAGGTTCTGGCCAGCATCGTCATCGAAGGGGTGCCGACCGGCGCCTCGCTGTCGGCCGGCTATCTGGACTCCGCCACCGGGAAGTGGGTGCTGACTCCCGACCAGCTGTCCGGGCTGAAATTCACCCCGCCGCACGACGCCAGCGGGACCTTCCAGCTGACGGTGACCGCGGTCGCGCGCGAAACCAGCAACGCCGACCGGGCGACCACGACGAAGACCCTGGCGGTCGAGGTGGCGCCGGTCAGCGATGCCCCCGCCATCAGCGCCAGCTCCGTCACGGCGCAGGAGGATCACGCCGCCAGCCTGTCCATCTCCGCCGCCGTTACCGATCTGGTCGGCACGGGGGAGGTGATAACGGCGTTGAGGGTGACGGTTCCGTCCGGCTTCACCCTGTCGGCCGGCACCTCGCTCGGCAACGGCGTCTACGATCTCTCCACCCTGTCGGCGCAGGATCGCGCGGCGCTGACGCTGACGCCGCCGGCCAACTATGCCGGCACGGTGACCCTGACGGTCGAAGCGGCCGCCCAGGACGGCACCGCGACGCCCGCCTGGTCGACCAAGACGCTGTCCGTCACCTACACGGCCGCCGCCGACGCGCCCGCCGTCACCGTCCATGACGCGACCGGCGCGGAGGACACGCCCATCGCGCTGGACGTGTCGGCCAGCCTCGTCGACACCGACGGGTCGGAGACGATGGCGGTCATCCTGTCGGGCCTGCCCGAGGGCGCGGTTCTGAACCACGGCTCCAACAATGGCGACGGGTCCTGGACCCTGAAGCCGTCGGAGCTGTCGGGCCTGACCGTCACGCCGCCGCGCAACTATTCCGGCGGCATGGACCTGACGCTGACCGCCACCAGCCTGGAAAGCTCCAACAAGGACACGGCGAGCACGACCGCCAACATCCATGTGGAGGTCACGGCGGTCACCGACGCCCCCACCGTCATCGTCGCCAACGCGTCCGGCAGCGAGGATTCGCTGATCGCGCTGAACCTGACGGCAGCGCTGGTCGACACAGACGGGTCGGAGACCATGGCCGTCGTCCTGTCCGGCCTGCCGGCCGGCGCGGTGCTGGTGGATGCCAACGGCAACATTCTGACGCCGACCGCCGGTTCGGTCAGCCTGACCGCCGCCCAGCTGTTGGGCCTCAAGCTTCAGCCGCCGGCCAATGCCGGCACCGACTTCAACCTGACCCTGACCGCCATCACGACGGAATCCTCGACCGGAGCCACCGCGACCACCAGCCAGCTGTTCCGCGTCAGCGTCGATCCGGTCGCCGACCAGCCCATCCTCACCTGGACGCCGCTGACCGGGACCGAGGATACGGCGGTGCCGCTGAATCTCTCCGTGGCGCTGGCCGACACCGACGGGTCGGAGCGGCTGGGGCTGCTGACCATCACCGGCGTGCCGACCGGTGCGCTGCTGTCCGCCGGCACCCACAACGCCGACGGCAGCTGGACCCTGACGCCGGCCCAGCTCAACGGCCTGACCCTGACGCCGCCGGCCAACAGCGATGCGCCGATCAGCCTGACCGTCACCGCCGTCAGCATCGAATCCAACGGCAGCACGGCGACCAAGGTCGTCACCGTTCCGATCACCCTGAACGCCGTCTCGGACACCCCGACGCTGACCGTCACCGCCGCCAGCGGCAACGAGGATACGGTGATCGCCCTGGCGATCAATCCGGCGCTGACCGATCTCGACGGGTCGGAGACGCTGACCGTCACCATTGCCGGCATTCCGGACGGTGCCCACCTGTCCAACGCGGCGGGCGACGTGCTGACCGTCACCGGCGGGTCCATCACGCTGACGGCCGGGCAATGGACCGGTCTGGCGATCACGCCGCCCTCCAACAAGGGCGACGACTTCACCCTGACCGTCACGGCGACCGCCACCGACGGCACCGCCGCGCCGGTCAGCACCAGCGCATCGCTGCCGGTCACGGTGACCCCGGTGACCGACACGCCGACCCTGTCCGTCACCGCCGCCACCGGTGACGAGGACACCGCCATCGCGCTGACGATCACCCCGGCGCTGACCGACCTCGACGGGTCGGAAACGCTGACGGTCACCATCGCCGGCATCCCCGACGGCGCTCATCTGTCCAACACGGCGGGTGACGTGCTGACCACTTCCGGCGGCTCCATCACCCTCACCCCCGGCCAGCTTGCCGGTCTGGCGATCACGCCGCCGTCGAACGACGACGGTGATTTCACCCTGACCGTCACCGCCACCGCCAGGGACGGCAGCGCCAGCCCGGTCACGGTGATCTCCACCCTGCCGGTGACGGTCAACCCGGTGTCCGACGCCCCGACGCTGACCGTATCGGCGGCAACGGGCGACGAGGATGCGGCGATCCCGCTGACCATCACCTCGGCCCTGACCGACAGTTCGGAGCTGCTGAGCATCACCATCTCCGGCGTTCCGGCCGGTGGGACGCTCAGCGCCGGCACGCACAACAGCGACGGGACCTGGACGCTGACCCAGGCCCAGCTTGCCGGCCTGAAGATCACGCCGCCGTTGAACGACGACGGCGACTTCACCCTGACCGTCACCGCGACTTCAACCGACGGCACCGCCACCCCGGCTTCCGTCACGGCGCAGTTGCCGGTCACCGTCCGTGCCCTGTCCGATGCGCCGACCCTGCAGGTCGATCCGGCATCGGTGGCGGAGGACGGCACGGTCGCCCTGTCGATCACCCCGGCCCTGACCGACGCATCGGAGACGCTGAGCGTCACCATCGCCGACATCCCGGCCGGTGCCACCCTGTCGAACACGGCGGGCGACACCCTGACGATCGTCAACGGCTCGATCACGCTGACGCCGGCTCAACTCGCCGGCCTGGCGATCACCCCGGCCCATGACAGCGGCAGCAGCTTCACCCTGTCGGTCACCGCCACCTCGACGGACGGCACCGCCACGCCGGCGACCGTCAACAAGTCGCTGGCGGTGACGGTGACCCCGGTCGCCGACACGCCGACGCTGCTCACCCCCGCCGTGCACGGCAACGAGGACACGGCGATCGCGCTGACGATCACCGCCGCCTCGACCGACAGCGACGGGTCGGAAACGCTGTCGGTGCGGATCACCGGAATGCCGGACGGCGCCAGCCTGAACCATGGCACCCACAACGGCGACGGCAGCTGGACCCTCGCCGCGTCCGATCTGGCCGGCCTGACCTACACCCCGCCGGCCAACGCCCATGGCACGGTCGACCTGTCGGTCACCGTGACCGCCCAGGACGGAACCGACACCGCGGCGGTGACGCAGACGCTCAGCGTCACGGTCGATCCGGTGAACGACAAGCCGACCATGGCCGCCGCACACGCCACGACCGTCATCGCCGCGGACGCGACCGATCATCCGGCGGTGGGCGCCGACGCGACGATCACCGATGTGGACAGCAGCGTCATGTCCGGCATGTCGATCCGCATCGCCGCCGGATCGCAGACCGGCGACGCGCTGAACCTCGACAGCATGACCATCGACACCGACCTGTCGACCGGCCGCAAGACGGTGTCGGGCACCGGGATCGAGGTCAGCTGGGACGACAGCACCCACCAGCTGTCCTTGTCGGGCAGCGCCCCCACCGCGACCTACACCGAAATCCTCCAGCATCTGGCGCTCAGCCCGAATGGCGGCGGCGCGCGGACGCTGGAGGTGACGGTCAGTGACGACCAGGGGTTGTCCAGCGATCCGCTGGCGGTGCAGGTTCTGGTCTCGGCCGATGCGACGATGACCGGCAGCAGCGGTGCCGACATCCTGCATGCCGGAGCCGGCACGACCAGCATGTCCGGCGGGGCCGGCGACGACCTGTTCATCTTCGCCCCGCGCGACGGCAACCTGACCATCGACGGCGGGGTGGGCTGGACCGACGTGGTGGAGGTCGGCGCCTTCGTCGCCAATGCCGGCACCAACTGGCTGCAGCAGCTGGACGGGCACGCCTACACTATGGACCCGTCGGGCCACGGCCTGACCTTCACCCAGGAGACGACCGTCACGCTGGAGGACCAGAACCATCACCAGCTGGTGCTGCAGAACATCGAACGGCTGACGTTCTGACCGGATGGAGGCTGTGGGATGCGGGGCAGCGCAGTGGGACTCCGGAGTGGGACTCCGGAGTGGAACTGGGGAGTGGGGCGGGGCGGTCAGGCGACCGGCGCGCCGTCCTCCGCGGTCGCGGTGCCCGCCTGCATGTGTGTGATGATCCGCTTCATCAGGCGGCCCAGCATCGCCCGCTCATCCTCCGCCATGGCGGCGAGCGGCGGGGTCAGCGACTGGCGCAGGGGATCGCGGTGCAGCAGGGCCCGCCCCTCGTCCGTCAGGTCGAACAGCCAGCCGCGCTTGAATCCCGGATGTGGACGGCGGGCCAGGAACCCCTTGTCCACCAGGGTGGACACGGTGCGCGACACCGGCGCCAGATGGATCCGCTGGAACCGGGCCAGTGCGGTCAGGGTGCGCGCCGGCTCCGGCGCGTCGTGGAAATAGCGCAGGGCCACCCATTGCGCTGGGAAAAGCCCTTCGGTGAAGCTGATGCCATAGACAAGCCGGCTGACCTGATCCAGCAATGTGACCAGATCCTCGTCTGTCGACCAAGCGTCGCCATCCCCCGGCCTTTCCGACACGCGCTTCTCTCCCTGCAGGCATTGCGCCGAACATACCGGCGGCAAGCTTGGGCGTGGACTGTAGCGAAGTCAACGCGCCAGCGGAAGCGCCAGTCTTCGCGCCCGCGTGGTGGAACCCGGTGAAAGTTCGCGTAGGTTATCGTTGAGGAAAATCCATCACTGTCTTCGGCAAATCCTTGGCGAAACGCGCCGGGCGGCCCCACCTCTGGTCCTGTCGAATTCGACCCGCCTCCACAACCTGCGGACAATGGACATGACCGGCTTTCCCCACCTGACCAACGCCTTCCTGTTCGACCTTGACGGCACGTTGACCGACACGGTGTACCAGCATGTGCTGGCCTGGAAGGAGGCGCTGGACGAGGAGGGCATCGCCCTGTCGGTCTGGCGCATCCACCGCAAGATCGGCATGAGCGGCGGACTGTTCACCAACATGCTGCTGCGCGAGACCGGCCTTGCCATCGACCAGGACCTGCTCGACCGGCTGCGCCACCGCCATGCACAGGCCTACAAGCGGCTGGCGGCCGGCGTTGTGCCGCTGCCCGGCGCCCGCGATCTGCTGGACACGCTGACGGAGTTGAACATCCCCTGGGCCATCGCCACCAGCGGCCGGATGGAGACGGCGCGGCCGGCACTGGAAAAGCTGGGCGTCGATCCGGAGCGCGCCGCGGTCGTCACCCGCGACGAGGTCGAATATGCCAAGCCCGACCCGGACCTGTTCCTGGCCGCCGCCGCGCGCATCGGCGTCGACATCGCCAGCGCCTTCGTGGTCGGCGACAGCATCTGGGACATGATCGCCGCCAAACGGGCGCGCGCGCTCGGCATCGGCCTGCTGTCCGGTGGCTATGGCCGGGAGGAGCTTGAGCGCTCCGGCGCGTTGCGCGTCTACGAGGATCCGGCCGATATGCTGGATCATCTTGACGAGGTCGGCGGGCGCCGAGGACTGGCGTAGTAAAAGAACAGCCTACATCAGGTAACTGGTCTGTCTCCCGCTCGCGCAACCAATCGGAGCGCTGCGATCATCTTCCGCAGTCTGCATCATGCACAGTCAAAGCGCTATGATGCAGTGCAACATCATCATGAAGGACATGCGGGATCGGCGCATTTCATGGCGGCGCGACGGTGGCAGCATGGGTCTGCCGATGACGCCGACGCCGCTCCCCGACGCCCGATCATCGCAATCCCAGACAAGGAGCCGTCGCATGTCCTCTCATCAGCCGTCCTCTCACAAGCCCGCCGCGCGCCACACGATCGCCCGCGCCCTTGTCGCTTCGGCCTTCGCGCTGGCCTCGCTGCTGTCGGTCGCCGCCGCTGCCGCCGTCTCCGCCCAGCCGGACCACGCCGCCCCCGCGTTCGAGATCGACAGCCAGTCCTTCCTGTTCAACTGAGCGGCATGCGGACAAAAAAAGAGCCGTCGGTGACACCGGCGGCTCTGAAGTCCGAGAGGAACGTCCAACAAGTTGTGCCGGGTCAACCCACGGCGCATCCAGCGGTACGATTCTAATATACTAATATCTCATCCACGTGGCAAGCGGCTTCGCCGCATCGCGGTCAGCTTTCTTGCCCATCGCTTCCATCGGTATGGACCAATGCGAAACGCCCCCCGGCGCTGTGCCGGAGGGCGTCTCAATGGTGGTGACCGTGAAGGTCGGGACCGGATGGACCGTCAGTCGGCGCCGGCCGTGGCGTTCGGTATGGCGGCGGCGGACTTGCCGCCGTGCTGGCCCCCCCGCTGACCTAGCACCAGGGCGATGATGGCGAAGGCGGTCAGGTCGAACACGGTCAGGCAGGCGAACAGCGGCTCGTACCCGATCGTGGTGGCGAGCTGGCCGATGATCAGCGAGAAGATCATGCCGCCCATATAGCCGGCCATGCCGCCGAAACCGGTCGCCGTGGCGACGTCCTGCTTCTCGAAGGTGTCGGTGACCAGGGCATAGAGCAGGCTGGACAGCATCTGGTGGGCGAAGGCGCCGAGCGAGAACAGGAAGATGGCGGCGATCGGGCTGACGGTGAAGCTGATCAGGGCCGGGCCGACCATGCACACCGCACCCACGCCGACGCCGGCGATGCGGGAGTTGACCAGCGACATCTTGAAGCGCTTGACGAAGAAGGGCGACAGGTAACCGCTGAGGATGCAGCCGATGTCACCGGCCAGGAAGGGCAGCCAGGCGAACAGGGCGAACTGCTTGATGTCCATGCCGCGGGTGGAGACCATGTACAGCGGGATCCAGAAGCTGAAGGTCTGCCACGCCGGCTCGGTCAGGAAACGGGCGGCGGCGATGCTCCAGAACTTGCCCTTGCCCAGCACGCGCTTCACCGACGGCTTCGGCAGTTCGACGTGCGCCTGGCCTTCCAGGATATAATCGTGCTCTTCCTTGGTCAGGCGCGGATGGTTCTCCGGGTTGCGGTACAGCATGTACCACAGGGCCGACATGCCGACGCCCAGCAGACCGGTGACGATGAAGGCTTCCTGCCAGCCATAGGTCAGCGACAGCCAGATGACGAAGGGCGGGGCGACCATCGCGCCGATCGAGCTGCCGGTGTTGAACCAGCCGGTGGCGATGGAGCGTTCCTTGGCCGGGAACCACAGGGTGGAGGTCTTCACGCCCGACGGCATCGCCGCCGCCTCGCTGACGCCCAGCAGGCCGCGGAAGAAGGCCATCGACTGCCAACTGCCGGCCAGTGCATGCGCGGCGGCGGCGGCGCCCCAGACGAAGGCGAACATCGCATAACCGAGCTTCAGCCCGACGAGATCGGTGATGTATCCGGCGATCGGCTGCATCAGGCTGTAGCAGAGCTGGAAGGCGCTGACGATGAAGGAATACTGCTCGGTCGAGAAGTGAAGCTGTTCCTTGAGCGTCGGCGCCAGGATGCCCAGCGTGTTGCGGTCGATGTAGTTGACCACGGTGCCCAGCATCATCAGGGCAAGGATTTGCCACCGCAAACCACGGATCTTGTTCATGTTTTCCTCACATGCCTGCCACGGCAGGCGCCGGTGCGCACGTACAGGCCCTAAGGCGGCGATCCTCGGGCGGGGATGCCTTGCCGGCGGGGGTTCGGTGCCGGGCGACGGGGTCGCTTCCGCTTCGTTTCAAGGGGGCGGGAGCATCGCTGGTGGAGTTATATTAATATATCAGTGTGGGGTTCAAGTGGTTTTCCGAGGCCGCCTTCGGTCCCTGCGAAAATGTCGCAGGACGATGGTGCGGTGCGTTGATTTCTTCGCAATTGCAGCATAATCACGCCCGTTGCCGACGGATGCTTCTTTGCTGCAATGTAACTGCGGGTTGAACGCCTGTTCTTCTGTTCGGATTCTTGGGCGAGACCTGATCTCCCCTGCGCATCCGCATGTAGGAAGCCACAGCGCCCGGTCGCAATAAATGACCTGGATCAAAGGGCTGCGTCCACCCTGTGACGCTCCCGGCGGCAGGTTTCACCCCATCGCCCGCCCGCTGTCCCGCGGCAAAGCCCGGCATTCATCCGATGCTGCGCTGCGACGAATTGGGGCCTTCCTTGCAAAAGTAATATATCAGACGTTGGCGCAGCGCAGAACGGCCTCACCCGGAAATTCTGCGCGGAACTGACGAGTGTCAATGTGTCCGGCCCGCTCCGGATGGACCATTCCCCCTGGCCGACAGCCGTCTTCCGCCGGTTTTTGAAAACGCCTTCCCATTAGCGAAGACGCGCCGAGGGAGACGACCGTCGCCAGCAGAGAGGACATTTCCGGCATGACCCAGAGCCCAACCTCCACCGCCTCCTCCCGGCCGGCAGCCGCCATCCGCATCATGGACGGCAACGAGGCGGCGGCCTCGGTGGCTTACCGCGCCAGCGACGTCATCGCGATCTATCCCATCACGCCCAGTTCGCCGATGGGGGAGTTCGCCGACGAATGGTCGGCGGCGCGTCGTCCCAACCTGTGGGGCGCCGTGCCCCAGGTGGTGGAGATGCAGTCGGAAGGCGGTGCCGCCGGTGCGGTCCACGGCGCGTTGCAGGCGGGCGCGCTGGCGACGACCTTCACCGCGTCGCAGGGCCTGCTGCTGATGATCCCCAACATGTACAAGATCGCTGGAGAGCTGACGCCCTTCTGCATGCATGTGGCGGCGCGCACGCTGGCGACTCACGCGCTGTCGATCTTCGGCGACCATTCCGACGTGATGGCCTGCCGCCAGACCGGCTTCGCCATGCTGGCCTCGGTCAATGTGCAGGAGGCGCAGGATCTGGCGCTGGTCGCCCATGCCGCCACCCTGCGGGCGCGCGTGCCCTTCCTGCATTTCTTCGACGGCTTCCGCACCTCGCATGAGTTCAACTGCGTCGAGCCCCTCGCCGACGAGGATCTGCACGCCCTGATCGACGATGCTTGCGTCGACGCCCACCGCCGCCGCGGGCTGACTCCCGACCATCCCGTCGTCCGCGGCACGGCGCAGAATCCCGACGTCTTCTTCCAGGCCCGCGAGGCCGCCAACCCCTGGTACGAGGCCTGCCCGGCCATCGTGCAGGAGATGATGGACCAGCTCGCCGCCCGCACCGGCCGTGCCTATCACCTGTTCGACTATCACGGCCATCCGCAGGCGGAGCGGATGGTCATCGTCATGGGTTCCGGTGCCGAGACCTGCAACGGTGCGGTCGACCAGCTGGTGGGGGAGGGCGAGCGTGTCGGCTGCCTGACCGTCCGCCTGTTCCGCCCCTTCGCGATTGCCGATTTCGTCGCCGCCCTGCCACCGACGGTGCGCCGCATCGCCGTGCTCGACCGCACCAAGGAGCCCGGAGCGGTCGCCGATCCGCTCTATTTGGACGTGGTCGCCGCCCTGGCCGAAGCCCGCGCCGCCGATGCCTCTGCCATCGACCCGATTGTGGTCGCTGGCCGCTACGGCCTGTCGTCCAAGGAATTCACCCCCGCCATGGCGAAGGCGGTGTTCGACGAGCTGGGCCGCGACCGGCCGAAGCGTCGCTTCACCATTGGCATCACCGACGACGTCACCCACCACTCGATCCCCTGGGATCCGGCCTGGGGCGTGGAGGAGCCGGGCGTGTCGCGCGCCGTCTTCTTCGGCCTCGGCGCCGACGGCACGGTGGGCGCCAACAAGAACTCCCTCAAGATCATCCAGTCCCGAACCGGCGGTCACGCCCAGGCCTATTTCGTCTATGACAGCCGCAAGTCCGGCTCGACCACCGTCTCGCACCTGCGCTTCTCCAAGGACCCGATCCGCGCCCCCTACCTGATTGGGCAGGCCCAGTTCGTCGCCTGCCACCATCTGCCGCTGATGGAGCGGGTGGAGGTGGTGGAAATGGCCGCCCCCGGCACCATCATCCTGCTGAACGCCCCCGGCACGCCTGAGCAGGTGTGGGACAGGCTGCCGGCCGAGGTCCAGCGCCTCTGCATCGAACGCAAGCTGTCGCTGCACGCCATCGACGCCGGCGCGGTGGCGCGGGAGGTCGGGCTCGGCCGCCGCGTCAACACCATCATGCAGACCTGCTTCTTCAAGCTGTCCGGCGTGATGCCGGTCGAGGACGCCATCGCCGAGATCAAGGCCGCCATCGCCAAGACCTACGCCCGCCGTGGTGAGGAGGTGGTGGCGCGCAACGTCGCCGCCGTCGATCAGGCGCTGACCCATCTGCGCCCGGTCCCTGTGCCCGACCATGTCACCGCCGACCACGACCGTCCGGCCCCGGTACCCGTAACGGCTCCCGACTTCGTCAAGCGCGTCACCGCGAGGATGATCGCCGGCCATGGCGACCTGCTGCCGGTGTCCGCCTTCCCGGTGGACGGCACATGGCCGACCGGCACCTCCAAATATGAGCACCGCAGCATCGCGGCGGAGGCGCCGGGCTGGAACGCCGACCTCTGCATCGAGTGCAACAAGTGCGTGCTGGTCTGCCCGCATGCCGCCATCCGCGCCACCGTGGTGCCGGAATCGGCGCTGGCCGACGCCCCGGCCGGTTTCGAGACCATCCCCTACAAGGGCCGCGAATTCCCCGGCAGCCGTTATCGCCTGCAGGCCTCGCCCGCCGACTGCACCGGTTGCACGCTGTGCGTCGCCGTCTGTCCTGCGGAAGAGAAGGGCGCCCCAGGGAAGGAAAAGGGCGGCCGCAAGGCGCTGGAGATGCGCCCGGTCCAGGCGTTGGCCGGCCAGCAGGAGGCCTTCAACTTCTTCCGCAGCCTGCCCGCCATCCCGCGCGAGTCGGTTCCGGTCACCGTCAAGCACAGCCAGCTTCTCGAGCCGTTGTTCGAGTTCTCCGGCGCCTGCGCCGGCTGTGGCGAGACGCCCTACATCAAGATGCTGACCCAGCTGTTCGGCGACCGCATGGTGATGGCGAACGCCACCGGCTGCTCGTCGATCTATGGCGGCAACCTGCCGACCACGCCCTACACCACCGACGCCAGCGGCCACGGCCCGGCCTGGGCCAATTCTCTGTTCGAGGACAATGCGGAGTTCGGCCTGGGCCTGCGCGTCGCCATCGACGGCATGGCCGAACAGGCGCGCGACACGCTGGCCCTGCTGTCGGCCCAACTGGAGCCCGGTCTGGTGACCGCATTGCTGGAGGCCGACCAGCATGACTCCACCGGCATTGCCGCCCAGCGGACCCGCGTCGCCATGTTGATGACGCAGCTCGCGCCGCTGAAGGACCCGCTGGCCCGCCGGCTGGAGCAGCTGGCCGACTATCTGGTCCGCAAATGCGTGTGGATCGTCGGTGGCGACGGCTGGGCCTACGACATCGGTTATGGCGGCCTCGACCATGCGCTGGCCTCGGGCCGCGACGTCAACATCCTGGTGATGGATACGGAGGTCTATTCCAACACCGGCGGCCAGCAGTCGAAGGCCACCCCGCTCGGCGCCTCGGCCAAGTTCGCCACCGCCGGCCGGTCGGCGGCCAAGAAGGATCTGGGGCTGATGGCGATGGCCTACGACCATGTCTATGTCGCCCGCACCGCCTTCGGCGCCCGCGACAGCCACACGCTGAACGCCATGATGGAGGCCGAAACCTACCACGGCCCGTCGCTGGTCCTCGCCTACAGCCATTGCGTCGCCCACGGCTACGAGCTGTCGCATGGGCTGGAGCACCAGAAGCTGGCGGTGGAGAGCGGCCACTGGTCGCTCTACCGCCGCGACCCGCGCCGGCTGGCCGACGGCAAGACCGCCCTGCAGCTGGACAGCGGCGCCCCCTCCGCCGGCCTCGCCGCCTTCATGGCCGGCGAGTCCCGCTTCAGCGCCGTGGAACGCGCCAACCCCGAGCGCTACCACGCGCTGCTGGACGAGGCCGAGGCGGAGATCCGCCGCAAGCGCCACCTGTTCGAGCATATGGCGGGGTTCAAGGAGTAGGGGAGGCGCTAGACCCCCACCTAACCTCCCCCGCTGGGCGGGGGAGGGACTGCCGCTGAACGCCGACTAGAGTCCAATCCGCTCCCCCGCCCAGCGGGGGAGGGTCAGGGTGGGGGCAATCGAGGCCCAGGCCCCAACCACAATGCCGCACCCATTTCCCCTTGCTCCACCCATTAATATATTAGTATATTTAATCCATTGCCCGCGCCTGCCGTCAACGCACCGGGCTCCGATCTTCAGCTCCTGTAAGGATGCCCAATCATGCGTTCCCTGACCCGTGACCAGCTTGCCGGCGGCGCGTTCGACGTCGCTCACACCGATGGCGCTCCGACCCTGCCCGTGACCATCCTCCAGGTCGGCGACGGCAATTTCCTGCGCGGTTTCGTCGATTGGATGATCGATGTCGCAAACGACCAAGGGCTCACCAAGGCCGGTGTCGCCATCGCCCAGCCGCTGGACCAGGGCATCGCCCCGCTGCTGAAGGCGCAGGACAACCTCTATACCGTGCTGCTGCGCGGCATCGAGAGCGGTCGCGAGGTCGAATCCCGCCGCGTCGTCTCCTGCGTGTCGGAAGCGCTGAACCCCTATGCCGACTGGGCGCGGATGGTCGCGCTGGCCACGTCCCCGGCGCTGCGCTTCTTCGTCTCCAACACCACCGAGGCCGGCATCGCCGACCGCGAGGAAGCCTATGCTCCCGGCACCTGCCCGGACAGCTTCCCGGCCAAGGTCGCGGCCCTGCTGCATGCCCGCTACACGGCGCTGGGCGGCACGGCCGACAGCGGTCTGGTCTTCCTGCCCTGCGAGCTGATCGAGGCCAACGGCGCCAACCTGAAGCGCATCGTCCTGGCCCACGCCAAGCGCTGGGGCCTTGAGGCCGGCTTCGCCGACTGGGTCGAGACGCACAACCATTTCCTGAACACCCTGGTCGACCGCATCGTCCCCGGCTATCCGAAGGACGAGGCCGCGGCCCTCAGCGCCAAGTGGGGCTATGAGGACAAGCTGGCCGTTGCCGCCGAGCCGTTCCATGTCTGGGTGATCGAGGGCCCGGCCCATCTGGCCGACGAGCTGCCGCTGCACAAGGCCGGCCTCAACGTGGTGTGGACCAACGACCTACAGCCCTACCGCACCCGCAAGGTCCGCATCCTGAACGGCGCCCACACCGCCAGCGCGCTGGCCGCCTATTGCGCCGGTCTCGACACCGTCAAGTCGATGATGGACGACTCCACCGTCTCCGCCTATCTGAACAAGGTGATGTTCGAGGAGATCGTCCCCTACGTCCCGCTCCCGGAGGCGGAGCGCCAGGACTACGCCCGCACCATCATGGAGCGCTTCGGCAATCCCTATATCCGGCACGAGCTGATTTCGATCACGTTGAACTCGGTGTCGAAGTGGCAGGTGCGCGTCCTGCCCAGCCTGAAGGACGCGGTCGCCCGCAACGGCTCGGCCCCGGCCGGCCTGTCCTTCTCGCTGGCGGCCCTGCTGCGCTTCTACCGCGGCTTTGTCATCAACGGCGCCTGCACCGGCGAGCGCGAGGCCGGGTCCTACCCGATCAGCGACAATGCCGAGGTGATCGCCGCCATGAGCGCCGCCTGGGCCGCCAACGTCAATGACCCCAAGGCCCTGGTCGTCGCAGTCCTGTCCGACGTCCGCCTGTGGAAGGAGGACCTGACCGCCATCCCCGGCCTCGCCGCGCGGGTGGCCGACAGCCTCGCCGCCATCGAGGCGAAGGGCGTGAAGGCCGCCATGGCGGAGTTGGTTGCCGGCTGATCCGGCTGCCGTCTTATGAAGCGGGGCGTGTCGATCCGGATGCGCCCCGCAGGGCATGACATCGATGACACCCCTTCTGACCCGGCGGATCGCCGAACTGGAATTGGACGCGGCGGTGCTGCGCCATCGCCTGCTGCATATCCCGCTCGCGCTGCAAGAGGATTGCGGACTGCAGGCTTGCCATAGGATCATCGGCCGCGAAGCGTTGACCCTGTTCCGGGCCGTCCGGCAGGAGACGCGCGACGATGACGTTGAATGCGACCGTGCGCTTTGCCGGATCGAGGCCGCCTATCAGCTCGTTCACGACGCGATCGAGGCCCTGGCCGTCCTTGCGCTCGCCGATCCGCCGACGCGGCACTGACCGGCCGCACCCTGATGGGCCAAGGCCACCTGATGCGTGAGGAAGACCGACGATGCAGTTGACCGAAACCAGGAAGCGGACGCGCCGCGGCACCCAGCGGGTGACGATGACCGACGTGGCCGCCGCCGCCGACGTGTCGCCCAGCACCGTCTCGCTCTACCTCCGCCGGCCGGAATCGGTGTCGCGCCACCTCGCCGAACGCATCGCGCGGGTGATCGACGAGATGGGCTATGTGCCCAATCTGGTCGCCGGCAGCCTCGCCGCCGCGCGCAGCCGCACCGTCGGCGTCATCCTGCCGTCGATCCTGAACTCCTTCTTTGCCGAGACCTACAACACCCTCCAGGGCATGTTCCAGGCCGCGCATTACCAGACCCTGCTGGGCGTCAGCGAGTTCAGCCCGGAGGAGGAGGAAAGCCTGATCCGCGCCTTCCTCGCCTGGTCGCCGGCGGCGATGGTGGTGACCGGCTTCCACCACACCGAACGGACTCGCGCCATGCTGGCCTCCTGCGGCGTGCCGGTGGTGGAGATGTGGGACATGCCCGGCCATCCCGGCGAGGCGGTCAACATCAGCGTCGGCTTCTCGCATTTCGAGGTCGGCCGCCTGCAGACCAGCCACCTCTACGACCAGGGCAGCCGCAAGGTCGCCTATATCGGCGCCGCCGCCAGCCAGGATCTGCGCGTGCGCAGCCGCACCGACGGCTACGAGGCGGAGGTGATGCGCCGCGGCCTGCACGATCCCATCGACTTCACCGTCCCCGACGCCGCGACGACGGAGGTCGGCCGCTGGCTGATCGACGAGATCCTGACCCGCCATCCCGACATCGATGGCGTGGTCTGCTCCAACGACGCGCTGGCGCTGGGCGTGCTGTTCGAGGTCACCCGCCGCGACCTGCGCGTGCCCGACGATCTGGCGGTGGTCGGCTTCGGCGATCTGCCCTTCAGCAACTCCTGCCCGCCGCCGCTGACCACCGTCCGCCCGCCCCAGCGCGAGATCGGCCGTCTCAGCGCCACCCAGATCCTGGCGGCCCTGGATGGGGTTCGTGTCACGGCGAAGCACCACAACCTGGACTGCGAACTGGTGATCCGCGGCAGCACCCGTCCGCTCAAGAACGGGTAGGGAATGTCAATTCACCCCATGGGCGTGTCTGGTTGACGATGGTTGTTATCATTCGGATAATGACCATCAATAAGCACAACCATTGACCCAGGGTGGACAGGCTCATGCTGCTCGGACTGCAGTCATCCCGCCGCAATTTCCTTGTCGGCGCCGGCCGTTTCGCCGGTGCGGCCGCCGCGGTCCGGCTGATGCCGGGCACCGCCCTGGCGGCGGAGGCGGGCGGGGCGCTTTGCCCGCCGCCCTCGGCATGGTCCGATCTGGCGAAGGCGGTGAAGGGCGGGGTGCTGCGGCCGGAGGATCCGTTCTTCGCCGATGTCTGCCGCCCCAACAACCTGCGCTACGGCGCCACCCTGCCGGCCGGCATCGCCCGTTGCGCCAGCCCGACGGACGTCCAGGCCTGCATCAAATGGGTGAAGGAGCAGGCCATGCCCTTCGCGGTGCGATCCGGCGGCCACAACTACGCCGGCTTCTCCACGACGCCCGGCCTGCTGATCGACATGACGCTGATGGCGGGGGCGGAGCCGGTGGCGGGCTCCGACGGGCTGGTCCGGGTGCTGGGCGGGACGCTGAATTCCTACGTCTACAAGCAGATGGAGCGGCTGGGCCGCACCATCACCCACGGGCGCTGCGATTCGGTCGGTGCGGCCGGCTTCCTGCTGGGCGGCGGCATCGGCTTCAACATGCGCAAGTTCGGCATGGCGTCCGACCTGCTGCGCGCGACGGAGCTGGTGACGGCCGACGGCAGCCACGTCAAGGCCGATGCCGCCACCGAATCCGCGCTCTATTGGGCCTGCCGCGGCGGCGCCGGCGGGAATTTCGGCATCAACACCTCCTTCACCCTGGAAACCCGCCCGGCGGAGCCGGTGACGGTCTTCAATCTGGTCTGGACCAAGGATCTGCCGAAGGTCCTGAAGCTCCTGCTGACCGAACTGGCGGCGGCCCCCGACGAGTTCGGCAGCAAGATCAGCGTCACCATCCCCAGCTGGCAGCAGCGTTGCGCCGGCACGCCGCTCAAGCTGTCGATTCTCGGCCAGCTGCACAAATCCAACCTGACGCTGAAGGACATCTTCAAATCCACCTGGGAACTGATCGACAAGAGCCTGTCCCAGATAGAAGAAAATGTTCCCTACTGGACGGGCCAGGACTTTCTGACCGAGACGACCTTCCCCTATTACTACCAGGAAAAATCCAGCTACATGAAGGCGGCGGACATCGGCGACGAGGCGATCGCCGCGATGTTCGACTGGGCTGCGAAGATGCCCGCCACCTCGATGCCGGTGGCCTTCAAGTTCTTCCAGGTCGGCGGCGCCATCAACCGCGTCGGCCCGACCGAGACCGCCTATGTCCACCGCGGCTATGACTGGCTGTTCACGGTCGAGGCCAACTGGTGGCGGCCGACGGATTCCGTCCTGCTGATCGAGCAGGCGCTGGAGTGGCAGCAGCGCTTCTATGACGACGTCAACCGCCGCACCAAGGCGCAGGGCGCTTTCCAGAACTTCCCCGATCCGTCGCTGGCCGACTGGCAGCGGGCCTATTACGGCGAGAATCTCGCCAAGCTGACCCAAGTGAAGAAGGCGGTCGACCCGACCATGCTCTTCACCTTCGCTCAGGCGATCCGCCCGGCGTAACTCCGGGACGGGGCTGCGGGTTCAGTCCGCCCGCAGCCCCCGCGCCTGGAACTGCCCGCGCACCCGCTCCACCAGTTCGCGCGAGGGCGGTTCGGTGTCGGTCAGCATGTATTTGCGCCCCAGCGCCTTCCATTTATGCTCGCCCATCTTGTGGAAGGGCAGCACGTCGACCCGGTCGACCACGCCCAGCCCGGCGACGAATTCCGCCAGCCCGTCGATCTCGGCCGCGTCGTCGGTCAGGTTGGGAACCAGCACATAGCGCAGCCAGATGCGCTTGTTCATCCCGGCCAGCCGTTCGGCGAATTCCAGCGTCGGGCGCAGCGGAACGCCGGTCAGGTGGCGATAAGTCTTTTCGGAGAAGGCCTTGATGTCGAGAAGGACGAGATCGACGTCCTCCAGCAGATGATCGTCGGCATGGTTGCCGAGGAAGCCGGAGGTGTCGAGCGCGGTGTGCATGCCCAGCGCCTTCGCCCCGCGCAGGATGGCGGCGGCGAATTCCGGCTGCACCAGCGGCTCGCCGCCGCTCAGCGTCAGCCCGCCATGGGCGCGCTTCAGGAATTCCGCATAGAGGGCGATGTCTTCGAGGACTTCGGTTGAGGTCGTCCGCGTCCCGTCATGCATGTGCTGGGTGTCGGGATTGTGGCAGTACAGGCAGCGCAATGGACAGCCGGACATGAACAGCACATAGCGGATTCCCGGCCCATCCACGGTGCCGCCGGTCTGGACCGAATGGATCCAGCCGGAAACGGAGCCGGGGCGGGCTTGGGGGAGGGGGGGTGTCATAGCTTCAGGGATCCAATTTCAAAACTCTGCGGCTCCGCGGTGTGCCCTCTCCCGTCCCGGGAGAGGGAGGGGACCCACCGAAGGTGGGGGGGTGAGGGGGAGAGCGAGAATCCTGAACTGCATGGTTCCTTGGATCACCCCTCACCCTTCCCTCTCCCGGGGCGGGCCCCTTCCCTCTCCCGGGGCGGGAGAGGGAACCGGGCCGCCTGTGCCTTGCTCAATGCTTGTCGTGGAACGTGCGGCTGATGACGTCGAGCTGCTGCTCGCGCGTCAGCTTGATGAAGTTCACCGCGTAACCGGACACCCGGATGGTCAGCTGCGGATACAGCTCCGGATGGTCCATGGCGTGCAGCAGCGTCTCTCGGTCGAAGACGTTGACGTTGATGTGGTGGCCGCCCTGATGGGCATAGCCGTCCAGCATGCCGACCAGATTGCTCACCCGCTCGTCTTCGGTCCGGCCGAGAGCGCCGGGGACGATGGTGAAGGTGTAGCTGATGCCGTCCTGCGCGTGCGCATAGGGCAGCTTCGCCACGCTGGCCATCGACGCGATGGCGCCCTTCTTGTCGCGCCCGTGCATCGGGTTGGCACCCGGCGCGAAGGGCTGGCCGGCCTTGCGGCCGTCCGGCGTGTTGCCGGTCTTCTTGCCGTAGACCACGTTCGACGTGATCGTCAGCACCGACTGGGTCGGCATCGCGTTCCGGTAGGGCTTCTGCTTGCGCAGGGCCGTCATGAAGCGCTCGACCGCCCACACCGCGATGTCGTCCACCCGGGCGTCGTTGTTGCCGAAGGCCGGATAGTCGCCCTCGATCTCGAAATCGGTGGCGAGGCCGCTGGCGTCGCGGACGACCTTCACCTTGGCGTGCTTGATCGCCGACAGGCTGTCCGCCACCACGCTCAGGCCGGCGATGCCGCAGGCCATGGTGCGCAGGATGTCGCGGTCGTGCAGGGCCATCTCCATCCGCTCGTACATGTACTTGTCGTGCATGTAGTGGATGGCGTTCAGCGCGTTCATGTAGACCTTGGCCAGCCACTCCATCATCGGCTCGAAGCGGGCCATGACCTCGTCATAGTCCAGCACGTCGCCGGTGATCGGGGCGAAGGCCGGGCCGATCTGCTCGCCCGAAACCTCGTCCTTGCCGCCGTTGATGGCGTACATCAGCGTCTTGGCCAGGTTGGCGCGGGCGCCGAAGAACTGCATCTGCTTGCCGATGCGCATCGCCGACACGCAGCAGGCGATGCCGTAATCGTCGCCCCAATAGCCGCGCATCAGGTCGTCGTTCTCGTACTGGACCGAGCAGGTCTTGATCGAGGTGTCGGCGCAGAAGCGCTTGAAGCCGTCCGGCAGCTGTTCCGACCACAGGACCGTCAGGTTCGGTTCCGGCGCCGGGCCCAGGTTGTGCAGGGTCTGCAGCATGCGAAAGTTGGTCTTGGTGACCAGCGTCCGGCCGTCCAGCCCCATGCCGCCCAAGCATTCCGTGACCCAGGTGGGGTCGCCCGAGAACAGCTGGTCGTATTCCGGCGTGCGCAGGAAGCGGACCATGCGCAGCTTCATCACGAAATGGTCGATCATCTCCTGGGCTTCCGCCTCGGTGATGACGCCGTCGCGCAGGTCGCGCTCGATGTAGATATCGAGGAAGCTGGACACGCGGCCCAGCGACATCGCCGCGCCATTGGCTTCCTTCACCGCGGCCAGATAGGCCAGATAGGTCCACTGCACCGCTTCCCGCGCGGTGGCGGCCGGACGCTTGACGTCGAAGCCGTAGGAGGAGGCCATCTGGACCAGCTCCTTCAGCGCGCGGATCTGTTCGGAGATCTCCTCGCGCAGGCGCAGCACGTCCTCGTCGATCCGGCTGACCTCCAGCGAAGCCAGCTGGGCCTTCTTGTCCTTGATGAGGAAATCGGCGCCGTAGAGAGCCAGCCGGCGATAGTCGCCGATGATGCGGCCGCGGCCATAGGCGTCGGGCAGGCCGGTGATGACGCCGGACTTGCGGCAGCGCAGCATTTCGGGCGTGTAGACATCGAACACGCCGTCATTGTGCGTCTTGCGCAGTGCCGGGAACACCTCCTCCAGCTTCGGCGACGGGGTGTAGCCGTAGGCTTCCAGCCCGGTCTTGACCATGCGCCAGCCGCCGAACGGCATGATCGCGCGCTTCAGCGGCTTGTCGGTCTGCAGGCCGACGATCACTTCCAGTTCGCGGTCGATATAACCGGCGGCGTGCGAGGTGATGGAGGCGAAGACTTCGGTGTCGGCGTCCAGAACGCCGCCCTTGGCGGCGCGTTCCTGCTTCAGCAGGTCGGTGACCTTGGCGAACAGCGCGGTGGTGCGGGCGGTGGGGCCGGCGACGAAGCCTGCGTCGCCTTCATAGGGGCACAGGTTGCGCTGGATGAAATCGCGGACGTCGACCGAGCGGCGCCAGACACCCGGGGCGAAACCGCGCCAGGGGTCGGCGGCGGACTGCTGCTCCGTAGTTTGGGCAAGTCCGTCCATCAGCAGGGTGTCCATGATGACTCCTCAGAGATTCAGACGTCGGCGCGGATGATAGGCCGTGTCGGCAGTCTCGTGGTGCCCGCGAACCGCGCGGGACGATTGGAAGCATAGGCGCGGTGGGCGCCGGATTCGTTGATACACGTCATATTCTCAGGTCGGGCGGTGGACGGCAGATGCCATGGATGGATGCCGTGGTTTGCGCCCGCTCTGTAGTTTTACTACATACTCCCGGACGGGCTTCCGGACAAGGCGAACCGGCTCGACATTTTGTCGCAGGGCAGGGTTCAGCAGTTTGGAAACGCTTGGAAAGGACGCCTCCGGCGGGCGACGGAATCGGTCGTTCGCAGCGCTGTATATGTAGCTTTGCTACATGTGCTAGGCTGACCCACAATCAGAAGGGAGAGCCCCCAAATGCTGGCGAGAATCGCCGCCGTCCGCGACCAGATCCGGCCATCTGAACGCAAGCTGGCCGATTATGCGATGGCCCATCCGGGCGACGTCATCAACCTGTCCATGGCCGAACTGGCCGACCGGGTCGGGGTGAGCGAGCCGACGGTGGCGCGCTTCTGCGCGGCGCTCGGCTGCCGCGGCTTCCGGGAGTTCAAGATCAAGCTGGCGCAGGACATTGCCGGCGGCATGCCCTTCCTGCACCAGGACCTGTCGGTCGGCGGGGAGCTGGACGCCGACGGCGGGGGGCAGGGGACGGTGCCGGGCGCGGTGCTGGCCGGCAAGCTGTTCGACCGCACCATCGCCACGCTGATGCAGGTGCGCAACAATCTGCCGGCGGAGGCGGTGGACCGCGCCGCCGACGTTCTGGCTGCGGCGCGGCGGATCGAGTTCTACGGCTCCGGCAATTCCGGCACGGTGGCGGAGGACATCCAGCGCAAGTTCTTTCGGCTGGGCATGCCGACGGTCGCCTACACCGATTCCCACGTCTATTTCGCCTCCGCCCTGACACTGGCGAAGGGCGACGCGGTGGTGGCGGTGTCCAGCACCGGCCGCACCCGCGACATTCTCGACGCCGTGCGGAACGCCCGCAAGGCCGGCGCCGACGTGGTGGCGCTGACCCGTTCTGGCTCGCCGCTGGCGGAGATGGCGACCGTCAGCCTTGTCGCCGACATCGCCGACGATTTCGACATCCATTCGCCGATGACCGTCCGCATCGCCCATCTGGTTCTGGGCGACATCCTGTCGATTGCCGTGGCTTTGCGCATGGGCGACACGCTGCAGGAGCGGCTGAAGCGCCACGACCGCGCCGTGGACGCCCATGTATCGGAGAACCGCATGCCCGCCGGCGATAGTTAAGACAGGTCAGAGGTTCGCAGGAAGGGCCCGCAGCCGGTTTCTCTTTCAATAAATACGCCAAAAAGGAACCAAGTCCTATAAAGTTCGGCTTTCTTCGCCCGCATGAGAGTCCGGTCAGATGGAACAGCAGCAGGCATCATGTTTCACGGTGTTCCATCCTCCCGGCGCCCTTCTTTTCGGAAGGGCGGGACGCTGCAACATGGAACGACAACCGGAATCCTGTTCCACGATGTTCCATCCGCCCGCCCATCTTCGCTTCCAGTCTGCGGGGTCAGCGGCTGCCCGGAAGCGTCGCCCCGCCGCGGGCGTAGGCCTGGATCGGCCGGCAATCCTCGTCCAGCGTAACGACCACGGCGCCCGGCTGGTCCTTCAGATAGACCCAAGCGTCCCAGCGGACGATGGCGTCGCGGATTTCGTCGCGGTAGAGGCCGTAGCTCAGCCCGCGGATGTCCCCGGCCGGCACATGCATCCCGGTCAGCACCGCCGCGGTCTGCGGGTTGCACTCGGCCGCCGAATAGCGCTCAAGCTTGCTCAGCACCGCCGGGTCGGGCTGGGCCACCGGTGGGGGCGAGAGAACGGAGGCGCAGGCCGAGACCAGAAGGGTCAGCGCACCGGCGGCGCCGGCGGCGGCAATCTTCGGCGTATTCATGGAGGACACCACGTGTTCTTTTCATCGTCTCGGAGATATGGGCGTCGGCTGCTGGGGCGTCGACTGCACGTTCGGCAAGCCTCCTGCGTCACGTTCGCCGACCTGCCGCCCTTGCCTCCCGTCCGCCTTTGGCGCAAGAGGTGATGGGAGAAAGTCCCTGCACCGTTCACGCTGCGGAGCCCCAATCGCCATGAGCACCGATCAGACCACCACCGCCTTCACCCCGACCTGCGACCTGTTCGACCGTTTCAAGGACGATGCCCGCTATGTCCTGCCAGGCTTCCGCGACTTCGGCGCCGTCACCCGCTTCACCGGCGAAGTCGTCACCGTGAAGTGCCTGGAGGACAATTCCCGCGTCAAGGAACTGTTGGCCACCCCCGGCGCCGGCCGCGTCCTGGTGGTTGATGGCGCCGGCAGCCTGCGTTGTGCCCTGATGGGCGACATGATCGCCGCCTCGGCCGTCAAGAACGGCTGGGCCGGGGTGGTGATCTGGGGCTGCGTCCGCGACGTGGCCGAACTGGCGTCCCTGCCGCTCGGCATCAAGGCGCTGGCGTCGATCCCGCGTGCCTCCACCCGCCGCGACCAGGGGCTGGTCGATGTGCCGGTGGAACTGCCCGGTGCGGCTATCCGGCCCGGCGACATCCTGTTCGCCGACGAGGACGGCATCGTCCTGCTGACGCCGGAGCAGGCCGCCGCGTTGAAGTAAAGTGGGGCTGGCAAAGTGGTCATACCAAGCACCGGTAATACCAGTGCAAAAAGAATGGCTGCTTCATCCTGCCCGCTTCACGTAAGCGGGGCGCCCCCTTGCACTTTCATTTAAGCGGGCATATAAACCCGACCTGAGTTCAAGCGGGCCGTCTCACGGTTCCCATCCAAGGGCCGGCCTTTCATTTATGAGGAACCCTGCCGTGCTCGAAGCCTATCGCCAGCACGCGGCCGAACGCGCCGCCCTCGGAATCCCGGCCCTGCCCCTCACCGCGAAGCAGACGTCGGAGCTGATCGACCTGCTGAAGGCCCCGCCGGCGGGCGAGGAGGCCTACCTCCTCGACCTCATCACCCACCGCGTTCCGGCCGGCGTCGATGACGCCGCCCGCGTCAAGGCCGGCTTCCTGGCCGCCGTCGCCAAGGGCAACGACAGCTCGCCGCTGATCTCCAAGGTCAAGGCCACCGAACTGCTGGGCACCATGCTCGGCGGCTTCAACGTCCAGCCGCTGATCGACCTGCTGTCGGACGCCGAATGCGGCGCCGCCGCCGCGGAGGGCCTGAAGAAGACCCTGCTGGTCTTCGACTTCTTCCACGACGTCAAGGAACTGGCCGACAAGGGCAACGCCAACGCCAAGGCGGTGCTGCAGTCCTGGGCCGATGCGGAATGGTTCACCTCGCGTCCGGAAGTCCCGGCGTCGATGACCCTGACCGTCTTCAAGGTGTCGGGCGAGACCAACACCGACGACCTGTCGCCGGCCCCCGACGCCTGGAGCCGTCCGGACATTCCGCTGCACGCGCTCGCCATGCTGAAGAACCCGCGTCCGGGCATCGAGGCCGACGAGCCGGGCCAGCGCGGCCCGACCAGGCAGCTGGAAGCGCTGAAGCAGAAGGGCAACCTGATCGCCTATGTCGGCGACGTGGTCGGCACCGGCTCCTCGCGCAAGTCCGCCACCAACTCGGTGCTGTGGTTCACCGGCGAGGACATCCCGTTCGTTCCGAACAAGCGCTTCGGCGGCGTCTGCCTCGGCACCAAGATCGCCCCGATCTTCTACAACACCATGGAAGACGCCGGCGCTCTCCCCATCGAGTTGGACGTCAACAAGATGGAGATGGGCGACGTCATCGAGCTGCGCCCCTATGAGGGCAAGGCCCTGAAGAACGGCGAGGTCATCGCCGAGTTCACCGTCAAGTCCGAGGTGATCTTCGACGAGGTGCGTGCCGGCGGACGCATCCCGCTGATCATCGGCCGTGGCCTGACCGCCCGCGCCCGCGAGGCGCTGGGTCTGGCTCCGTCGACCCTGTTCCGCCAGTCCGCCGCCCCGGCCGACACCGGCAAGGGCTTCACGCTGGCCCAGAAGATGGTCGGCCGCGCTTGTGGCCTGCCGGAAGGCAAGGGTGTCCGTCCGGGCACCTATTGCGAGCCGAAGATGACCACGGTCGGTTCGCAGGACACCACCGGCCCGATGACCCGCGACGAGCTGAAGGACCTGGCCTGCCTGGGCTTCTCGGCCGATCTCGTGATGCAGTCTTTCTGCCACACCGCCGCTTATCCGAAGCTGGTGGACGTGAAGATGCACCACGAGCTGCCGGACTTCATCTCCACCCGCGGCGGCGTCGCGCTGCGTCCGGGCGACGGCGTCATCCACTCCTGGCTGAACCGCCTGCTGCTGCCGGACACCGTCGGCACCGGCGGCGACAGCCATACCCGCTTCCCGATCGGCATCAGCTTCCCGGCCGGTTCCGGTCTGGTCGCCTTCGCCGCCGCCACCGGCGTCATGCCGCTGGACATGCCGGAATCGGTTCTGGTCCGCTTCAAGGGCGAGATGCAGCCGGGCGTCACCCTGCGTGACCTCGTCAACGCCATCCCGCTCTACGCGATCAAGGCCGGCCTGCTGACGGTCGAGAAGAAGGGCAAGAAGAACATCTTCTCCGGCCGCGTGCTGGAGATCGAAGGTCTGCCGGATCTGAAGGTCGAGCAGGCGTTCGAGCTGACCGACGCCTCGGCCGAGCGGTCTGCGGCGGGCTGCACCGTGCTCCTGAACAAGGAGCCGATCATCGAGTACATGACCTCCAACATCACGCTGATGAAGTGGATGATCGCCAACGGGTACGCCGACGCGCGCACCCTGGAGCGCCGCATCAAGGCGATGGAGGCGTGGATCGCCGATCCGCAGCTGCTGAAGCCCGACGCCGACGCCGACTATGCCGCGGTGATCGAGATCGATCTGGCCGACATCAAGGAGCCGATCCTGGCCTGCCCGAACGATCCGGACGACGTGAAGACGCTGTCTGAGGTCGCTGGCGACAAGATCGACGAAGTGTTCATCGGCTCCTGCATGACCAACATCGGTCACTTCCGCGCCGCCGGTAAGATCCTGAACGGCAAGTCGGACATCCCGACCCGCCTGTGGATCGCCCCGCCGACGAAGATGGACGCGATGATGCTGACCGAGGAAGGCTATTACGCCACCCTCGGCAAGGCCGGCGCCCGCATGGAGATGCCGGGCTGCTCGCTGTGCATGGGCAACCAGGCGCAGGTCCGCAAGGGTTCGACCGCCATCTCGACCTCGACCCGCAACTTCCCGAACCGTCTGGGCATCGACACCCGCGTCTACCTGTCGTCGGCCGAACTGGCCGCCGTCGCGGCGCTGCTGGGCAAGATCCCGACCACCGAGGAGTATCTGGCCCAGGTCGGCGTGGTGAACCAGGCCGCCGCCGACATCTACCGCTACATGAACTTCGACCAGATCCCGGCTTTCCAGGAAGTCGCCGAAAAGGTCGCCGTCCCGGCCTGATAGCCGGACACAGCGGTCGCTAACGAAAACCCCTGCCGGATCGCTCCGGCGGGGGTTTTCTTTTGGGAGATTCAGCCTCGCACCGCACTTCTGAACGCGGCCGAAAGTCCAGCCAGCGCCTCGCGCGCCCGTTCGTCCTTCACCCTGGTATGCAAGACCACGGGCAAGCGAGGCAGGGCCGGAAGCCCGAGCCTTGGGCCGACGTCAACTGCGCCAAACGGAACCATCCGCGGAGACAATGCCGCAACGCCGAGCCCGGCCATCACGGCGGCTGCCACCGCGGTCACGCCGCCGCCGACGAAGATCTCCGTCCAAGGCACACCGGCCGCGTCGAGAAGCTGCCCGGCCAACGCCCGCACCCCGCACGGCTCCGCCATGGTGGCGATCGGCAAAGGTTCGTCCGCCCGATGCTGCCAGCTTGGCGCCGCGAACCAGCCGAACTGTTCTTCGGTGAGCAGTTGACCGTCGTTGCGGTCCGCATGCAGGCGGACGATCACGGTGTCGAGTTCGCGTCGGTCGAAGCTCTGAAGCAGGTCCCCCGACGATCCAATCCGGATTTCGATCACCAACTGCGGATCCTGCGCGTTCATGCGCGCAATCAGAGCCGGAAGCTCCGGCCCCGCCACATGGTCGCTGATGCCGATGGCGATGCGCTGACGCCCCTGACTCAGCGAGGCGAGTGCGCGATCATGCGCCTCCAGCAAGTCGCGGGCGTGATCGAGAAAGGCGGCTCCGCGTGGCGACAACTGCACATACCGCGGGGTCCGTTCGAACAGGCGGCACCCCAGTCTTTCTTCGAGACGTTTCAGCTTCAGGCTGACCGCAGCTTGCGTGGTGCGCATGGCTTCGGCCGCGCGCGTAAAGCTCTCCAGTTCGGCAATGCGCACGAAGGCCCGAACCGCATCGAGGTCGAGAGGTTGGTCCATCATTTCCAGCCGTTATCTTAGATATAAGGTATCATAGCATATGGAAATGTCTGTTCTGCCGCTATTCTGAATGAGGACGTCATGGAAAGGATCTACGATGCCACTCGTTCATATCTCTCTGCGCGCTGGAAAGTCTGAAGCCTACCGGCAGGCTATTTTCGATGGCCTTTACCGCGCGATGCATGAAACATTCAACGTGCCGGAAGATGATCAATTCATGACCATCACCGAGCATGATGCGACCAACTTCCGCTACAGCTCATCTTATCTTGGTGTGTCGCGAGGAGATGACCTCGTCTACATCCAGATCACAGCGAACAATACCCGCACAGTCGAGCAGAAGAAGGCGTTGTTCGCACGAATCGTGGAACTGCTCGGCGAGGATCCCGGCATTCGGCCGCAGGACGTGTTCGTGAACATTGTCGAAGTGGCGAAGGAAAACTGGTCGCTCGGCAACGGCGTTGCGCAATACGCCTGAGGCGATCAAGGCCCCGGATCAGGCAGTCCTGCAGTTGGCCCCTGTGCACCGGCCGCAGCTCATCCCGCGAAAACCGGGGCAGCGTGCCCGGGGGCCTTCATGCCGGACAGGAAACTTACTCCACGGGTCCGCAATAGGCGGTTCCGTCCTCCGCCCGTGCCGGTTTTTCCAGATAGATCCCGCGGCGCGGAGTGGCGATGCTGTCGAACTCGTCGGCCAGCCGGTGCAGGGCGGTTCGCATCTCGGCCCCTTGCATCGGCTCGCCATGGCCGGTGATGACCAGTTCTGGTTCCAGGGCCGCCAGCCGGGCGACCGAAACCCTGGCCTTGTCCCACTCGACGGTGAAGTACATGGGCGGTCCGTGCATTTCCGCCCGCTGAACCGCCACCGCATAAGCCGATTCCTGCCCCGTCGTGACGAAGGCGTCTCCCACGATCATTGAGCGGTCCTGCTCCCGCCAGAAGGAGACATGACCGACGCTGTGCCCCGGCGTGTGAACCCAGCGCCAGCCCGGCATCACCGGCACCGATCCATCCTCGGGCAATGCTTGCAGGCGTGATCCGACATCCACCGGTTTGCGCGGGTAGAGGCGTGCCAGCGCCGCCATGGCGCCGCCGCCGACCGACGGATCGCCGGGTGGATAGGCGGCCCGACCGTTCAGATAGGGGTGTTCCAGCGGATGGGCGTAGACCGGGACGTCCCACTCCTCCGCAAGATCCTCCAGCGCCCCGACATGGTCGAAATGGCCGTGGGTCATGACGATGGCGGCGGGGCGGCAGTCGCGGCCGAACCGCTCCGCCGCCGCGCTGCGGATGAAGCCCTTGGTGCCGATCAGGCCGGTGTCGATCAGCACCCATTCACGGTCGCCGGCTCGCGGCGGACCCCAGAACACCACATTGACGATGCCGAGCCGCCGATAAGCGAGGTCGGGCGCGATCTCATGCGTATGGTCGTTGCGCAGCGCGTCGAGCGCCGGATCGATCGCGCTGCTGTCCTCCGACAAGGGAATCTGCGTGGCCATGGTCGTCCATCTCCTGCCCGTGTCTTTCGACAACAGCGCGGAGCGGTGGTTGTCCTGCAGTCCCCTGCCGGTCCGGCCCTTTACGGCATGAACTGGCCGCCATTCACGTCCAGAATCTGCCCGGTGATGTAGCCCGAGCAGGCGTGGGAGGCGAAGAACAGGAAGGTCGGTGCACATTCCTCGGGCTTGCCGAAGCGGCCCATCGGGATGCCGGCCGACACGCGGGCCTTGGCCGCCTCGCCCTTGTCGGCGTGGAAGGCGGTGTCGAAGGTGCCCGGCGACACGGTGTTGAAGCGGATGCCCTCCTTGGTGTGGAAGGCGACCCAGTTCTTCTGGATGTTGTGCAGCCACGCCTTGGCTGCCCCATACAGCCCGGCGCCCGGCCCGCCGCCGGTATAGCCAGCGACTGATCCGACCAGGATCACCGATGCGGTCTGCCCACTGTCCTTGGCCGATTGCCGCAGATGAGGCAGGGCATGCTTGGTGGTCATCAGGGCGGAACGGGCGTTAAGGTCGGTCACCGCGTCGAAGAACTCGTCGTCGATTTCCTCCAGCGGCTTGCGGGCAACCAGCCCGCCGGCATTGTTGATCAGCACGTCGATGCCGCCGAACCGCTCGACGAAGGCGTCCACCACCGCCTTGCAGGCGGCGCTGTCGCTCAGGTCGCCGGCGAAGAAGGCGGCCTCGCCGCCCGCCTGCTCCATCGCCGCCAGGGTGGAGTCTAGATCGGCCGGCGCCTTGCGGCCGTTGATGCCGACCTTGGCGCCGCAGCGGGCGAAAGCCTGCGCCGCGGCCAGCCCGATCCCCTGGGTCGAGCCGGTGATGAGGACACGGCGGCCCTTCAGATCGTCGAACATGGACAGGTTCCTTGGTTGTCAGGCTTGATTCAGGGGGCTTGTGGCGCCGGGCCGCCTGTTCTCCAGCCGGTGGGCGCGCCAGCGCTTCACCAGCGGCAGCAGTAGGGTCAGGATGGCGACCGACAACAGGATCACGGTGATCGGGCGGGTGTAGAGGAAGTCGTAGCTTCCGCCCGACAGTGACAGCGCCCTGCGGAAATTGGCCTCCGCCATCGGTCCCATGATCAGCGCCAGCACGACCGGCGAGGCCGGGAAGTCCCACTTCTGCATGAAGTATCCGGCGACACCCGCCGCCAGCATGATCCCGATGTCGAACAGGCTGTTGTTGATGGCATAGGTGCCGACGATGCACAGAACCAAGATCACCGGCGTCAGCACCGATTTCGGCATCTGCAGGACCCGGCCCATGAAGCGCAGGGAAGCCAGCCCGACCACCAGCATGGCGACGTAGCAGAACAGCATGCCGGCAAACAGGGTGAAGACCAGATCCGCGTGGTCCTTCAACAGCAGCGGTCCCGGCTGCAACCCCTGCAGCGTCAGGGCGCCCAGCATCACCGCGGTCACCGCATCGCCCGGAATGCCCAGCGTCAGCATGGTCAGCAGCGCGCCGCCGGTGCAGCCGTTGGCACCGGCTTCGCACGCCGCCACGCCGGCCAACTCGCCCTTGCCGAAGTTTTCCGGCGTCCGGCTGAACCGCTTTGCCTCGTTATAGGCGACATAGGCGGCGATGTCGGCGCCGGCGCCTGGAATGATGCCGATCACGATGCCGAGGCCGGAGGAGCGCGCCACCGTGCCGAGGATGCGGCGGTAGGTCGGCCAATCCGGCAGGATGCGGCCCAGCGCCGCCGCCATGCCCAGGCGGACCTTCGGGTCCTCCAGCGTCTTGAAGGCCTCGGCCGCGGCAAACAGGCCGATCATCACGGGAATGAAGGGGACGTTGAACAGTTCGGTATAGCCGCCGGTGAAGCGGGGAAACCCGTCCATTGGATCCATGCCGACCGTTGCGATCAGCAGCCCAAAGAAGCCGGCGATTAGCCCCTTGATGACCGAGCGGCCGGAGATGCTGGCGATGATGCTCAACCCGAAGACGGCCAGCGCGAAGCTCTCCGGCGCACTGAACTCGAGCGCGAAGCCGGCCAGGATCGGGGCCATGAAGATCAGCACGATGATGCTGGCGGTTCCACCCAGGAAGGAGGACAGCGTCGCCGTGCCGAGCGCCACGCCAGCCATGCCTTTCCGGGTCAGCTCGAACCCGTCCATCGCCGTAGCCGCGGCGGCCGGGGTGCCGGGGATGCGCAGCAGGATCGCGGTCACCGACCCGCCATAGACGCCGCCGAAGAAGACGCCGGAAATCATCAGCAAGCCGGACACCGGGTCCATGCCGAAGGTGAAGGGCAGCAGGATGGCGACGCCCATGGTGGCGGTCAGACCGGGCAGGGCACCGATGACGATGCCCAGCGCCACGCCGACGAGCGCCAGCAGCAATGCCAGCGGGTTTGAGGCCAGCGTGGCGAAGCCGCCCATCAGAAGGTCGAGTTCATGCATGGCGGCTGTCTCCCACCGGGCAGGGAGTGGCGACGGAGTGGGGAGTGCGGATCATTCGAACAGGCTCCCCACCGGCAGCGGCACCTGCAGCACATAATGGAAGACGCCGTAGATCAGCGCGGTCACGCCGACCGCCAGTACCGGATTCCAGATCAGGCTGCGCTGTCCCATCAGCGCCATGATGACCGCCATGTAGACGGCAGTGGCGGGACCATAGCCGACATGCTCCATGGCGGCGATGCAGGCGGCAGTCGCCAGCATGCCCAGCGCGACACCGGCATAGCCGGCAATGCCGACCTGCACTTGCCCATCGGCGGCGGGGGCGGTGGGCGCGCGCAGTGTGTTGGCGACCAGGATCAGGCACAGCAAGATCAGCGCGCCGGAATGAATGATCGGGAAACGCGCGGCGCCGACATCGGCGGCGAGCATGCTTTTCGGAAAATCGGAGGTCGCGGCGATGGCGGACGCGGCGATCGCGATCAGCACGACGGAGATCACCAGATTTGCGATCTTCGTCGTCAACGGCATGGCATTGCTGAAATCATCGCTGGAGCCGGGGCGTTCGCTCCCGGCGGGCGGGTTGCTCATGGTCCGGTCTCCTCAACCGATAAGGCGCCCCCGGCGGCGGACCGCCGGGGGCTGTTCGGTCAGGCGTTACTTCGCCATGCCCAGCTTGGTCATCATGCCCTTGAAGAAGGCATTGTCCTTCTGCATGACCTGACCGAACTCGGGTCCGTCGGCATAGGCCCAGGTCAGGTTCATCTTGGCCAGCTGATCGCGGAAGCTCTGGTCTTCGGCGGCGGCCTTGCTGGCGGTGCGCAGGGTTTCGACCACCGCGGCCGGGGTCTTCTTCGGCACGACGATGCCGCGCCAGGTGGCGACGGACAGGTCGATGCCCTTCTCCTTCAGCGTGGGCACGTCGGGGAAGGCCTTCTGGCGCTGGTCGGCCATGACGGCCAGCATGCGCAGCTGGCCAGCGGCGAGCTGGCTCGACACCTCGGCCGGGCTGACCGACACCGCTTCGATATGGCCGCCCAGCAGCGAGGTCACGGCCGGATTGGCGCCGTCGAAGGGCACATGGTTGAAGGTCGTGCCGGTCTTATCCGCCAGCGCTTCGGCCGCGAGGTGCCAGATGGCACCGGTTCCGGAGTTGCCGATGCGCACCTTGCCCGGGTTGGCCTTGGCGTAATCCAGGAACTCCTCGAAGGTCTTCCAGGGAGAATCGGCCTTGACGGTGATTGCGCTCGGCTCCGCATTCAGGCGGGCGATCGGGGTGAAGTCGTCCACGGTGAAGCGGGCGACGCCCATGTGCGGCAGCAGGGTGATCTCCACCGTGCCCATGCCGATCTTATAGCCGTCCGGACGGGCGGCCATGATCTCGGTCAGGCCGACGGCGCCGCCGCCGCCGGTCTTGTTGACCACGCCAATCGGTTGCGGCAGGTGTTTCTTCGCCGCATCGGCGAACGCACGGGCGACGAGATCGGTGCCGCCGCCAGCCGCGTAGGGGACGATCAGCTCGATCGGCTTCGTCGGATAATCGGCGGCAAAGGCCGCACCGGGCAGAGTCGCGGCGCCAGCGATCAGCGCGCTCGCGGACAGGCCGACCGTCAGGGCACGGCGGGAAAGGCGATTGGTGACCTTCATGGGATTCCCTCTGTGGTGCGCCGGCGTGTGCGCCGGTCGTTGGATGGGTGAAACTGGAAGGTGAATTCAGCGGACGGCGGTTCCCTCCGCCCAAGCCTGGGCGAAGCGGGCGGCGCGGGTAGCCAGTTCGGCCACCGGCAGGCCGGGGCTGTAGAGGGCGGAGCCAAGACCGAAGCCGGCCGCGCCCGCCGCGCGATAGGGCTGCATGGTGTCGGGCGTGATGCCGCCGACGGGGAGCAGCCGCACGCTGTGCGGAACCACCGCGCTCAGAGCCTTCACCACCGGCGGGGTGATCTGCTCCGCCGGGAACAGCTTCAACGCATCGGCGCCGGCGGCGAGCGCCGCAAAGGCCTCCGTCGCGGTGGCGACGCCGGGAACACAAATCATCGATCGCGACTTGGCGGCACGGATGATCGCGGTGTCCGCATGCGGCATGACCACCAGATCGGCGCCGATGGCGGCCAGCCGGTCGACCTGATCCAGCGCCAGGACCGTCCCGGCCCCGACCAGCGCATCTTGCGGCAGGGTGCGGCGGATGGCCTCGATGCTGTCGAACGGGTCGGGCGAGTTCAGCGGCACCTCAATCAGGCGGAAGCCGGCGTCATAGAGCGCATTGGCCGCAGGCACTGCTTCCGCCGGGGTGAGGCCGCGCAGAATCGCGACCAGCGGCAGGGCGGCGAAGGCGGCATCGACGCGGGCGGTAAGCGAAAACTCTGTCATGGTGCGCTCTTGATGCTGGAGGGCGTGGCGGACGCGGAGGGCAAAAGTCCGGCCGCGGCGGCGAACTGGAACAGGCCGCGGGGTGCGGTATTGCCGAGCTGTGCGGCAGGCGTGGCGCCGAAGGCGGCAAGGCCGCGGCTGTAGCGGTGGCAAAGCGCCGGATCGCCGATCAGCAGCAGCGGCGTGCCGGCCGGCATCTCCGCCAGAAGAGCCAGACCGGACCGCAGTTCATGCCCGATCAGCAGGCCCGACAGGTAATGCGCCAGCGCTTCCGGCGGCAGGCGTTTGGTCAGTCCCAGCGTGCGGGTGGCGAACAACTGGTGCGGCAGGTCGCCCGGTCCGGCCGATTGCGCGGCCCGGATACCGATGGAGAAAGCCGCCTCCTCGTCCTCCGGCGTCGCGTCGATCCCGGCCGGCATCAGACGGCCGAGCAGTGAGTGAGTTTTCAGGACCGCGAACAGTTCGCCCGTCATGTAGGTGGAAAAGCCGGCGATGCGGCCGTCGGCGACCCGTACCCACTTTGAATGGGTGCCGGGCATCGCGACGCAGGCATTGCACGCCCAACCGGCATTCTCGGCCAGCGCACCGGCGATCTGGATCTCTTCGCCTCGCATCACGTCGGGAATCCCAGTGGTGGGGGCGCCGCCGTCGTCGGGATCATGCAGGACGCCCGGCGCGATCAGGATCCGGCGGCCAGTTGCCGTCTCTACCCGTGCCGCCTTGTCGGCCAGCGTCGTCGCATCGGCGGGTGTGCTAACATAGGGCGCTTCGACCCAGCCCTGGGCGCTGCCCACCATTCCGCCGGCCACCACCGGCAGGGCGGAATGGGCGTTCAGCCAATCGCCGCAAAGCCCGGTCAATGCCGCATCGAAGCCAGCGGCGCCGGGCTGCGGCAGGTTCTGTATGCCGTGTCCGTTCGACCGCTCGGCCAGTATGCGGGCAGAGCCGTCCAGCAGGAAGCCGCGCAGGCTCGAGGTGCCCCAATCCAGCGCGATCAGTGCAGGGCAGTCGGAAGTGGTTCCGGCAGAGGAGGTCACGGTACGGTCCATCCCAAATCCTTGGAAATTGCCTCGGCAGTCGCGCGGACCAGCGGCCCCAGCGTGGTCATGCGGTCTTCAGGCATATAGGGAACGGCGCTGGCGACGCTGACCGCCGCCACCACCAGATTCCGGCCGTCGCGCACCGGTGCCGCGACGCAACGGATGCCGAGTTCGTTCTCTTCCAAATCCATTGCCCAACCCTGGGCGACGTAGCGGGTCAACTGTTCCCGGAACACCGGCCAATCCGCCGGACGCGGCCGGCCGGCGGGCGACTCTGCCGGGCAGGTCAGCGCATGGAGCGCCTGCCAGCGCGCCGGCGGCATCCCCAGCATCAGCGCCTTGCCCAGTCCGGTGGAGGCGAGCGGCATGCGCTGTCCGGTGCGGGACCGCATTTCCAGCCCGCGGGTGCCGGGAATCTTGTCGAGGTAGAACACCTCGCCATTCTCCTCGACACCGAGATGCACGGTGTCGCCGGTGGCCTCGGCCAGTGCTTCGATATGCGGGCGGGCGATGGCGACCAGCGGGCGCTGCTCCAGCGCCTTCATGCCGAGTTGGATCAGCTTTGGTCCCAGCAGATAGCCCTTGTAGGGGAT
>CBFGPE010000057.1:0-39733 GCA_965650625.1 uncultured Azospirillum sp. | reverse complement strand
CATGCTCGCCGGCCGAGATGAAGATCTTGGTGCCGGTGATCTTGTAACCGCCCTGTTCATCCGGCACCGCCTTGGTGCGGATGATGCCGAGGTCGGTGCCGCAATGCGGCTCGGTCAGGCACATGGTGCCGGACCAGGTGCCGTCGACCAGCTTGGGCAGGAAGCGCTGCTTCAGCTCGTCCGAGCCGTACATCGCCAGCGCGTTGTAGGCGCCGAGCGACAGGCCGGGATACATGCCGAAGCTGAGGTTGGCGGAGCAGATGAACTCCTCCAGCATGATGTTGACCAGCTTCGGCAGCCCCTGTCCGCCATAGGCCGGGTCGCAGGCCAGGCCCTGCCAGCCGGCCTCGATATAGGTGCTGTAGGCCTCCTTGAAGCCCTTGGGCGTGCGGACCTCGCCATTCTCGAACCGGCAGCCCTCGCCGTCGCCGGACTGGTTCAGCGGGAACAGAACCTCCTCGCACAGCTTGGCGCCTTCCTCCAGCACCTGGCCGACGAGTTCCGGCGTGGCGTCCTCATAGCCCGGCAGGGCCGACAGCTTGTCCAGACCGACGATCTCGTCCAGGACGAAGCGCACATCCTCAAGCGGAGCCTTGTAGATCGGCATCTCTCGTTCCTCCCCCTCAGTTCCGCAGCGGCTTGCCGGAGAGCAGCATGTGCTCGATCCGGTCGATGGTGCCGCCGGTGCGCACCAGACCCATGAACGCATCGCGCTCCAGCCGCAGGACATGATCCTCGCCGACCGGCTTGGAGATGTCGGCCTCCTCGCCGCCGCTCAGTACCTCGGCCAGCGCGGCGCAGACCACCTTGTCGTGCGGCGTGACCTTGCCCTGCAGGGCGAAGCCTTCCACCGCCAGTTCCATCGCCGCCTTGGCGCTGGAACCGGGCAGGACGTAGCTGGTGGTCTTCTCGGGCGCGGTGTAGTCGGCCGCCAGTTCCAGCGCCTTGGCCTTGGCGTCGGCCAGCAGGCGGTCGCGGTTCATGGTGATGCCGTCGGTGGCGCGGAAATACAGCAGCTCCTTGGCCTCGGCCGCCGACTTGGCGACGGTGGCGGTGCTGATGATCTCGAACGCCTTGGCGATGCCGGGCATCGGACCGCGCGGCGCCTTCGGATTGGCCTGATGGCGGGCCAGCATCTCGGTGCAGCCGCCCCAGGCCGGGATCAGGCCGACGCCGACCTCGACCAGACCGACATAGGTCTCGGCATGGGCCTGGACATGGTCGGAATGCAGCAGGATTTCGCAGCCGCCGCCGAGCGCCATGCCGCTGGGCGCCGCCACCACCGGGAAGGGGGCGTATTTCAGCGCGCGGTAGGTGCGCTGGCCGCCCTCCACCATCTCCTCGATCTGCGGCCACAGGCCGATGTTCAGCGCGAAGAGGGCGAGGCCCAGGTTGGCGCCGACCGAGAAATTGTCGGCCTCGTTGTGGATGACCAGTGCCTTCCAATCACCCTTGCCGTCGCCCATCAGGCGCATCGCCTTCTCGTAGGCGGCCATGATGTCGGCGTCGACCGCGTTCATCTTGCTGGTGAACTCGACGCACAGCACGCCGTCGCCGATGTCCCACAGGCTGGCCGAGCCGTTCTTCCACACCGGCTTGCCGGCTGCCCGCTTGATGTCCGACAGCAGCAGCACGCCGTCCGGACGCACCACCGTGTCATAGACGCCGGCGGTGGTCAGGTGCTGGAGCTTGCCGTCCTCGACCCGGTAGAAGGGGCGGCCGGCCGCCGTCTCGACCAGGGCCGGGACCGGTATGCCTTCCGAGCGGCACAGCTCGGCGAACCATTCGGTGCCCAGCCGGTCGATCAGCTCGAACGGACCCTGCTTCCAGTTGTAACCGAGGCGCATGCCCTCATCGACGGCGACGATGCTGTCGGCGATCTCCGGCACCAGGCTGGCGGCATAGGCCAGAGTCTGCGCCAGGACGCGGCGGGCGAAGCGGCCGCCCTTGTCCGGGTGCTCGCACAGCTTGCGCAGGTCGCGGCCGGCCGAGGACACGCTGTCCAGCCGGGCCTTTTCCGACGGGGCGTACTCGCCGGTCTGGAGGTTGACCGACTCCTTCACCTTGCCGCCGCCGGCCTTGTTGATGCGGTAGAAGCCGCCCTTGCCCTTGCGGCCGGTGTAGCCCTCCGCGATCATCTTTGTGATGACCGGGTGTTCGCGCATCTGGCCACGATAGGCGTCGCCCGCCGGCAGGGTGGCCGACATGCTCTTGGCGATGTGCGGCATCAGGTCCAGCCCGACGAGGTCCATCAAGCCGAAGACGCCGGTCTTGGGGATGCCCATCGGACGGCCGCCGACGGCGTCCGCCTCCTCCACCGTCAGGCCCAGATCGACCGCGGCATTCACCGCCGCCTGGATCCAGAAGACGCCGATGCGGTTGGCGATGAAGCCCGGCGTGTCCTTGCAGTGGACGACACCCTTACCGAGACGGCGGTCGCCGACGTCGGCGATGTCGGCCAGCGCGTCGGCGCGGGTGTCGGCACCGCCGACGATTTCCAGCAGCCGCATGTAACGCGGCGGGTTGAAGAAGTGGGTGATGAGGAAGTCCTTGCGGAACTGCTCGCTCTGCCCCTCCGTCAGCACCGCCAGCGGGATGGTGGAGGTGTTGGACGACACCACCGAGCCCGCCTTGCGCACCGGGTCGATGCGCTTGTAGAGGTCGGCCTTGATCGCCGGGTTCTCGACGATGGCCTCGACGATCCAATCGACGTCGGCCAGCAGGTTCAGGTCGTCCTCGAGATTGCCGGGCGTGATGAGCTTGGCGTTCTTGGGATGCATGAAAGGGGCCGGATCGGTCTTCAGCATCTTCGCCACGGCGCCCTTGGCGATGGCGCTGCGGTCGGCACCTTCCTTCGCCGGGATGTCGAGCAGGACGCAGGGGATACCGGCGTTGGCGAAATGGGCGGCGATGCCGGCGCCCATCACGCCCGCACCGATCACGGCGGCGCGTTCGATCTTCATGGTCGTTTCCTCCCCGATCCCGTTGGTCAGACCGCTTCCAGGATGGTGGCGATGCCCTGACCGCCGCCGATGCACTGGGTGGCCAGCGCGAACTGCTTGCCTTCGCGCTTCAGCAGGGCCGCGGCCTTGCCGGTGATGCGGGCGCCGGTGGCTCCCAGCGGGTGGCCGAGCGCCAGCGCGCCGCCGTCCGGGTTGATGCGGGACGGGTCGATGTCGAGATCGCGCATGCAGGCGATGGCCTGGGACGAGAAGGCCTCGTTGATCTCGATGATGTCGATGTCGTTGATCGACAGGCCGGCACGGGCCAGCGCCTTGCGGGTGGCCGGGACCGGCCCCAGACCCATCAGCTCCGGCGCGCAGCCGGCGACGGCGACCGAGCGGATCTTCGCCAGGATCGGCAGGCCGTTGGCGCGGGCATACTCCTCCGTCGTCACCAGAACGACCGAAGCGCCATCGGTCAGCGGCGAGGAGGTGCCGGCGGTCACGGTGCCGTCGGCGATGAAGGCGGGCTTCAGGCCCGACAGGCCTTCGGCGGTGGTGCCGGGGCGGATGCAACCGTCCTTGTCGACCAGACCGGCCGGGGTCTGGATGCCGACGATCTCGTCGGCCAAGCGGCCGGCGGCCTGGGCTTCCGCCGCCTTGGCGTGGGATGCGACGGCCAGCGCCTCCTGCTCGGCGCGGGAGACGCCGTATTTGCGGGCGACATTCTCCGCCGTGATGCCCATCGAGCAGTAGGCTTCCGGATAGGAGGCCTTCAGCGCCGGGTTCGGCATCGGGTTGAAGCCCATGATCGGCACGCGGGTCATCGATTCGACGCCGCCGCAGACGAACACCTCGCCGGCGCCCATCTGGATGGCGCCCGCAGCCTGATGGATCGACTGCATGGAGGAGCCGCAATAGCGGTTGACCGTGGTGGCCGCCGCGGTCTGCGGCAGCTTGGCCAGGAAGGAGATGCTGCGGGCGACGTTCAGCCCCTGCTCACCCTCGGGGAAGGAGCAGCCGACGATCACATCCTCGATGTCATCGGTCTTCAGGCCGGTGCGTTCCACCAGCGCCGCGATGACGCGGGCCAGCAGATCGTCGGGGCGGACCTTGGTCAGCTCGCCCTTGTGGGCGAAGGCGAAGGGCGAACGGGCATAACCGGCGATGACGACCGACTTCATGAGTGCTTCTCCTCCATGTCCTGCGTCTCCGTGATGCCGTTGCGGCGAAGATGCTCGGAGATCTGGGTGTCGATGGTGCACAGCTCCGCCAGCGTCTGTTTGACGTCGGCGAGCTGCTGTTCAAGCGCGGAAATCCGGCGGCGCGCGATCGTGCGCATGTAGCGCATCTGTTCGATCTGGGCGTCGTCGGTGTCGTAGAGGTTCAGGAAATCCTTGATTTCGGCCAGGCTGAAGCCCAGCCGCTTGCCCCGGCAGATCAGCGCCAGCCGGGCACGGTCGCGGTGGCCGTAGACGCGGGCGCCTCCAGGGGCGCTGCCGATCCGCTCCGGCGACAGCAGTCCCTCATCCTCGTAATGGCGGATGGTGCGGTGGGTCAGACCGAACTCCCCGGCCAATTCGCCGATGGCCAGGCGCGGTTCGCAGCCATGGCCGTCCGGCCTGCCACCCTCCTCCGCCTCCATCGAACCGATGCTGACCGAAAGCCGATCCAAGCTGCCTGCTCCCTTCCCTGACGTTTACGTAAAGGTAAAGTCGATGCCGCATGATGTCAACTGGCTTGTTGACCATGCGAACCAGTTTGGCGAACAGGCCCCGTCAACGGTCTAGCCACGAACCGGTGCGGCGCGCCCGCGCAGTGACAGGATGCCACGCCCCGACATGGGTGACGGCTATGGCAGGCTTTGCGGTGAGCGCGCATCGGTCCATCTCCCCTGTCGATATGGGGATGGAATGCAGCGCCGGACAGACGGCCAGAAGGCCGCGGCAAATTTCAAGGTTTCGGGTAGATCGGGATAGGGTACGGGAGACAACCCATGTCGGCGCGCGCCATCGTATCGCTGGGCGTCTGGATACTGGCCATGGTGCTGATCGGCACGATGACCGTGGGCCTTGCACTGGCCTTCTACCTGCTGCTGACCCTGTGCTTCGCACTGGTGGTCGCGGCCCTGACCCTGCTTGCCCGCCGGCGGGAGCACCACCGGGGCGAACAGAGCTATCTTTAGTCAGCCGCCTGCCTGCCGGCCGGTGTGCCGGGCGGGCCGAGGGGATCGCCCCAGCGGCTCAGCCCCGGCCGATCCGGATCGGGTTCCGGACAGCCGGCGGACGCCTGCCGGGCCTTCTTTTCCATGAAGCAGCCGCAATGGCTGCAGACCCGCGCATCGATCGGCAGGTGCAACGCAGTCGCGGCCAGCAAGTGGAGCACCGATTGCGGTGCCGGCCGATAGCGGGGGCAGACGCCGCATGCCGCCAGCCGTCCCGCGGCCGTGTCGGCGTCGACCATGCCGAAGCCGCTGCGTGCCCAATCCCAGAACCCCGCAACCGCAGCCGTCAATGTGGCGCCGGCAGGCGGCGGTCCGGCAGGCTCGGCCCCCATGGAAAGCCGCTCGATTTGGGCGGCGATGTCGGCGACGGATTGCCCGAGCCGGGACAGCAAGGCGCGCTGCTCCGGATCGGCGAAGGCCCGGAGCAGCGCGTCGGTGGGCACCTCGCGGGTCAGGCCGAGCAGGCGCGCCAGTTCACGGCATGCCTGCCCGGCCCGTTCCGCATCAGCGGGGTCGGGGACGATGTCCTTCCCCGTCATGATACCGCCCTTACGGAGCCGTCGGCGCGGCGGGAGCGACGCTGGCCTTCGCCTGGACCTCCTGCATGTACTGCTTGGCATCGCCAACGGTCTGCAGGGAGGACACGCGCGCCAGGATGGCCGGATGCTCCGCCGGTGGCGACGTCTGCAAATCATGCATGGCATGAAGCTGCACAAAACCAACCTGGCTGGCCGGCATCGGTGCGTTCGCAGGCGGAGCGACAGGAGCCGGAGCGTTGGTGACGATGTTGCCGAACTCCGCCGGCTGCGGCAGCGTGGCCGGGGTGTCGGTCCGCGGCGTCGACAGCGACAGCAACGACAGCACGTTATTGGCCGCGGCATCGCGCTTGGTCAGCGGCTTCAGCCCATAGACCGCCTCCAGCGTCGCCGGGATGGAGGAATGGTCATAAACGCGGTGGTCGACGGTGTTCTTCGGGATCAGCGGCGACACCACGACCGCCGGGACGCGGACGCCATACTGCTCGAACGTGAAGCCGTTGACGTTCAGCCCGAACTCGTCCCCTGTGTCGCCCGGCTTGATCTTGGGCTGGGTGTCGCCCGGCGCGACGGCGGCCGGCGGCGCCACATGGTCATAGAAGCCGCCATGCTCGTCCCAGGTGATGATGAGCAGGCTGGTTTCCCACAGCGGCGAATTGCGGATCGCCTCGTACACCTGCTTGATCAGCGTCTCGCCGCCGGTCACCCCGTCCATGGGATGCTGCGAGGTGCCGCCGGTGTAGCTGCCGGCCCGGACGTTGCCGTAATTCGGCTCGATGAAGGTGTAGAGCCAGGGGTAGTTCCCCTGCAGATCCTTGGCGAGCTTGTCCAGCGAGTTCACGTCGGAGAAGTTGACGCCGGCCAGGGCCGCGGTGATCGTGGTCAGCGCTTCGTAGCCGTACAGCCGCCAGCCGAAATCGCCGCCGTTGGGCTTGGCGCTCAGCGCCTGGAAGATGGTGCCGTTCTTGAACTTCACCCCTGAAATGGTATCCCACTTCGCCATCTGCTCATCGGTCGGGCTGGCGTCGAGGCCATCCGAGGAGGCGGCGTGGGCGAAGAAGCGGTTGGGCCAGGTCGGGCCGGGCAGCGACGAGAACCAGCGGTCGCAGACCGCGAACTCGCGGGCCAGCGTGTTCAGGATCGGCAACTGCGACGGCGCGTAACAGCGCATGATCATCGCCAGATCCTGGACCGGCGCCTTCCCTTCGTCGTCCGAGGTCGAATCCGCGAAGTTGGCGACGAAGCCGCTGTTGTTGATCGCGGGATAGCTGCCGCCCGCCTTGTAGGTGGCGCCATGACCGCAGAGCTGCTCCACCACGTCGGCAAATTCGTGGCCGGGGTCCACCGGCAGGGTCTGGTCGGCCGGCTGGGACACCGTGTAGGCGACGCCGTTGTAGCTGTTGGACTCCTTGCCCGTCAGCCCGTCGACCGCCGTCGGCTGACCGGTGACGGTGTCGGTGCCGGTGATGCCGGAAAATCCGAGCAGATTGTCGAACGACCGGTTCTCCAGCATGAGAACGAAGACATTGGTGATGTTCGAAGCCATGGAGCGGTCCTCTTGCTCGCCGTTGAACGTCGGGTGGGTGATGCCGCGGCACGGCGCCGGACGGCGGGCAGACGGGCCCGCCGGGCCGGCACCGGCCGTCGGCAGCCTCAGCTGGAGACGGAGGTCGTGCAGGAGCCGGAGATCAGCGGCATCATGAAAGTGCTGGTGGTGAACGGGAAGTAATAGGTCATACCGTCGTCCGCCGACTGGCACTCGCACTCCTTGGTCGGGGCCTGCAGGGTGCCTTCGGTCTGATAGACACCCTGGCTGGATCCGTCGACCACCTCGGCCCGGCAGTACCAGTAATCCATGCCGGTGCGGCCGAATCCGGTGTTGAAGCCCACTTCGAGCGGCCCGGCGAAGCCACCGGGAGCAACGGGCGCGCTGGACTGCCAGATCACCGGTGCGTCATCGCTGTAACGATGGGAAAACGAGAAAATGGCGTTCCCACCGGTGTTGTTCACGACGTACATCTTGAGAGAGCTATTGTATGGCATACTATCACACTCATTTTGGTTTCTCGTGCCCAATGCACATATACTTGAATATCAGCGCGGTTATACCGACGTCAATTTTACAACGTGCGCTTATTGCAACTTATTCTCGCATAACGAGTCATATCCCGCACAAATTAGCAGGAGAAAAGACAAATATGGTTTCAATTCGGATATAAAATTGCGTTTTCAGGTACATCTCGTTTATAGATTGGGTTTATCTTTTATTTTATCTGGGTAAAGTTGCGCTTCTGGGATGCGAGATCGCCCACACTGCTGCGCATAAGGAGTGCAGACGCCAATCGATGCACCTATTGCTGGCTTTCCGAGAGACGGGCCGCAAAAACAAAAACCCCATGATCGCGCTCACAGGCGCAACCATGGGGTCGATGTCGGCATGTACCGCCGGTAGACCGGGACGGATCAGGCCCCGGCCCCCGGATGGCTCACTCCGGCAGCACGCGCAACCGGGATGCGGCGGTGCGGGCGGACAGGTGGGGACGCTGCAGATCCTGGACCTGGGCGCCGGGGACCGCGAAGTCGCCGGGGGTCACGGCACGGACCAGATAGACCAGCCGGAAGCGGGGAGCCGCCTTCGGCAGGTCGACCGCCGCCAGGAAGCGGTCGTCACGGAACTCGACGTTGCGGACGGCCGACAGCTCGCCCAGCCAGGACAGCTTGCCGAGCTGGCCGCTGTTGGCGAGGCGGACATTCTCGATCTCGAAGCCGGCCGGCAGCGGGTCGCTGACCAGCACCGAATGGTCGAGCGGATCGCCGGTCTCGCCCTCCAGAGTCACCACCAGCAGATCATTGTGGCGGATGCCGGCCGGATCGACCGGACGGCCGGCCATGTCGAACAGGCGGCGGCGGATGGTCATCCCCTGCTCCTCCGCGCCGGCCGGCTGGTCGGGCACGCCGGCGACCGACACGGTCTGCCGGACCTCGCCGCCGAGGTTGCGGATGGCGGGCGGGGCGGGCGGATCGACGGGCAGGATCTGCGGCTTGGCGTTCTCCACCGTCTGGTCGCCGATGGCGAGCTTCATCGGGGCGGCACGGTCGATCAGCGCCCTGGACGCGAGCAGCAGCCAAGCTTGCTCCTGCGGGTTGGTGGTGCGGACCGCGGCGAAGGTTTTGGCCACCCGCTCGCCCGCCTGGAAGATGCGGTCGCGGTCCACCGCCCCGCTTTCGGCCATCAGCACCACCACGCCGGCCTCGTCGCGCAGGGAGGAGCCCTGGTCGCGCAGGCTGGCGGTCACCATGCGGGCGCCGGTCAGCTTGGAGAAGGCCTCCGTCGCCCCCGGCTGGTCGCCCAGCACGGCGGTGGCGGCGGCGATCTGCGCCCGGCCGAAGTCGGTCTGCAGCCGGTCCCAATAGTTCTCGCGGAAATAGCGCACGGCGCCGGCGTCGATCATCTTCGCCCGCGCCAGCACATAGAGCGCATAGGCGCGGCCCGGCAGGTCGGCGGTCTCCACCCAGGCGTTGTCGATTGCCTGCTTCAGCCAGTCCAGACCCTTGCGATAGGGCTGGTCGGGGATGCGGTACCCGGCGGCCTTGGCCCGACCCAGCACATCGACGGCGTAGGCGGTCAGCCACGGATCCAGCTCACCCTTCGGCGACCATGCGGCGAAGGCGCCGTCGATTCGCTGAAAGGTCAGCAGCCGGTCGACGCTGCGCTGGACACGCGCCTTGATGCGGTCCTCCGGCGCGACGCCAAGGCCGGCCGCGATATCGCTCATCGACAGCAGCGGCAGGATGCGGCTGGCGGTCTGCTCCGCCCCGCCCGGTGCCGCGCGGTCGAGCGCGAAGAGAAGACCCGCCACGTCGAGGTCCGGCAGGGGAGCGACGACCGCCCCAACCGATAGGGTTTCCGGCCGCAGGCCGGCGGTGATGTCGGCGGGGATGGTCAGGCTCTTGTCGGTCGGCAATGCGGCGGTGTTGCGGCGCGACACCGGCGGCGTTGCCGGGCGGACGGTCACGTCCCAGCGCCGGGTAACGCGGACGCCCTCCGGACCGGTGACGTCGAGCGTGACATGGCCCGATCCGACCGCGGTGGCGGTCAGCACCCGGCCGGCGGTCGCCCGCTTGCCGCGCGCCAGCTTCGGAACGGCCAACTCATTGCCGGACTCCGACTGGGCGATGGTGACGGCGCCTTCCGCGGTCAGGGTCATGGTGTAATCGCCGGACGGGCCATTCAGGTTGTCGAGCGACAGCAGGACCTGCGCCGAGTCGCCGGGGGCGAGGAAGCGCGGCAGCACGGCGTCGGCGACGACCGGATCCCGGACCAGCATCTGGCTTTCGGCATGGCCGATCCGCCCCTCGCTCCAGGCGACGGCCATCAGGCGCAGGCGCCCCTGAAAGTCGGGAAGGTCGAAGGGAACGGAGACCTTGCCGTCGGCCCCGACGGTCTGGATGCCGGAATAGAGCGAGACCACCCGCTCCGACTTGGGCGGCACCAGCCCGGCGATCTGGCGCAGGCGCGGCGTCGGCTGAACCGGCGGACGGGCGGCGTCCAGGCTGGCCGGGTCGATGAGGCGGCCATAGGAGTCGCGCAGTTCCACCCTGAGCGGACGCTTGCGCAGGTAATGGCGGGCCGGATCGGGCGAGGGCTGGTCGGTCAGCTGCATCACCGATTCGTCGACGGCGGCGAGCGTGACGAAGGCCTGCTTGCCCTCGGCGACGCCGTCCACCGTGATGTCGGCGGTCATGGCGCGGCGCGGTTCCGTCTCCGCCGGGGCGGAGAGGCGGACGTCGAGGGTGCGCGGGGCCTTGTCCATCGCCAGCCAAGCGAGACCGACAGCGCGGCGCGGCGGCTTCTTCGACTGCGGGTCGGAGGTGGCGAAGGCGGTCGCCAGCACATGGGCGCCGCTGGTCCAGCCCAGCCCGACCGGGATTTCCAGGAAAGCGCCTTGGGTGCCGATGGCGCGGGTGACGGCATAGGAGACGCCACGGTCGGCCACGGCGACCAGAACCTGACTGTCATAGGGCGGCTTGACGAAGACCCAGGCGCTTTCCCCGGCGCGGTAGGCCGGCATCATCACCGAGACGTCGACGGAGTCCGGCCGCTCGCCGGCGGTCGGAGTCATCCACCAGCCGGCGGCGAAGCGGAAGCTGCTGGCGACGCCGGTCTTGGGATCGAACACCTCCAGCCGGTAACGCCCGGCGGTCACCGGGGTTTCGACCGAAACGGGCGCGCCGGCCTGGGCCGACAGCGAACCGCCGGTCACCCGCTGGTCCTTCACCGTGACCTTGTAGTCCCAGCGGCCGTTGGCCTCGTACCAGGAATAGTCGTACTCCTCCTCGAACAGCTCGTAGGAGAGGTCGGCGTGGTCGGTCGGCTTGCCGTCCGGACCCACGGCGATGACGTCGAAGCCGGCGGTCGCCCCCTCCGGCACGCCGTCGCCTTCGAAGCGCGGCTTGATGCCGATGGCGAAGGACTGGTGGCGCACCGGCAGCACGAAGTCGCGGCCGACCGGACGGCCGCCAAGGTCGAACAGGGTGGCGCGCACCACCGCCTCCAGCGGACGGGTGCTGTCTGGCGGACGCGGCAGCTTGACCTTCAGGCGGGCCGAGCCGTTGGAATCGGTGATGAAGCCCGGCAGATCGGCGCGGGCCGGCTTCACGTCCTCCTGCACCAGACCGAAGTGATAGCCCGGCAGGTCGGGATAGGGGTTGGCGGCGGCGCGCAGCGTCACCGTCAGCTCGCCCGGCAGGCCGGAAGCCGGCGCGCCATAGAGATAGTGGCTGTCGAGCGCGATGTCGGCCTCGCCGTCGGACGCCAGCATCGTCGTCGGGGAGGCGAGCGCCACGTCCAGCCGCGGCGGCACGAAATCCTCCAGCAGGAACTCGGCCTTGCCGATGGCCGGGCCGTCAGGCTCGGCATGGGCGGTGACGATCCAGTTGCCGGGATAGGCGTTCATCGGCAGGTCGATGCGGGTGGCATAGCCGCCGGCCCCGCTGTCGGTCAGGCCGCGCCGCTCCACCTCGAAGCCGTCGGGGCGTAGGACGCGGATGGTCAGCTGCTTGCCGGCGGGCGGCGGGTTCAGGTCTGCGTCGCGCAGCAGCGCCGTCAACTGCACCGTCTCGCCCGGCCGGTAGATGCCGCGCTCGGTGTAGAGATAGGCGTCGAGGCCACCGGTGGCCGGGCGGACAATCGTGGCGGGCTTGTCCGGCGTTTCGGCCGGCGGAGCGCCGCCGGCGGTCAGGTCGAGAACGGCGAAGTCGCCGTCGCCGCGCGCGGCGAACAGCGCCTGCACCGGCTCCGCCCCGGCGGCGCGCAGGGCCGCGAGGTCGAAGCGGCCAAGCCCATCCTCGCCGGTCTGGACGCGGCCCAGCTCGGTGCCGTTGCGGGCGACCAGACGCAGCTCCACCCCGGCGGCCGGCGCGGCGCTCTGGACCGAGCGGGCGAAGACCACCAGCGAATCCTCGCCGAGAATGGTGTTGAGGCCGAGGTCGGAGACGACGAACCACTGGGTCGCCTTGCGGTCCCAGCCGCCCGGCTTGATCTCGTCAGCACCGGCGACGGCGACATAGACGCCGGGCTCCAGCTTGCCCAGCACGGCGTCGATCGGGAAGGCGGTGGTGACGGTGCGGTTAGGCTGGTTGCCGATGCCGATCTCGCCGCGCCACACCTCCTGACCCGACTTGTCCAGGATCTCGCCGATGTCGTAATCGGTCATCTGCTGGGTGATGCGGCCGAAATAGATCTTCTCGACCAGCGCGCGGTCGGCAATGCGCAGCACCTGCAGCTTCGCCCGGTCCAGGTTGATCGAGCGCAGCGGCAGGCCGTCTGCCCCCACGCGCGGCAGGATGTAGCCGGCGCCGCGGAAGGCGAGCGACGGCTTGCGGTTGGGCACCTGCACCTCGCGGGTGTCGGCGGCCGGCAGCCGCTTGCCGTCGGCGCCGGGAAGCCCGTCCTTCAGCGTGACGCGGTAGGTCTCGCCATGGTGCAGCCCCTCCACGCAGAGCGTGCGGTCGCGGGCGATGGCGGCGCCGTCCACCGCCGGCTCCACCGCGACATAGTCGCGGTAGTTGACGGCGCGCGAGCGCTCCAGCCGGTCGGTGAAGGTGAAGCAGGCCTGTGGCGTATCGCGCTCCGCCACCACCTCGACGCTGGAGACGCCGAAAGGCACCGGCTCGGCCGGCGGGTCGGCGGCGAGGGTCTGGGATGCGGTGAACGTGCCGGAGCACGCGACAAGAACGGCACAGACACGCGCCAGCGCACGCAACATTCTGGACAGGCCCCAATTCCGCGGGTGGGTCCGGAAGCACGCGGCCGGGGACAGCCCTGGCGTCGGCTCGGACCTGGACAAAACCGGCGCGGAGTATGCCCAAGCGGCGGGGGTTTCGCCATGGCTTTGCGGCACCGCCGCGAAGATCGCTTTGGTTGCGGGCCGGATCGGCAATGGACTGGCGGGTCAGGCCGCGAATTCCAGGGTGATCTGGCTGCCCTGGCCGGGGCGGCTGTCGATGCGGAGGCTGCCGCCATGCGCCTCGATCAGCGACTTGACGATGGGCAGGCCGAGACCGGTGCCGCGGCCGGGATGGGTGGTGAGGGCGGAGGTCTGGCCGAAGGGGATCGAGGCCTGGCGCAGTTCCTCCGCCGTCATGCCGATGCCGTTGTCGGTGACGCGGACGATGCAGCGGCCATGGACCCCGCGCCCGACGCTGACCAGCACGCGCCCGTTCTCCGGGGTGAATTTCAGGGCGTTGCCCAGCAGGTTCAGCAGCATCTGCTTCAGCGCCCGCTCGTCCGCCCGCACCAGGGCCGGGGTCGGCGGGCGGTTGATCTCCAGCCGGATCGACTTCTGTTCCGCCTGGGGGGTGACGATGCGGATGGCCCATTCGGCGGCGGCGACGGGGTCGACCTCCTCCATCAGCAGGGCGGATTTGCCGGCCTGGAGCCGCGACAGATCGAGGATGTCGTCGATCAGCGTCAGCAGATGCTGGCCGGAGGCGTGAATGTCGCCGGCATAGTCGGCATAGCGGTCGCCGGCATCCGGTCCGAACATCCGGTCCTTGATGATCTCGGAAAAGCCGATGATGGCATTCAGCGGCGTCCGCAGTTCGTGACTGACGCGGGCCAGGAAATCGCGGTTGACCGCCAGCGCCTCCGCCAGCCGCTCGGCATTGCGGTGCTGGACCAGCAGCAGGGCGGCGACCAGCAGGACCGAGATGCTGAGCAGGGCGGCGATGATCCGCATCTGTCCACGGAACCCGGCGACCGCGGCCTCGATATCGGTCACGGCGATGCCGACGCTGAGGATCAGCGGATAGCCTTCCACCGGACGGTAGGCGTAGGCGCGCCGGAAGCCGTCGGCGATGCTGTCCTGCCAATAGATGCCGGTCGGCGACCGCCGCACCGCTTCCCACAGGGCCGAGCCGGAGATGGACAGCCCGATGGCGTCGTGCCCGTCCTTGGAGCCGCGGGCGCGGATGATCCGGTCGACGCCGACCAGGGTCACCACCCCGTTGCGGCCGACATCGGCCTGCCGGTAGAAGCCCGAGAGATAGCCGGGATCGATGTTGGCGACCACCACCCCGGCGAAGCCGCCGGCGGCATCGTCGAGGCGGCGGGACAGGCGCAGCAGCGGCCGGCCGGTCGCCGATGCGGCGGAGGGCGGACCGACGGTCATCCGGTCCCGCCCCTCCATCCGGTGATAGGCGAGCAGGCCCTCATCCTCCAGCCTTTCGGGGGGCCCGCCTCCCTGGCTGCGGAAGAGCTGGGCACCGTCGGGGCCGAAGACCGAGACGTGATGAATCAGGGCGGTGTCATAGAGCCCGTCGTCGACGATGCGGCGGGCACGAGCCAGTCCGCCATCGGCATAGCGCTCGGCGAAGGAGCGGAGCGTGGTGTCGACATCGTGCAGGGTGCGGCTGGTGCTGCTTTCATAGGCACGGGCCGTCGCTTCGGCATTCGCCAGCGCCTCCTGCGTCTGTGTGGCCAGCATGGAGGAGGCCATCAGGGCGTAGCCGGACCAAATCCCGACGAGCGCCAGGACGGCGGCCGTCAAAATGCAGGTCCGGAAGGACGGCGTCCGGATGGCTGGGAACCGTAGGATCGGGAGACGTGGCATACCCTGCCCTCCGCCGTTCCACCACTTCTCCAACCGATCCGCTGCAGCGGGCGATGACCGGCCGAGGAAGGACCAATCATCGCGCCGACAGGTTAAAACTTGTCAAACATCCGGATAATCCGCATCGACAACTTTACTGGACGTAAAGCTTTATTCGCTTACGAAGCGTTTCCGCAGTCGGTCGATGGCCTCGTCGAGCACTTCATCCCGTTTGGAGAAGCAGAAGCGCACGACGTTCGTCGGCGCGTTCTCCACGAAGAAGGCGCTGACCGGGATGGCGGCGACCTTCGCCTCCGCCACCAGCCAGCGGCAGAAGGCCTGATCGTCACCGTCGAAGCCGAAGCGGGAAATGTCGGCGGCGACGAAATAGGTGCCGGCGCTGGGCAACACGTCGAAGCCGACCGCGGCGAGGCCGGCCGACAGCCGGTCGCGCTTGGCCTGCAGCCCGGCGGCGAGCCCGGTGAAATAGCCCTCCTCCTTGCCCAGCCCGAAGGCGACGGCGGTCTGCAGGTTCGGCGGGGTGGTGAAGGTCAGGAACTGGTGGGCCTTCGCCACAGGCTGCAGCAGATGCGGGGCGGCGGTGACGTAGCCGACCTTCCAGCCGGTCAGCGAGAAGGTCTTACCGGCCGAGCCGATCTTCAGGCAGCGGTCGCGCATGCCCGGCAGGGTCATCAGCGGGATGTGGCGGCGGCCGTCGAAGACGATGTGCTCGTACACCTCGTCGCAGACGGCCAGCGCGTCGTGGCGCTGCACGAACTCGGCGATCAGCTCCAGCTCCGCCCGGTCGAAGACCTTGGCGGCGGGGTTCAACGGGTCGTTGATGAGGACAAGCTTGGTGCGGGGGGAGAAGGCGGCCTCCAGATCGGCGCGGCTGAAGCTCCAGTCCGGCGCCTTCAGCGAGACGAAGCGCGGCACGCCGCCAGCCAGCCGGACGATCGGCAGGTAGCTGTCGTACATCGGCTGGAACAGCACGACCTCGTCGCCCGGGTTGATGAGGCCGAGCAGGCAGGCGGTCAGCGCCTCGGTCGCACCGGAGGTGACCATCGTCTCGGTCTTCCAGTCGACGTCGAGACCATAGAAACGGCCGGCGTGGGCGGCCAGCGCCTGACGCAGCTCGGGCGTGCCCATCATCGACGGGTACTGGTTCCACCCGTTCAGCAGCGCGTCGGCCGCGGTCTGCAGCACGTCGGCCGGCCCGCGGTCATCGGGGAACCCCTGGCCCAGGTTGATCGCGCCATGCTCCTCCGACAGGCGGGACATGACCTCGAAAATGGTGGTGCCATAGCTGGACAGCAGCGCGTTGCCCGACTTCACCGGAAGACCTCCTCATGCGAACGGACGCACAAGATGGATGCTGCGGGGCGACGCTGTCCAGTGCCCGCTTCCGCAGGGCAGACCACGGGCGGGCGGTGGACCGTTTGGAACAGTGTGAAACACTTTTCCGGGGATGTTCCACCGTTCCACCGGGCATGCCGATGATGGTCGTACGGAGGCTGCGAACGGAACGTTTGGAACAGCGTGAAACGGCTTTCCGGCGGTGTTCCACTGTTCAACCGGCTGGACATGCTGCCCCCCTCGCGACTGGAAACGCGCACGTCCATTCCTATCACCGGCGGGGCCGGGAGATAAGAGTCTGCGGGAAAACCGGGAGGGAAAGCCGGACGGATCAGCCGCCGTGCATCTTGCGCAGGCGGCGGGCGCGCAGCTTCTGGCGGATGCGCTCGATCGGACTGAACATGCGGGGATAGCGGCGCTTGGACCGCACGAACAGGCGGCGGGCGTCGGCGGAGTTGCGCAGCACCAGCACGCCGCCCAGCAGCATCACCGGCAGCCCGCCCGGACCGGGCAAGGGAGCGATCAGCAGGCCGAGCAGGATGATGGTGCATCCGGCGCCGATCAGGGCCAGCTGACGCACGCGCGCGAAAGACAGCGTCTGGGCGGTATCGGGGGGACTCATCTGCGGTTCGCCGGGCTCCATGCTTCGCGTACGCCTGCATATGGGTCGGGAGGGACGGGTCGAAAAGGGCACCCACTCCTTTGCGGGGGTGGGGCACTCCCTCGGCGCCCTTGGAAAGTGCCGGGGTCAGGTGGTTGCTTAACGTTGGATCGAACCCACTCCAACCATATAGTACCAGGAGCAGGGTCCGCTATTGAATCGGCGCTCCATCCATCCTCCATTGCGGATGCGTCAGGAGACCATGCCATCCCGTTTCCTGGAGTTGACCAATGAGTGACTTGATCCTGACGACCTATGACTGGGTTCCGGAACCGCCGCGCGGCTTTGTCCGCGACCTGCGGGTGCGTTGGGCCCTGGAAGAGGCCGGACTGTCCTATCGGGTGGAGAGCACGCCCTTTCGGGAGCGCGGACCTGAGCATTTCGCGGCGCAGCCCTTCGGCCAGGTGCCATGGCTGACCGATGGGGACCTGACCATCTTCGAGAGCGGCGCGATCCTGCTGCATCTCGCCGAGAAAAGCACCGCGCTCATGCCTGCGGACCGGCGCGGCCGGGCCGAGGTGACGGCGTGGGTCATCGCCGCGCTCAACTCGGTCGACCTGCCGAGCCAGCCGTGGGCCCTTTTCCGCTTCATGGGCTTTCCCGGAGAGGCGCCCGAGGCCAAGTTCGTGGAGGACTTCCTGAAGGCCCGGCTCGATCGGATGGAAGCGGTGCTGGCCGGCAGGGAGTGGCTGGTGGGCGGCCGCTTTTCCGTGGCGGACCTTCTGATGGCGGATGTTCTGCGGCCGGTGGATCGATTCGACGGGCTGGCAAACCACCCCCACTGCCGTGACTTCGTCGCACGCGCCACGTCCCGGCCGTCGTTCGCGAAGGCATACGACGACCAGATGGCCCATTTTGCTGCGGCAGACGCCGGTTGAGGAGGCGCCGATGTACGCCAAGGATGTCCCCGCCGGCACCGTCTTCTATCATGGAACCAAGGCCGATCTTGTGGTTGGTGATCTGATCGCGCCCGGCTTCGGAAGCAATTTCGTCGAGCGTGGGCTGAAGCACGTCTATTTCACCGCCACGCTGGAAGCGGCGACCTGGGGGGCGGAACTCGCCAGGGGCGAAGGGCGCGGCCGCATCTACATCGTTGAGCCGACCGGCCCATTCGACGACGATCCGAATCTCACCGACAAGAGGTTTCCGGGCAACATGACCGCCTCCTACCGTTCGGTCGATCCGCTGCGGATCACCGGAGAGGTCAAGGATTGGGTCGGCCATCCGCCCGAACGGCTCCGGGAGATGAAAGACAATCTCACCCGCATGAAGCAGGAAGGCAGCGACACCATCATCGAGGACTGAGAGGGGGCGATCCTCAATGCAGCGTGCGCGCCGGTTCCGGCGGGGTGCTGCGCAGGCGGGCGGGGTCGAGGCGGCTGAGGGCGGCGTCGCGCTCGTCGGGCTTGGGTTCCCAGCCGAACTCACGGATCAGCTGGTCGCGGGCGGCGACGGCACGGCGGGACAGGTGGGCGCATTTGTCCTGAGGGGCGTCCCGGCGCGGCGGGGGGCAGCGGCGGTCGGCGCAGCTTTCCAGCATCAGGCGGATCATCCGCTCGCGCTTGGCGGCGTCGACATAGCCCATCTGGTCGAAATACAGCTTGGTGAAGGCCAGTTCGGTGACGCGGGCGTGGGTCTTGCGGTCGCCGACGATCACCGCCGCCACCACCTCGACGCAGCGGCCGGCGAAATGCGGCAGCGGCGCCGTGCCGTCGTCGGCCCGGTCCAGCAGGCTGCTCGGCAGATCGACCAGCCGGCCGGTCACGTCCTTCACCAGATAGCGGCGCCACACCGACATCTCCGCCTCCCGTCAGGCTCAAGCCCCATGGATAAGCCTACACCAGACGGAGGGAAGACGGAACCGGTCGTGCGTTACACAATGTCGTGAATGGGCGTGCTTCTCAGCGCGGCACCAGCGGCCAGAACAGGGCGATTGCGGCGGTGCCGATCACCACCACCATGATCGACAGCGGCAGGCCGAGCCGCCAGTAGTCGCCGAAGCGGTAGCCGCCGGGGCCCATCACCAGCGTGTTGCACTGGTGCCCGATGGGGGTGAGGAAGTCGCAGCCGGCGCCGATCGCCACCGCCATCAGGAAGGCGTCGGGCCGGAGCCCCAGATGGGTGGCGAGGCTGGCGCCGATCGGCGCCATCACCAGCACGGTCGCGGCGTTGTTCAGGAAGGGCGTCACCGCCATCGCCGCCACCATGATCATGGCGAGCGAGCCGATGGGCGGCAGCCCCTGCGACGCCTCCGACAGGAAGCCGGCGATCAGCTCGGTCCCGCCGGTGGTGCGCAAGGTCTCGCTGACCGGGATCAGCGATCCCAGCAGCACCAGGATCGGCCATTCGATGGCCTCATAGGCCTCGCGCAGGCTGACCACCTTCAGCGCGGTCATCGCCACCGCCGCCCCGAAGAAGCCGATGGCGACCGGAACCATCCCGGTGGCGACCAGGATCACGGTCAGGCCCAGCACCGCCACCGCCGCCGCCCGCTTCGGCGTGCGGCCGATGCCGAGATTGCGTTCGGCCAGCGGCAGGCAGCCCAGCTCGGCCAGCGTGTCGGCCACGGCGGCCTGACGGCATTGCAGCACCACCAGATCGCCCGACTGCAGGCGGACGCGGCGCAGGCGCTGGCGGATCGGACGGCCGCGCCGGCTGATCGCCAGCAGGTTGGCGCCGAATCGCTCGCGCAGGTTCACCTCCTCGATGCTGTGGCCGATCATGGCGGAGCGCTGCTCCACCACCGCCTCGACCACGGCGATGTCGTCCTTCTGCTCGACCTCCTCCTGGTCCTTGTCGTGCATCATGCGCAGGCCGGCGCGCTTGACCAGTTCGGCCAGCGCCGTGGTGTCGCCCTCCAGCACCAGGATGTCGCCGGCGAACAGCACCCAATGGCCGGACGGGACATAACGGCGGTAGTTCTCGCGCACGATGGCGGCGACGGTCACCTCGTTCTCGCCGAAATGCTCCAGCTCCGCCACGGTGCGGCCGACGAACTGCGACCCGGCGGGCAGCCGAGCCTCCGCCGTATAGTCGTCGATGTTGAAGGCGGGACCCGCCCCGGCCGCCCTGCCCTTCGGCAGCAGCCGGTAGCCGACCGACAGGAAGGCGACGCCGAACACCGCGATCACCAGCCCTACGGGAGTGAAATCGAACATGTGGAAGGGCTGGCCCGTCATCTCCACCCGGACGCGCGAGACGATGATGTTGGGCGACGTGCCGACCAGCGTCATCAGACCGCCCAGCAGCGAACCGAAAGCCATCGGCATCAGCAGCAACGACACCGGCGTGCCGCTGCGCCGCGCCACCTGCAGGGCGATGGGCATGAAGATGGCCAGCGCCCCGATATTCTTGACGATGGCCGACAGCATGGTCACCGCGCCGGCCAGAACCGCCACCTGGGTCCAGACGCTGGTCATGCGCGTGGTCAGCGGGCGCATCGCCGCCTCCACCACGCCCGAGCGGCCGACGGCGGCGCTGACCACCAGGGCCGAGCCGACGATGATGACGATGTCGTCGGAGAAGCCCTGGAAGGCCTCCTTCGCCGGCACGATGCCAGCCGCGACCGAGGTCAGCAGCGCCAGCATGCCGACGAGGTCATAGCGCAGCCGGTCCCAGATCAGCAGCGCGATCACCGCGCCGATGATTCCGAAAGAGAGCATCTGGTCGATGGTCATGGGCAGGGACGGCGTCCTTCCTGGCCTGTACGGTGGCCGGATCGGACAGGATGGATGCGGATGGGCGTCCGGTCAGCGCGCCGATCCCGACGCCTTCCCTTCCCCGCGGCCATTGCCCGACTTGCCGGATGCCTGTCCCCCCTTTTCGGGAGAGCGGGCATCCCGCACCAGCCGGCCACACTGTGGCTGCTCATCACTGCCTGGGTCAAGGAAGGGAAGCACGCTGGCCAGCGGCGTCAGCAGCACGCCCAGCGCCACCGCCGCCGCACCGCGCGCCGCCGACTCGGTGGGATCGACGCCGATGTCGGGGTTGCCCAGCGTCCCGCCGACCAAGACCGGGACATGGGTGGCGAAGACCTGCGGCGATTTGGCGTCGCCGACGATTCGCAGGTCCAGCGCCTCGTTGCGCAGGCTGATCCGCCCCTTGCCGGTGACCAGCGTTTCCGGTGTGTCGAGCACCAGCGCCTGGACCTGGGCGATGCCGTTCTCCACCGACATGTTGCCGACCAGGCAGTTGAAGGGCATCGGCTTCGAACCGGAAATGGCGACGCCCAGCGTCTCCAGGATGTTGGTCTTCAGCCCCTTGACCGCGAGGCTGGTGACCCGGCCGCCGTCCACCGCGACGCCGATCTTGCCGTCGGAGGTCGCCAGCAGGTCCGCCACCGTCTTGCCGGTGCCGGCAAGCTGGATGCGACCGGCCACCGTGCCGCCGATCTGCCCGGCCAGCGCGGTCTCGCTGAAGAAGGTCGACAGCTTCATGGCGCGGATGTCGAGGTTGGTGCGCATCGCCGGCACCTTGCGGCTGCCGTCCACCTCCACCGTTCCGGCGATCCGCCCGCCGCCGATTCCCAGCGACAGCGGATCGAAGCGAAGGTCGCCGGCATTCACCCGCACCCGCATGTCGAGATCGTCGAGCGGCGCGAAGGGCGCCTCGACCCGCTTGCCGCGCAGGCGGACGTCCATGTCGGTGTTGCGCAGCTTTTCCACCGGAATCGGCGTGGCCGGAATCACCCCGCCCTTGCCGCGGGTCGGGTAATCGTCGCTGCCGCGCGGTGAGGCGCCGACCAGACCGGCGAGATCCTGCGCCGCCAGCCGCTTGGAGGTGAAGTCGGCCTTCACCAGCGGGCGCTCGCCACCGGTCTTGACCGACAGGTCGCCGGACAGGTCGCTTTCGCCGACCTTGCCCGTCATGTCGCGGAAGGCCCAGAGGTCTCCCTCGCGCGACAGATGGCCCTCGATGGAATAGGGCCGGGTCTTCGGCGTCGGAATGCCGACGATGGGGAAGATCTCCGCCATGTCGGGGCCGCTGAGCGCAACGGAAAGGTCGACGCCCTGCATCTTCACCGGTTCGCCGATGGAGCCTTCGATGTGTCCCTTGGTCTTGCCGACCGCCGCGTCGATCTTCAGCGGATAGGGCTTGGGATCGTCGCGCAGATACAACAGCGAGCCGCCGGTCGCCGCCAGGGTGAAGGGCTTGCCGGCGAAGCTGCCCTTGCCCTTCAGTTCCACCGTATCGTCGTCGTTGCCGCCGGTCGCGGTGTTGATGGTGTTGTCGATGTCGATGTCGCTGGTGGGGTCGCGATAGCGAATCCGCCCGTCGGCGATCACCAGCCGCTCGATCACCGGGATGTCGCCGCGCTTGTCGGGGGTCGCGGCCTCCTTCGCCACCTCCTTCTCCGCGTTGGGCGGGCCGAAGTTCCAGTTGGCCTCGCCCTTCCCGTTCTTTTCCAGGATCAGCTTCGGTCCCTGGAACTTCAGCTCCGGCAGTTCCCAGTCGCCGCGCAGCAGCGGCCAGGGGCGCAGCGTGGCGTCGAGCACCTTGATCTCCGCCATGGTCTTGTCCTGCGCCCAGTCGGCGTTGGCGACGCGCAGCCCTTCCAGATGGATGCGGATCGGGTTGCCGAGATGGACACGCAAATCGCCGTCGATGGAGACCTCCCGGTTCAACGCCGACGAGGCATGGCGCGCGACGAAGCCGCGGGCATCGTTCCAGTCGAACAGCAGCACCACCGCGCCGACCGCGACGACGACGAGGCCGAGCAGCCCGTAGCCGATCCATTTGAATACCGATCCCGCCCCCGCCGCCATGCCGCCAACCCTCCGCGCACCGTCCATGACCCCGTCAACGGATGAGGGGGCGGATCGGTGGAGGCCGGAGGCGGGGGGTACCACAAGAGATCCGGGCATATGCCCGAAGGTTATATATTTCCATTGGCACTTATATTGGATTTAACGCAAAATTCAGCATCGTAGCGCCGTAATCACCCGATCATCCGGTTCCACAATTTCCAGCATCCACGGCCGCAGACACGATGCGTTCCCTGACCAATTTCGCCCCGTCCACCTTCGAGGAACGCGGTGCCGCGGTGGCCTTCACCACGCCGGTCCTGGCCCAGACCCGCGTGCGCAAGGACAGCCGCGACCAGCTGGAGGTGCTGGTGCCCAACCTGTCGGAAGGGCGCGGCGTCTATGTGGTGCCGTGGAAGTCGCTGCCGCTGGCCTTCCCGATGACGGTGCATGACCGGATGCTGCACGAGCTGATCGCCAAGGCCGAGGGCTGTTCGCCCGACGACATCCGCAAGGCGGTGCTGGAGGCGGCGCGCTGCGGGCTGGCCGGCGGCGGGGCGGTGGCGGCGGCCGAGGCGGCGCTGAGCGACGACGAGGAGCAGCGCCTGCTCATCAACTATCAGCTGATCGTCGAGGCGCTGAAGGCGGTCGGGCTGGAATCGACGGAGATCCTGCGGGTCGGCCTGACCTCCGCCGAGGGACAGAAGCTGACACGCGACCTGATGATGAAGGCGGCGCAGCGTCTGGCGCTGGAGCCGACCGAGCTGTATGGCCGCATCGCCGAGCTGGCGGTGCTGATGGAGTCGATCGGGCTGGCCAGCTCGCCCAAGCCGGCGCGGCTGCGGCGGCTGATGCGCGACCTGCAGGGCTTCCGCGACAGCATGACCGACTGGGCGACCGACAACGTTTCGGAAGCGGCCCCCATCGGCGGCTTCTGCGCCGAGGTGGCGGAACACACGGTCAACCATGCCCGCAACGTCATCGGCCAGCTCGATCAGGCGATGGCGTCGTTCGAGACCCTGCTGCGCCAGTGGGAGACCAAGCGGACGCTGATCCGCAAGGCGTCGAGCCGGCTGTCCTGGCTGCTCGACGGCTGGGAATACCTGATCCTGCTGTGGAGCGACGCGCAGACCCAGGACCGCCACAGCCAGGACATGGCCGTCCACGACATCTTCCGCGTCATCCCCCTGCTGCCGAAGGACGAGGGCCGCGCCGACCAGTCGATGATGGCGGACAAGCTGATCAGCAGCCACAAGCGCTCCGTGCGCGCCTATGTCGACTGGCGCAGCGGCCAGCTGGACGTCGATCTGGTCATGCGGATCGAGACGATCAAAGGGAAGGCCGCCTGACCATGGAGATGAGGGATCTGGTCGCGCTGGGCGACAAGCTGATGGACATCGACGAGGCCAAGTTCCGCCAGGTGGTCGGCCTGCTGGAACAGATGAACGACCATCCCGACATCCAGCGCACCATCGCCGTCATCCGCCCGCGGCTGGTGGAGTTGCGGCTGAGCCGCCGCCCGACCCTGAAGCGCCTGTTCTGCGACCCGTTCGAGGATCTGTTCGAAGCGCTGGGCAAGGCCGATCCGGTGCCGCTGAGCGTGATCGAGCGGTCGCTGATGAACAGCCTGTGGCCGCTGGTGGAGGCGGAGATCGGCAAGGACAGGCTGCGCGCCTACCGCCCCGCCCTGCAGGAGGGGCCGGAGCGCAAGGTGCTGTGCGAGGCGTTCTGGACGGACTGCGCGGCCGCGGTGGCGAAGATCGCCGAAGGGGCGGTGGCCGGGCATTTCAACGAGCCGCTGGACCTGCGGATGAATCCCAGCCGGACGCGGGCGCTGGCTGACATCGCCGTCATCCTGTCCATCGCGCCCGAAGTGGCGGAGCTGAAGGCGGCGCTGTCGCCCAAGCCGGTGCCGAAGCTGCACGCCGACCATATCGAGGCGATCCAGACCATCGGCCGGCGGCTGTCCCGCGTCCGGCCGGACGCGCTGAAGATCTTCGTGCTGTTGGCCGCGTCGCGGCTGACCAACCCGTCGGCGCTGCTGAGCGGGCTGTGGGACATGGATCTGGGGCAGAAGTCGGCCGACCGCGCCGCGCTGTTCATGTCGCTGAGCGGCACGGTCGTCGCCCAGATCGAGGACCGCTCGCGGGCCGGGCAGACCGCGGGGAATGCGGACCGCATGGCGGTGGCCGATCTGGCGCTCGACCTCGTCGCCACCCTGGACGCCACCCGCGCGGCGATGGAGCAGAGCCGCAACAAGGAGTTCGACCAGCGGCTGAAACAGGTCCGCAACTCCGTCCACGCCATGGTGAAGACCCAGGTGCTGCAGGATGCCGACGCCGGCATCGTCTCGGCCATCGGCGCGCTGGACGGCGGCGGCGACGGCCGCGAGGGACGGGCGCAACTGGCCCAGGCCGAGAACCACGCGCGGGCGCTGCGCAAATGCGCGACCATCGCCGATTCGCTGGGGCTGCGCGGCGAGCTAAGGGAGATGACGCAGAAGACCACCGCCTCGCTGACCGAACGGGCGCAGAAGGAGCTGGCCGGCCCCGCCGGCAACGCCCGCACCGGCTATACCGCCATCCGCATGATCGAGCTGATTGCCGGACCGGCGGAAGCGAATAAGATCATGGACGGGATCATGAACGGTGGCCGGCGGTGAGCGTGCCGGCGCCTTCCGGTTCGGGGAGTTGGGTGATGGGATCGGGATACACCGGGTGGGAACTGCCGGCCGACGAGCGCGGCCGCCTGCTGGCCCTGGTTCCGCCGCGCTATGAACGGCTGGTGGCCCACCATGTCACGCTGCAGCTCGGCGCCGGCCCCCAGGACCCGCTGCCCACCGCCACGCTGGCCGAGGTGATCGGCTGCGCCGACGACGGCGAGGGGGTGCAGACGCTGGTCGTCGCCATCGACGGCACCAGCGACCGGCCGGACGGCTCCACCTACCACATCACATGGTCGCTGGCGGACGGCCGCCGGGCGGTGGAGTCCAACGACGTCATCCGCGACTATGGCTGGCGTCCGCTGGATCCGCTGACGGTCAGGCTGGTGCCACGCTTCTTCGGGGGATGAGGGGCCGCCTCACGGCACTTCCGTCACCCCTTCGGCCACCACGCCACGCTTCACACGCTGTTCGCGATAGACGATGAACAGGCCGCTGCCGATGATCAGCGCCGCCCCGACCCCTATGCGGACGGTCGGCGCGGTGCCCCAGACGGCGAGGTCGAGCACCACCGCCCACAGGATCGACACATACTGGAACGGCACCACCACCGCCGCCGGGCTGAGCTGCAGCGAGCGGTTCATCATGGCGTGGCCGGCCAGCGCCGAGACGCCCAGCAGCCCCAGCAGGAAGAAGCCGAGCCAGCCCGGCGCCTGCCACGACCAGGGCAGCGCCGCCCCGCCGATCAGGATGCCGCCGACCATCTGGTTGCCGACCAGCGTCAGGCTGGAGGAGGAGCGCAGGACGCGGGTGGAGATCACGCCGCTGGAAAAAATGAAGGCACCGATCAGCGCCACCAACGACGGCAGCAGGTCGAACCGGCCGGTCGGGTTCAGCACGATGACGACGCCGACGAAGCCGACCAGAACCGCCACCCAGCGGCGCCAGCCGACGCTTTCCCGCAGGACCAGCACCGACAGGGCGGTGACGATCAGCGGCGCCGACATGTAGATGGTCATCACGTCGGCCAAGGGCAGATAGCCGACCGCCCAGTAGAAACAGGCGACGTCCACCGTCATCAGGACGACGCGCAGGATGTGCAGCGGCAGCCGGTCGACGGCGAAGACCGCGGCGATCCCCTCGCGCCAGATCATCGGCGCCAGCACCGCCAGCCCGAACAGGCTGCGCACGGCGATCAGCATGGCGACCGGATGGTCGGCCACCAGCCATTTGCCGAGCGCGTCGTTCAGCGTGAACAGCGTCATGCCGCCCAGCATCATCAGGATGCCGAGACGGGTGTCGGTCGCGGGGGCCGCGGTCATAGAGGGGTCCGGGGTTGGTTTGAGAGCGTGATCCGCAGGAGCAGGCGAGACCTGCCGGGGGAGCGATATTGCTGGAATGGCGGACGAACGCAACCCTCGCCCGGAGCGCGGGAGCGATGCGAAAACTCTATCCGCCCAATCCCATCTGCCCGCGGGACCGGAGCGGTCAGCGGAAGGGCTCGGCCAGAACGGGCAGCCGGTTCGTCGCCTTCATCTCGCGCAGGGACAGGTTGGAGCGGATGCTGGCGACGCCCGGCAGCTTGCGCAGCACCGTATCGACGAACCTGCTGTAATCGTCGAGATCCCGCGCGACGACGATCAGCAGAAAATCCGCCTCCCCGGTGGTGTTGTGGCAGCCCAGCACATAGGGGCAGGCCTGGATGACCGCCTCGAACGCCGCGGTCACCTCCTCGCCATGCTGCGTGCAGACGATCTGCACGAAGGCCATCACCCCGAAGCCCAGCTTCCGACGGTCGAGCACCGCCTGATAGCCCTTGATGACCCTGCTGTCCTCCAGCCGCTTCTGGCGGCGCCAGCAGGACGCCTCGCTCAGCGCCAGCTGCTCGGCGAGCTTGGCGTTGGACAGACGGCCATCCTGCTGCAGCCGGTCCGCGATCGCGGCATCTATTTTATCGAGCGCGTTCATTCCGGCGGATTCCTTCAGGAAGGCAGGGATTTCCGAAAGACTCCTTCATATCCTTGGAACGCCGCGTCTTCAATTGAAAGGCAATTTCAGCGGCTTCGCCGTAGAATGCCGGGAAAATCCAGCAGGAGAATCCCGATGAAAGCGGTGGTCTACGAGGCGTTTTCCGCACCGCCCCAAATCATGACCGTGCCGGATCCGACGCCGGAGCCGCATGGCGTCGTCGTCAAGGTGATGGCGACCGGGGTTTGCCGCAGCGACTGGCATGGCTGGGTCGGCCATGACACCGACATCCAGCTTCCGCATGTGCCCGGCCATGAGTTGGCCGGCATCGTCGAGGCGGTCGGCAAGGACGTGACCAAATGGAAGGTCGGCGACCGGGTGACGGTCCCGTTCGTCGGCGGCTGCGGCAGCTGCCCCGAATGCCATTCCGGCAATCATCAGGTCTGCGACCGGCAGTTCCAGCCCGGCTTCACCCATTGGGGCTCGTTTGCCCAGTATGTCGGCCTGCATCAGGCGGACATCAATCTGGTGCGGTTGCCGGAGACGATGGACTTCACCACCGCCGCCAGCCTCGGCTGCCGCTTCGTGACCTCGTTCCGCGCCGTCATCGACCAGGGCAAGGCGTCCGCCGGCCAATGGGTGGCGGTTCACGGCTGCGGCGGCGTCGGCCTGTCGGCGATCATGATCGCCAATGCCGTGGGTGCCAATGTCGTTGCCATCGACATCGCGGAAGACAAGCTCGCCCTCGCCCGTGCGCTCGGCGCGGTCGCGACGGTGAACGCGTCGGAGGTCGGGGAGGTCGCCGAAGCGGTCATCGAGATCACGCGCGGCGGCGCCCATGTCTCGCTCGACGCGCTGGGCCACCCCACCACCTGCTTCAATTCGATCAGCAACCTGCGCAAGCGGGGCAAGCATGTGCAGGTCGGCCTGATGCTGGCCGAGAACAGCACCCCAGCCATTCCGATGAGCCGCGTCATCGCCCAGGAGCTGGAAATCCTCGGCAGCCACGGCATGCAGGCTTATCGCTATGACGGGATGATGGAGATGATGCGGTCGGGCAAGCTGGCGCCGGAAAAGCTGATCGGCAGGACGATCACTCTTGAGCAGTCCATCGACGCACTGATGAATATGGACAGGTTCGAGGGCACCGGGGTGACGGTGGTGACCGAGTTCTAATGATGGGGCCGGAAAGTCGGCGCTTTCCGGCTCCCCACTCCTACGATCAGATCACGCCCTTCTCGCGCAGGGCCGCGATGTCGGCCTCGCTCAGGCCGAGGGACTCCGCCAGCACCGTGTCGGTGTGCTGGCCCAGCGTCGGCGGGGCGGTGTCGTGGACCAGCGGGGTGCCGCTGTAGCGGATCGGGCTCGCCACCGTCGGCACGCTGCCCTGGGTCGGGTGCGGCAGGTCCTGGTGGATGTTGCGGGCCTTCACCTGCGGGTCCTCGAAGACCGCGGTCAGGTCGTTGATCGGGCCGCAGGGCACGCCGACCTCTTCCAGCGCGCTCAGCCAGTCATGGCTGTCGCGGGTGCGGATCAGCTCTTCCAGCAGCGCCACCAGCTCCTTGCGGTTGGCGACGCGGGCCGGGTTGGTGGCGTAACGCTCGTCCTTCGCCAGATCGGGACGGCCGGCGACCGTGCAGAACTTGGCGAACTGGCCGTCGTTACCGACCGCCAGGATGATGTAGCCGTCGCGGGTGGCGAAGGCCTGATAGGGCACGATGTTGGGATGGGCGTTGCCGAGCCGCTGCGGCGCCTTGCCGCCGACCAGACAGTTCATCGCCTGATTGGCCAGCACCGCCACCTGCACGTCGAGCAATGCCAAGTCGACCTGCTGCCCCTCGCCGGTGCGGTCGCGGTGGGCCAGAGCGCCCATGATGCCGATGGTGGCATAGAGGCCGGTGAAGATGTCGGTCACCGCGACGCCGACCTTGACCGGACCACCGCCCGGCTCTCCGTCCGGCTGGCCGGTGATGCTCATCAGCCCGCCCATGCCCTGGATCATGAAATCGTAGCCGGCGCGGTTGCGGTACGGCCCGGTCTGGCCGAAGCCGGTGATCGAGCAGTAGACCAGCCGCGGGTTGACCGCCTTCAGGCTGTCATAGTCGAGGCCGTATTTGACCAGCCCGCCGACCTTGAAATTCTCGATGACGACATCGGCCTGGGCGGCGAGCTTGCGGACAAGCTCCTGACCCTCCGGCCGTTCGAAGTCGATGGTGATGGAGCGCTTGCCGCGGTTGGTCGACAGGAAATAGGCCGACTGGTCGCCGGCCCAGGGCGGACCCCAGGCACGGGTGTCGTCGCCGGCACCCGGCCGTTCCACCTTGATCACGTCGGCGCCGAGATCGGCCAGCGTCTGCGCCGACCACGGCCCGGCCAGCACGCGCGACAGCTCCAGCACCCGGATGTGCGACAAGGGTCCGGCCAAGGTGTGTTCCTCCTGTGATTCTTATAGCCCTCACCCTTCCCAAGCTTCGCTTGGGACCCTTCCCTCTCCTGGGGCGGGAGAGGGAGAGTCTGGTTACGCCGACACCAGTTCTTCCAGGGAACGCTCGATGATGTCCAGGCCTTCGTCGACCAGGGCATCCGAGGCGGTCAGCGGGACCAGGACGCGGATGACGTTGGCGTAGGTGCCGCAGGACAGCAGGATCAGGCCCTTTTCCGCCGCCTTGGCGACCAGCGCCTTGGTCAGGTCGGCCGCCGGCTCCTTGGTCTCGCGGTCGGTCACCAGTTCCATGGCGACCATGGCGCCCAGGTTGCGGACGTCGCCGATCACCGACAGGCTGTTGCGCTGGGCCATGGTGCGGAAGCGGCCGGCAATGCGCTCACCAAGCTTCTCGGCGCGCTCGATCAGCTTCTCTTCCTCGATGACGTCGATGACGGCCAGCGCGGCGGTGGTCGCCAGCGGGCTGCCGGCATAGGTGCCGCCGAGGCCGCCCGGAACCGGGGCGTCCATCAGCGCCGCCTTGCCAGTCAGCGCCGACAGCGGGAAGCCACCGGCGAGGCTCTTCGCCATGGTGACGAGGTCCGGCTCAATCCCGGCATGCTCGACGGCGAACATCTTGCCGGTGCGGGCGAAGCCGGTCTGGATCTCGTCGACGATCATGACGATGCCGTGCTTGTCGCAGACCGCGCGCAGGGCCTGGAGGAAGGACGGGCTGGCGATGTTGAAGCCGCCCTCGCCCTGCACCGGCTCGATGATGATCGCGGCGACGCGGCCCGGATCGACGTCGGACTTGAACAGGGTGTCCAGCGCCTTCAGGCTCTCCGCCTCACTGATGCCGCGATAGGCGTTGGGGAACGGCACATGGTAGATGTCGGCCGGGAAGGGACCGAAGCCGACCTTGTAGGGCACGACCTTGCCGGTCAGGCCCATGGTCAGCAGCGTGCGGCCGTGGAAGCCGCCGGAGAAGGCGACGACGGCGGCGCGGCCGGTGGCGGCGCGGGCGACCTTCACGGCGTTCTCCACCGCCTCGGCGCCGGTGGTGAAGAAGGCGGTCTTCTTCGGGGTCGGGCCGGGGACCAGCGCGTTCAGCTTCTCCGCCAACTCGACGAAGCTGTCATAGGGCGTGACCATCGCGCAGGTGTGGGTGAAGCGCTCCAGCTGCGCCTTCACCGCCTCCATCACCTTCGGGTGGCGGTGGCCGGTGTTCAGCACGGCGATGCCGCCGGCGAAGTCGATGAAGCGCTTGCCCTCGATGTCCCACATCTCGGCGTTTTCAGCACGGTCGATGTAGAAGGGCATGCCGGCGGAAATGCCACGGGAGACGGCGGCCTCGCGACGGGCGACGAAGGACTGGTTGGTGCTCATTTTCGCTTTTCCTTTGTCTTTTCCCTTGGGGGGTCAGGCGCCGAGGCCGACGCAGAGATATTTGACTTCCATGAAATCATCGAGGCCGTACTTGGAGCCTTCGCGACCGATGCCGGACTCCTTGACGCCGCCGAAGGGGGCCACCTCGGTCGAGATGATGCCTTCGTTGATGCCGACGATGCCGTATTCCAGCTTTTCCGCCACGCGCCAGACGCGACCGATGTCGCGGCTGTAGAAATAGGCGGCGAGCCCGAATTCGGTGTCGTTCGCCATGCGGATGGCGTCCTCTTCCGTCTCGAACTTGAACAGCGGCGCGACCGGGCCGAAGATCTCCTCGCGGGCGACGCGCATCTCGGTGGTGATGCCGGTCAGGATCGTCGGCTCGAAGAAGGTGCCGCCCAGCGCGTGGCGCTTGCCGCCGAGCGCCACCTTGGCGCCCTTCTCCAGCGCGTCGCCCATCAGCTCTTCCACCTTGGCGATGGCGTCGGCGTTGATCAGCGGACCCTGGGTGACGCCCGGCTCGGAACCGTCGCCGACCTTCAGCGCCTTGACGGCCTCGGCCAGCTTGGCGGCGAAGGCGTCATAGACGCCGGCCTGCACCAGCAGGCGGTTGGCGCAAACGCAGGTCTGGCCGGCGTTGCGGTACTTCGACGCCATGGCGCCCTTGACCGCCTCGTCCAGGTCGGCGTCGTCGAAGACGATGAAGGGGGCGTTGCCGCCGAGTTCCAGCGACACCTTCTTGACCGTGCTGGCGGCCTGCCGCATCAGCAGCTTGCCGACCTCGGTCGAGCCGGTGAAGCTCACCTTGCGGACGATCGGGCTGTGGGTCAGCTCGTTGCCGATGGCGGCCGGCTCGCGGCCCATCACGATGTTGAAGACGCCGGCCGGCATGCCGGCGCGCTCCGCCAGCTCGGCCAGGGCCAGCGCCGACAGGGGGGTGTCCTCGGCCGGCTTGACCACCACGGTGCAGCCGGCGGCCAGGGCCGGGGCGCATTTGCGGGTGATCATGGCGTTCGGGAAGTTCCACGGCGTGATCGCCGCGACGACGCCGATGGCTTCCTTCAGGACGACGATGCGCTTGTTGGCGGCGAAGGACGGGATGACGTCGCCATAGGCGCGCTTGCCCTCCTCCGCGAACCACTCGATGAAGGAGGCGCCGTAGACGACCTCGCCGCGCGCTTCGGCCAGCGGCTTGCCCTGCTCGGCGGTCATCAGCTGGGCCAGATCCTCCTGCGCTGCGAGGATCAGGTCGTACCAGCGGCGCAGGATGGCCGCGCGCTCCTTGGCGGTCTTGGCCTTCCAGCCCGGCAGGGCGGCGTTGGCGGCGTCGATCGCCTCGCGCGTCTCGGCGGCGCCCATGTCGGACACCTCGGCGATGACGGCACCGGTGGCGGGGTTGGTGACCGGGAAGGTCTTCCCGGAATCGGCCGCGCGCCACGCACCGTTCACGTAGCCCTTGGTTCGGAGAAGGCCCTGGTCGTTCAGCGACAGCATGTTCGATCCGCCCTGGATGAGGATTGTGGAACCGTCCGGCCGCGCCCGGCGGAAATCTCCTTGCCAATCAAGGATTTCCTTCGCGGGGGCCTGGACCTTGGACAGAAGCCTACCATGTTTAATAAATTAAACAACCCCTGTTTAACTGTTCATATTCTGATGACGGGGTTGCGCGAATGGGATATTGCCTTAACGGAAGTGGAGCAGGAGTCCGGTGATGGAATTCGACGTCGGCGCAAGGTTGAAGCAGATCCGCGAACAGCATGGACTGTCGCAGCGGGCGCTCGCCCAGCGGGCCGGAGTGACCAACGGCACGATCTCCTTGATCGAGCAAAACCGCAGCAGTCCGTCGGTGTCATCGCTGCGCAAGGTGCTTCAAGGCATCCCGATGACTCTTGCAGAATTCTTCTCCTCCGACGATCTGCCGCCGCCCGAGCAGATTTTCTTCAAGGGCGACGAGCTGATCGAGTTGGCCGACGAGCTGAAGGGCACCGTCGGCCGGGTTTCGTTCCGGCAGGTCGGCGACCTGCGCAGCCGCAACCTGCAAATCCTCCACGAACGCTACGCCCCCGGCGCCGACACCGGCCGCACCATGCTGCAGCACGAATCCGAAGAAGGCGGCATCGTCATCAAGGGACAGATCGAGCTGACGGTGGGTGACCGCAAGCAGCTTCTCGGCCCCGGCGACGCCTACTTCTTCGACAGCCGCGTGCCCCATCGGTTCCGCAACATCGGCGAGGAAGAGTGCGAACTGATCAGCGCCTGCACGCCGCCGTATCTGTGAGGGGCGGGGAGGGTCTCCCCTCCCCCGACCACTCCCCTACCCCACATTCCCCTTCAGCCGCTCGTTGCGCCGGCGCAGAATTTCCAGCGTCGACAGCATGAAGACCGAGATCACCGTCAGCACCACCGCCACCGCGGTGATGGTCGGGCTGATGTTCTCGCGGATGCCGCTGAACATCTCACGCGGCAGGGTGCGCTGCTCGGGTCCGGCGAGGAACAGCACCGTCACCACCTCGTCGAAGCTGGTGGCGAAGGCGAACAGCGCGCCCGACGCCAAACCCGGCAGGATCAGCGGCAGGATCACCTTGCGGAAGGTCAGCAGCGGCGGCGCCCCCAGCGAGGCGGCGGCGCGGGCCAGCGTCATGTCGAAGCTCTGCAAGGTCGCCGACACGGTGATGACGACGAAGGGCGTCGCCAGCGCGGTGTGGACCAGGATCAGGCCGAGATAGTTGCCCGTCAGTCCCAGCGGAGCGAAGAAGAAATAGACGCCGACCGCGGTGATGACCACCGGAACCACCATCGGCGACAGCACGACGGCCAGAACCAGCGGCTTCCACTTGCTCTTCCACTGGGCGAGACCCAGCGAGGCGAGCGTACCCAGCGCCATCGACAGCATCGCCGACGAGATGCCGATGATGAAGCTGTTCTTCAGCGAGTTCATCCAGCGCGCCGAGTTGAGGAATTCCTCGTACCAGCGCAGCGACAGGCCGGGCAGCGGATAGGTCAGGTAGGTGCTGGAGCTGAAGGACAGCGGCACGATCGCCAGGATCGGCGCCATCAGGAAGATGAACACCAGCGTGGAGGCGACGATCGTGGCGATCCAGGCGAAACGCTGGCTGGCAGTTTGGGGGGAATGGTTCGCGCTCAATTCTTCAGACCTCCCGTCGTCTGGCGGCCGAGCGCCAGCTTGCCGTAGACCAGCGCCAGCACCAGCGTGGAGAGCAGCAGAACCGCACCCAGCGCCGAGGCGAGACCCCAGTTGACCGTTTCCGTGGTGTAGAAGGCGATGAAGGACGAAATCATCTGGTCGGCAGCCCCACCGACCAGCGCCGGCGTGATGTAGTAGCCGATGGCCAGGATGAAGACGAGCAGGCAGCCGGCGCCGATGCCGGGGATGGTCTGCGGCAGGTAGATGCGCAGGAAGGCGGTCATCGGCGGCGCGCCGAGCGAGGCGGCGGCCCGCATATAGGCCGGCGAGATGCCGCGCATGACGCTGTAGAGCGGCAGGATCATGAAGGGCAGCAGCACATGGGTCATCGCCATGTAGACGCCGAAGCGGTTGTAGATCAGCCGCAGCGGCTCGTCGATGATGCCCAGCCATTCCAGGGAGCCGTTGACGATGCCCTCGCTCTGCAGGATCACGATCCAGGCGCAGGTGCGCACCAGCAGCGAGGTCCAGAAGGGCAGCAGCACGAAGATCATCAGCAGGTTCGACCGGCCGGTCGGCAGGTTCGCCAGCAGATAGGCCACCGGGAAGCCCAGGATCAGGCAGAGTGCCGTGACGCCGAAACCGATGGTGAAGGTGCGCATGAACACGTCGCGGTAGATCGACTGGTCCGCCGGGGCGTGCACGATGGCGCCGTCGGCGTTGCGGGTCAGGTCGACCGCGGCCAGCAGGTAATAGCTGGTGACCGGGCCGCTCGCGCTCTTGATCGCGGTCCAGCTCTCGCGCTCGCCCCAGGCCGGGTTGAGGGCGATCAGCGTTTCCTTAGCCGTGCCGGGAGCCGGCTGCTCCTTCAGCTTGCGGCCGGTGGCGAGCAGCGTGGTGCGGTAGCCGTTGACGATGTAGTTCAGACGCTTGGCGGCGACGGCCAGCGTGCCGGCGTCATACGCGGCGCGGACGTCGGCGGCGAGCGCGGCGAAGGCGGCCTCGTCGGGCAGGCCCTGGCCGTTCCAATGCTCCAGCGCCGCGACGGTCTGCGGCATCGCCTGCGGCACCTCCCAGTCGTCCACCGACTTCCAGATCATGCCGGCGAGCGGCACGACGAAGGTGAACAGCAGGAAGGCCAGCAGCGGCAGCACCAGGCCCAGCGCACGGAACTGCCGGGCCCGCTCGGCCCGTTTCAATCGACGCTTCAACGGCACGTCGGCGCCGGCAACGAAGGCGGCTGTCATCGGCATTGTCCTGTTGGAAAGACGCTTAGCCTCAAATTCGGGACTATCCCCTCTCCCCCCCGGGGAGAGGGTCAGGGTGAGGGGGACGCATGGCGTCCGGTCACCGAAGGGCGGGAAATGATCCGCCAAAAAACTGAAGTGGGAAGCACCGTCAGGCCCGATGTGTGCCGCTATGCCTCCCCCTCACCCCGACCCTCTCCCCGCTTTCGGCGGACCGGAGGTCCGCCTGTCGCGTCAGCGCAAACAAAGTTTGCGCGTAAGCGGGGGGAGAGGGGGTATAGGGCGGTACTCAGCTAACTTTTACTTCGCCGCCCACTTGTTGAAGCGTTCGGTCAGGCGGTCGATGTTCTCCAGCCAGAAGTCGGTGTTGATCTCGATCGCGTTCTTCATGTTGTCCGGCGCGGTCGGCAGGTCGGCCAGCACCGCCTTCGGCAGCAGCGACGGGGCCTTCTTGTTCGACGTGCCGTAGGCGATGCCTTCGGACAGCTTGGCCTGGTTCTCCGCCTTGCCGACGAAGTTCAGGAACTTGTAGGCGGCATCAACGTTCGGGCTGCCCTTCAGGATCACCCAGCTGTCGATGGTGTAGAGCGCGCCGTTCCACACCATGCCGAAGTTCTTCTTCTCGTTCTTGTTGGCGGCGTCGATGCGGCCGTTGTAGACCGAGGTCATCGCCACTTCGCCCGAGGCCAGCAGCTGCGGCGGCTGGGCGCCGGCCTTCCACCAGACGATGTCATTCTTGATGGTGTCGAGCTTCTTGAAGGCGCGGTCGACACCGGCCTCGGTGCTCAGCACCTTGTAGACGTCGGCCGGAGCGACGCCGTCGGCCATCAGCGCGATTTCGAGCGTGGTCTTGGCGCCCTGGCGCAGGCCGCGCTTGCCCGGATACTTCTTGGTGTCGAAGAAATCGGCCCAGCTCTTCGGCGCGTCCTTCAGCTTGTCCTTGTCGTAGCCGAGGACGAAGTCATAGACGATGGCGCCGACGCCGCAGGGATTGACCGTGGACGGCAGATAGATGTCCTCGCCGCCGATCTTGGAATAGTTCAGCTTCTCGTACAGACCTTCGTCGCAGCCCAGCGCCAGCTCCTCGCTCTCGACCTGCACGACGTCCCAGGTGGAGGCGCCGCCCTGGACCTTGGCGCGCAGGACGCCGACGCCGCCGTCCCAGGATTCGTCGTTCATCGGCGTGCCGGTCTCCTTGAACGGACCGAAATACACCTTCTTCTGGACGTCCTGATAGGCGCCGCCCCACGACACGACGGTCAGGTCGCGGGCGCTTGCGGCCGAAGCCAGGGCCGTGAGCGCGGTGAAGGTCGCAGCGAAACCGAGAGCCACCTTAATCTTCGACATGATTCCCCGTCCTTATTGGTCGTGGTTGTTGTTGCTGAAAGGCATCCTGGCGCCGAGGAACCACGTCCTCAGACCGGATCGAGCGCCCGGCAGTCCTCCGGGCGGAACGCGATGTAGACATCCTGGCCCGGCGCCAAACCGGCATAGGAACCGGCCGGCAGCTTGACCATGAATTCCGGGTTGGCCGGCGTGTTCAGCACCGCCAGCGTGTGGTCGCCGAGATAGATCAGGTCGGTCAGCGTCGCCGGCAGCCGGTTCATGCTGCTGTCGCCGCTGTCGCCGGTTTCGATGGCCACACGCTCCGGCCGGAGCGACAGCGAGGTGCGGTTGCCGGGGCCGCCGATGTTCACCGCCTGCGCCACCACCGAGCCGCCGGCATCCAGCGCGACCCGCGCCCAGCCCTGTTCGATATTTTCGACAACGCCGCTCAGGACATTGTTCTCGCCGATGAAGTTGGCGACGAAGCTGTTCACCGGCCGCTCGTACAGCGCATCCGGGCGGTCGATCTGCTGGACGATGCCGTCGTTGAAGACCGCGATGCGGTCGGACATCGTCAGCGCCTCCCCCTGGTCGTGGGTGACGTAGACGACGGTCAGGCCCATCGTCTCGTGCAGGCGCTTGATCTCCAGCTGCATATGCTCGCGCAGGCGCTTGTCGAGCGCGCCCAGCGGCTCGTCCATCAGCACCAGCGCCGGGTTGAAGACCAGGGCGCGGGCGAGCGCCACGCGCTGCTGCTGGCCGCCCGACAGCTGGCCGGGATGGCGGCTGGCGAGATTGCCGAGCTTGATCATGTCGAGCGCAGCCTTCACCCGCTCCTTCACCTCCGCCTTCGGAACGCCGCGCACCGACAGCGGAAACGCGACATTTTCCTCGATCGTCAGGTGGGGGAACAGGGCGTAGTTCTGGAAGACCATGCCGATGTCGCGCTTGTGCGGCGGCGTGTTCTTGATCGGCCGGTCGCCGATGAAGATATCGCCATGGGTCGGCACCTCGAACCCGGCCAGCATCATCAGCGTGGTGGTCTTGCCCGACCCCGACGGCCCCAGCAGCGTCAGGAATTCACCCTTGCGAATGTCGAGGTCGAGGCTTTTCACCACGAGATGCTCGCCATCGTAGGTCTTCTGCACCCCGGAAAAGCGCACCAGGGTCTCTGTCGTCGCGATCATCCCGCCGTCCATCCGTCCGCTCCCGTCACAGGCGACCTGGATCCGGGTACGCCACCCCGGTCCGGTCCGTCTTTCTGACCCTGACGGTACCACGCGTTTAAGAAAATAGACAAGAGGAATGACTATGTCGTGATCAATTCAACGCTTTGCCGAAATTTTGTGCAACTGCGAAGGCAATGCCCACGCTTAGACCGGCAGTGTGCTCCATTCGCGTGCGATTGAGAAGACCAATGATCGAGATCGCGGACAGAAGGACCTGGAAAAATCAGCCTTTTCAACGAAAGGCGGGGCGAATCGTCGCACATGATCCGCCCCGCGGCGCGGCTCAGCGCTGCTGCGCCGACTGGCTGTAGACGAAGCTGTCGAAGCCGTTCTCGGCGACGCGGAACCACAGCCGCTCCTGTTCCAGGAAGGGCTTCCAGCCGTCATAGACCTTCTTGAAGCGCGGGTTGCTGGCGGCGAGCTTGTCGTAAAATTCGAACGCCGCCTTCTCGCAGGCCTGCATCATGTCGCGCGGGAAGGGGCGCAGGATTGCGCCGCCGCCGACCAGCCGCTTCAGCGCCGAGGCGTTCAGCGTGTCGTACTTGGCGATCATCCAGGCGTTGGCTTCCCAGCAGGCCTGTTCCAGGATGGTCTGGTAGGATTTCGGCAGCTTTTCCCAGGCCTGCATGTTGAACATCAGCGGGATCTGGGCCGAGCCCTCCCACCAGCCGGGGTAGTAGTAGTATTTGGCGACCTTGTAGAAGCCCAGCTTCTCGTCGTCATAGGGGCCGACGAACTCCGCCGCGTCGATGGTGCCGCGTTCCAGCGCCGGATAGATGTCGCCGCCGCCGAGCTGCTGCGGGACCAGCCCGAAGGGCGTCAGGATCTGGCCGACCAGACCGCCGATGCGCATCTTCAGGCCGTTCAGATCGTCCAGGCTCTTGATTTCCTTGCGAAACCAGCCGCCCATCTGGGCGCCGGTGTTGCCGGCCGGAATGTGGTGGATGTTGTAATCCTTGAACACCTCCCGCATCAGCTCCAGACCGCCGCCGTGCATCATCCAGGCGATGTGCTGGCGGGTGTTCAGGCCGAAGGGCATGGCGGTGTCGAAGCAGAAGGTCGGGTCCTTGCCGACATAGAAATAGGCCGCCGACTGGCCGCACTCGACCGTGCCGTTCTGCACCGCGTCCAGCACCTGCAGCGCCGGGACGATCTCGCCCGCCGCGAAGGTGCGGATCTGGAACTTGCCGTCGGTGGCGTCGGACACCCGCCTGGCGATGAACTCCGCCGCGCCATAGATGGTGTCGAGGCTCTTGGGATAGCTCGACGCCATGCGCCACTTGATCTCCGGCTGGGAGGTCTGGGCGATGGCCGGGGCCGCGATGGTCGCGGCGGTTCCGGCGGCGGCAAGGCCGACACCGGCGCTGGAGAGGAACGCACGCCGTTTCATGATGAGGATTCTTCCCGGCTGTATGGTTCGTTGGGCTGACATGATAGCGCAACCAACCATTTGGGGAATCCCCTTCCGCCGGGGCGGCGCGGATTATAGGCAAGAGACTTGCGGTAGAAACGAAAAATCCAGCCACATCGGGCTGGATTTTCGGCGACGCAGCATTATTTGTTGTTTCGATCGCCTTTCAGGCGTTTCCTCCCTAAACTCGGGCCGCGGCTGTATAGCTAGCGGCCTTTTCTCTTTTACGCAATATGCTGAAAGTCAGCTCCTCAAACTTTTTTGGCTGACATACGTCCGAGGCGTGCCGAACGCTGCACCGCCCTCCCCTTTACATTGTAAACACATCGTTAAGGTTCCGCTTGACCCTTTATAAAGGGCTGGGATGATACAGTGTCTGCAC